>JAQWNL010000001.1:0-29741 GCA_029268635.1 Flavobacteriaceae bacterium
TAAAAAAATATTAAATCATTTATTACATAACATCCCAAGATTTATCTTCATCAATTTTTTCTAAAGAATATTCAATTATTGCTTTGGTAATTGTTTTATTTTCTCCTGCTTTTGAAATTAATAAGTCTACAGCTTGCGTTAACAACTTATCAATATCCAAGCTTACATCAAAATTTCCTGAAAGTTTTAAATCTCTTGCAAAAGTTCTAATTAATCGATGGTTAAAACTATCAATAGTTTCCAGGCTAAAACTTGAGTAGTTATGTAATAAATGATTTAATATTTTTTTAGATTTTAATTGAATATTTTCTAAAGTTAATCCTGTTTCTTCAACAATATGATTGGCCATATCTGTTGGATCAGTAATTATTGTTTTTTTAGAAAAAGAAATAAGATTAGAAACGATTCTTTCTTTCATTTCTTTAACTGCTTTGTTGGTAAAGGTAATTGCTAGTATATTTTTATAATAACCTTCTTGTTTTGATTTTAGAATGATTTTTAAATATTCTTTAACCAATGTAAAGGTTTTACCACTTCCTGCAGCGGCATCGTAAATAACAAATGGAGGTCTAGTATTCAATAAAAAAGCTTTCCGTAAAGATAATTAATTTGCTGATTTCAATAGACATATTAGAATAATCTATGAAACTATAAAAATGAAGTAGTTACGTTTTATGTATTGCCCTAATTATTACGTATTTTTGGAGAAAGAACAATTTTAATTAAAAATATATAATTATGTCATTTACATTACCACAATTAACTTACGGATTTGATGCCTTAGAGCCAAATATTGATGCAAGAACGATGGAAATACACTACGGAAAACACCACCAAGGCTATACTAACAATCTCAACGGAGCAACTGAAGGAACTGATTTAGAAGAAAAATCAATTGAAGCTATTTTAAAAAACTTAGACATGAATAATGCCGCAGTTAGAAATAATGGTGGAGGGTTTTATAATCATAGTTTATTTTGGAAAGTAATGTCCCCAAATGGTGGTGGCCAGCCAACAGGAGAAATTGCGAATGCAATCAATGATTCTTTTGGTAGTTTTGAAGCATTTAAAGATTTGTTTTCTGCTGCCGCTAAAACACGTTTTGGATCAGGTTGGGCATGGCTATGTGTACTTGAAGGAGGTGAACTAGAAGTTTGCTCAACTCCAAATCAAGACAACCCCTTAATGCCAGGTATTGGTTGCACTGGTACTCCAATTTTAGGACTTGATGTTTGGGAACATGCTTATTATTTAAATTATCAAAACAGGAGGCCTGATTATGTAAATGCTTTTTTTAATGTAATTAATTGGGATGAAGTTTCTTCTCGATATACAACAAATAAATAAAGCTCAATTTGTAATTAAAAAAACCTCGCTTACATCGAGGTTTTTTTATGCTTTAATATTATTTGTCAAAAATTACTGTAAAAAGGGTAAAGGCACGTTTTAAAATGAGTAATATGGCCAAAAAATTTCCCAATCCATTTTTTAAATTTGGGGCATAAAAAAAGGTAAACAAGTGTTCACCTTTTTTTGCCCCAAATCTACCATTAACTTAACCTACTTATGTTATGGTATATTCAAATATAACATATTTAACACGCAATCATAGGTTTTTTCTTTTTTTTAGACCAAATACACTTTAAGTTCGGCAAAGTGTATTGTGTTGTAATTTAACATTATACATAAAAATAAATGGTAATAAAATGGCAAATACTCCCGCCTAATACAAACACATGGAAAATTGCATGATTATAATTTATTTTTTGAATACTATATAATAAAGCTCCAATAGTATAAGAAACTCCTCCTCCAAGAAGCCAATAAAACCCTTCAATCGATATATTATTTATGATTGGTTTTATTACTAATAAAACAATCCAGCCCATTAATACATAAGCTACTGTAGATGCTTTCTCAAACCTTCCTGTGTAAAAAAGCTTTAATACAATTCCAATAAATGCAATACCCCAAACAATTCCAAAAATTATCCAGCCTAATGAACCTTTTAGTGTTATTAAGGCAAAAGGAGTATAACTTCCTGCAATTAGAATATAAATAGAAGCGTGGTCAACTATATTTAATTGCCTTCTCCTTTTTGGATCTTTTGAATTATGAAATAATGTAGAAGCTGCATAGAGAATTATTAAACTAACACCAAAAATACTAAAACTAACTAATCGCAATAAACTACCTTCATTAATAGCTTTAGATATTAAAAAAATAAGTCCTATTATACTTAGTAGAAGTCCAAAAGCATGAGTGTAAACATTCCATTTTTCTTCTGAGGGAGCATAATTTTTTATTGACTCTTTGCCTTTCATTTAAAGAGTGATTATTGACATTATTAATAGGCTCTTTCAGAGTTTCCTTCTATAAAATTAATAAATGCCTTATTTACTACTCTATTGCCACCCGGAGTTGGGTAATTACCGGTAAAGTACCAATCACCAAGGTTATCAGGACAGGCTTTATGTAGGTCAACTACTGATTGAAAAATTACCTTTACATCGGCTTTAATACTTTTTTCACTTATTATTTCAGCTATTTTATCTGAAATTTCCTCATCTGTAAAAGGGGCATACAATTCTTTAACATGATTAATTTGTTCAGGGTCTGGAGAAGTCTCTTGACTTTTACATTTAGTGTAGATAGCATCCACGATATTTTCTGTACCTCGATCTTTGTGCAATGCTAGAGCCGCTTGAAAGGCTATTAATGCTTCCAATCGAGCCATATCAATACCGTAGCAATCTGGATATCTAATTTGTGGTGCCGAAGAAACAATCACAATTTGCTTCGGGTTTAAACGATCTAACATTTTAAGAATACTCTTCTTTAAAGTAGTCCCTCTAACTATACTATCATCAATAATAACCAAATTATCTTCTTTTTTTACAACCCCATAAGTAACGTCATAAACATGAGCAACTAAATCATCTCTACTACTATCTTCTGTAATAAAAGTTCTTAATTTTACATCTTTAATTGCAATTTTTTCAGTTCTAATTTTATGTGATAATATTTCTTGAAGTCTTTCATTTGTTAATCCTTCTTTTTCTTTAAGAATCGCATCGTTTTTTTGGTTGTTTAATTCATCTTGAGCAGCCTCTAACATACCGTAAAAAGATGTTTCTGCAGTATTCGGAATAAATGAAAAAATGGCGTTTTTTGTATCGTTTTTTATTGCTTTTAACACCTTAGGCATAAGGAGTTTTCCTAAATTTTTCCTTTCCTGATAAATTTCGGCATCACTTCCTCTTGAAAAATAAATACGTTCAAATGAACATGATTTTTTCTCTAATGGTTCTAATATTTTCGAAATAGACATATATCCATCTTTTCTTAAAAGAATTGCATGGCCAGGATCTAACTCTTTAATTTTTTCAAAAGGAACATTAAATACTGTCTGAATTGCTGGTCTTTCTGAGGCCACTACTACTACTTCGTCGTCTTTATAATAAAAAGCTGGACGAATTCCAGCAGGATCTCTAAATACAAACGAATCTCCATGACCTAGTAATCCAGCCATTACATAGCCTCCATCCCAATGAGTGGCTGATTTTCGCAAAATTTTTGCAAGATTTATATTTTCAACAATATATTGAGAAGTTTCGATTTTTGTTAGTCCTTTTAGTTTCCCCTTTTTATATAGTTTTCTAACTGCATCATCTAAAAAATGACCTATTTTTTCCATGATAGTAATGGTGTCAGTTTTTTCCTTGGGATGCATTCCAAGATTAATTAAATCATTAAAAAGCTCCGTAGTATTAGTCATATTAAAATTTCCCGCAATAATTAAATTGCGATGCATCCAGTTATTTTGTCTTAAAAAGGGATGTACATGCTCTACACTATTGCCGCCAAAAGTTCCATACCTAACATGACCTAACATCAGCTCTCCTAAATAAGGGATGTGTTTTTTCTGAGCTGAAACATCATTTTTATATGCTGGATGCTCCGTTAATTCTTTATTGATCCGGTTATTAATTTTTGAAAAAATATCCTGTATGGGTTGTGCAGAATTAGAACGAACCCTACTAATATAGCGTTCGCCTGGATCTACATTTAATTTAATACTAGCAAAACCAGCACCATCTTGTCCACGATTGTGCTGTTTCTCCATCATTAAATACATTTTATTAATACCATAAAAAGCAGTCCCATACTTTTTTTTATAAAATTCTAAAGGCTTAAGAAGTCGAACTAGTGCAATTCCACATTCGTGTTTTAAAGCATCACTCATAGTATAATTTCAATATATTAATAAAAAAAGCCTTGCATTACAGGACCTGTTATTTTAGTCGTTTAAATCAAATTGTGTTAAATTTTTAAAAAGAACTATTCGCTCGTGCAATTCCTCTTTCTTAAGATTAATCATTCGTTCAGTCCCAAATTTTTCAACAGAAAAAGAAGCCAAAGCCGAACCGTAAATAATTGCTTTCTTAATATTTTCAAAACTATAATCTCCAGTTTTCGCTAGATATCCTGCAAATCCACCAGCAAAAGTATCTCCTGCTCCTGTAGGATCAAAAACCTCTTTTAATGGTAAAGCTGGTGCATAGAATATTTCATCTTCAAAAAATAATAATGCTCCATGTTCTCCTTTTTTAATAACTACAAACTCGGGGCCCATTGTCATTATTTTTTTAGCTGCAACAACTAAAGAATATTCTCCAGTTAATTGTCTCGCTTCTTCATCGTTAATAGTAATCACACCTACTTTTGCAATTACCTTCATCAAATCATCTAATGCAGAATCCATCCAGAAATTCATAGTATCAAGAATCACTAAATCTGGCTTTTCGGTCATTTGCTTTATTACTCCTAATTGGACTAAAGGGTGCAAATTTCCTAACATCACTACTTTGGCATCTTTGTATGATTCTGGAACGACAGGTTTAAAATCTGCCAAAACATTTAATTCAGTTGCTAAAGTATCTCTTGTATTCATATCGTTATGATATTTTCCACTCCAGAAAAATGTCTTTCCATTTTCTACTACTTCAAGGCAAGAAATATCTAACCCTCTATCTTCTAACATATCAATATATTCCTTAGGAAAATCACCTCCAACAACAGAAACAATTGCGCCATCAACATCAAATTGAGATGCTGCTAATCCAATAAAAGTAGCGGCACCTCCTAAAATTTTGTCAGTTTTTCCAAAAGGAGTCTCAATCTCATCAAAAGCTACCGTCCCAACAATAACAAGTTTACTCATAAATAGGTTTTAAACTAGGTTGTAAATTTAATCATTTAAATAATAATAAAAAGCTTTTATTTAGTAGTCTAATCTTCAACTTGCATTAGCTAAACAAATGAAATTTTTATTAGTTCCCATACTAGCTATTTTCTTTAATTATTTATCTCCAAATCAGTATTATAAATAGGGCTTCGAATATTTTGAATATAAAGTTAACTCTAAGCAGTAGAGTAAATTCAATAAATAATAAAATAATAGATACCGGTTTTAGTGCAGGAGATTATCTTTTAGTTAGAGGGCATAATAAGCCTAAAGGAATAAGTGATGTAGTAGAGTAAGTTTCGACTATTTTTTGGGCAAAATTATTTTCTCCCAAAATCGGCTGGTATTTCTCCCCAAGCTTTAGTTTCCCACTTTATTATAGTCGTTTTATAACTATTGGTTTTGAGCCAATTTTCTGCTCTTAGTATTAATTCAAATATTTTTTTATTTTTTGAAATCTGCTTTAATTTGGTATTGCAATTTTTTTTCTTAACCCATGCAATTGCAATTTTAGAATCACTATAAATTTTTCGATCGCTTTTATGTTGTTTTAAAAATGCCAATCCATGTACCAAAGCCAAAAATTCACCCACATTATTAGTCCCTTGTTCAAAGGGCCCTTGATGAAACAGTTGTTGATTAGTTTGTGTATCCACCCCACGGTATTCCATTATTCCAGGATTACCACTTGAAGCTGCATCTACAGAAATGGTATGTAAATTAGGCTCCCCTATTTTTATTAATTCCTCTTTAGATGGTTTTTTCTTTTTAGTGTTGATTCCAATATAGTCTTTGTATTCTTTCCGAAATGCTTTTTTGGCTTCTTCAAAAGTTAAAAATGATTTATATTGAGCACCTTTTACATCTTTAATTGAACGTTGACATTCTTCCCAAGAGTCAAATATCCCAGCAGGGTTACCAAACCAAACAGCATAATACTTTTGTTTTTTTTTCATTGAAATGCCCACGAAGGTGGGTGTCTTTAAATTTATTTATCCATCTTCAAAATTTCTTCAATCACCTTTGGAAAAAATTCATACTCTAACTCATGTATTCTACTAGCAACAGATTCCGCTGTGTCATTTTCTGAAAGTTGAAAGCTTTTTTGAAAAATAATCGCTCCTTCATCGTAATTTTCATTTACATAATGAATTGTTATACCCGTTTCAGGTTCCTTATTTTTCACTACAGATTCATGCACAAGCATTCCATACATTCCTTTTCCTCCATATTTAGGTAATAATGCTGGATGAATATTAATTACTTTGTTTGGGAATGCTTTTAAAATAAATTCTGGAAATTTTAACAAAAATCCTGCTAGCACAATTAAATCTGGCGATTCCTTTCTAAGTATGGCTATTATTCTATCAGAATTTATTAATTCACTTTTGTTAAAGCTTTCAGAAGGAATGGAAAAAAAATTTGCTCTATCCAAAACCTTTGCATCAATTTTATTTGAAAGGACTAACGTTACTTCAGCAAGATTTTTTTTTTGAAAATATTTAATAATATTCTCAGCGTTTGTACCGCTTCCAGAAGCAAATATTACTATACGTTTCATAAAAAAAGCTTTTTAAAATAGGCTTTATACCTATAATTATTATACAAAAATAAGGGAAATGAAGGTTTACTCATCTAAAATGATTAGTTTTAGATTCACATTTTAACATTTAAGTATTGTATTCAAGTAAAATATTTTATTTTTGCAAAATATAATTAAAATTTAAAAACAAAAATTATGTCAGACATTGCATCAAGAGTAAAAGCTATTATCGTAGACAAATTAGGTGTAGACGAGAACGAAGTTGTAACGGAAGCTAGCTTCACAAACGACTTAGGAGCAGATTCATTAGATACTGTAGAGCTTATTATGGAATTTGAAAAAGAATTTGATATTCAAATACCAGATGACCAAGCTGAAAACATTGCTACTGTTGGTCAAGCAATCAAATATATCGGAGCAGCTAAATAAACTAATTCTTTTATGGAATTAAAGCGAGTTGTAGTTACAGGACTAGGTGCGCTAACACCAATTGGTAATAATGTTTCTGATTATTGGGAGGCATTGATTGCTGGTAAAAGTGGCTGCGCAAATATTACTTATTTTGATACTGAAAAGTTCAAGACTAAATTTGCTTGTGAACTTAAAAACTTCAATCCATTAACGCATTTTAATAGAAAAGAGGCAAGAAAACTAGATCGTTTTGCACAATATGCTTTGGTTTCTTCTGATGAAGCAATCGAAGATTCTAACCTAAATTTAGATGGAATAGATAAATTTAGAGTTGGTGTAATTTGGGGAGCTGGAATTGGCGGATTAGAGACTTTTCAAAATGAAATGACAAATTATTTAGAAGGGGATGGAACACCGCGTTTCAACCCCTTCTTTATCCCAAAAATGATTGCCGATATTGCTCCTGCAAATATTTCTATTAAATATGAATTTATGGGACCTAATTTTACAACGGTATCAGCTTGTGCTTCTTCTGCTAATGCAATGATCGATGCTTTAAATTATATTCGTTTAGGCCATTGTGATGTAATAGTAACTGGAGGTAGTGAAGCAGCAGTTACCATTCCTGGGATGGGTGGATTTAATGCCATGCATGCATTATCTACTAGAAATGAAAACCCTAAAACAGCTTCAAGGCCTTTTGATGCTAATCGTGATGGATTTGTGCTAGGTGAGGGTTCTGGAACACTTATTCTTGAAGAATACGAACATGCTAAAAAGCGTGGTGCAAAAATATATGCTGAAGTTATTGGAGGAGGAATGTCCAGTGATGCTTTTCATATGACTGCGCCTCATCCAGAAGGAATTGGCGTAGAAAGAGTTATGTTAAATAGCCTTCGTGATGCTGGTATTAAGCCTGAAGATGTAGACGCTATCAATACTCATGGAACTTCAACACCTTTAGGTGATGTTGCCGAATTAAAAGCTATTACTAAAGTTTTTGGGAAATACGCTAAAAACATTAACATCAACTCTACAAAGTCAATGACAGGCCATTTATTAGGAGCTGCAGGTGCTATTGAGGCAATTTCTTCAATACTATCTATTAACCACAGTATTATACCTCCTACTATTAATCATGACACTGTTGATGAAAATATAGATCCTACATTAAACTTAACATTAAACAAAGCACAAAAACGTGAAGTAAAAATTGCCATGAGCAATACTTTTGGTTTTGGTGGTCACAATGCTTGTGTTGTATTTAAAAAAATATGAGTTTAAAATAAAATATGGCTTCTATAAAAAACATATTTACACCCCGTACCGAAGAGGACGGGGCTTTTTTTTATAGTATAAAAAGGATCATAAGCTACAGACCAAAAAACATACGGTTATTTGAGGAAGCTTTTACGCATCGTTCAAAAAATGAAACTAATGCCGATGGTAATCAAAAAAATTACGAACGGATGGAATTTTTAGGGGACGCACTCATAAGTTCAGTTATTGCGGCTCATTTATATAAAAAAGTTCCTAGTGGTAATGAAGGTTACCTTACAAAAATGCGATCTAAAGTAGTAAGTCGCGAGCATTTAAATGAATTAGGGAAAGATTTAAACTTAATCCGTTTGGTAAGAACAGACATACCGACAAATCAATTTGGAGAAAATCTTCACGGAAACATATTTGAAGCCTTAGTTGGAGCTATTTATTTAGACAAAGGATATTCCCAAGTTGAAAAATTTATTTATAAGAGAGTAATTAAACCTTATGTAGATATTCAAAAATTAGAAGGTAAAATAATAAGTTATAAAAGCTTGTTTATTGAATGGTGCCAAAAAAACAAAATGGTTTTTAAATTTAATATTTATGAAGACACCGGTAATGATGCTTTAAAGCATTTTGCTGTTAAACTTAAATTAGAAGAAGAAACCGTATCGAAGGCAAGAGCGACCTCTAAGAAAAAAGCAGAAGAAATTGCAGCAAAAAGGGCTTATTATAAACTAAAAAAGAGGATTGATAGAGAAATGCTTTTAAATTTCTAAAATGTTTATTTAAACAATTGGTCATAATAGAAATGTTGATCTTTCAACTATTTTCTCGAACTTTGAAAAATGTAACAAGAAAGTAAATGGCTAATCATAAACTAATTTTAGAAGACAATTTTCAAGAAGAATTTTTACTAATAGCTATTCATTGCAGTGAAGAACCTTATAAAATGGCTTATATGCTAAACAAGCACATGTCATTACGTTTATCTAGAAAGAAATTAGATGTTGATTTTTCAAGCCAAGGATTGGACATTTCATTTCCTCTTTTTGAATACGAAGATGAATTATCTTATATTATTTATAATTTAGTATCAAATAAAAACAAATCATTAACTGCTAAATTTCAAAGTTCTGGAGGGCTATTTAGTGATGTTTCTCCAGAAAAAACGATTACTACCTTTTTACTTAAAGAATTTAAAAATGTAGATTATTTTCTAAAAATTCAGTCAGATTATGAAAAAGTGTCTACTAGAAAATTAATTTCTACTATTAACGAAATAGAACAAGTTATTTCTGCATACACTATTGGAAGTGAAAAAATAAAATCTAAAAATAATTTAATATTTAACTAATGCCAGATCAAAAAAGAACAAAAATTGTAGCCACTTTAGGTCCTGCAATTAGTAGCAAAGAGATAATGAAGAACATGATCCTAGAAGGTGTAAATGTTTTTAGAGTTAATTTTTCACATGCCAATTATGATAGCGTTAAAAAAGATATCACTCAAATAAGAGAACTTAGTGAAGAATTAGGCACTAATATTGCAATATTAGCAGATTTACAAGGGCCAAAATTAAGAGTAGGAATAATGGAGGAAGGTATAGAGCTTCAGCCTGAAGATATGGTAAGTTTTTTTACTGGAGAAGAGTTCGAAGGAAATAAAGAAAGGGTTTACATAAATTATGATGACTTCCCTAATGATGTAAAAAAAGGAGAAAGAATATTGGTAGATGATGGAAAACTTATTTTTGAAATTATTAGCAATAATGGTATGAACGAAGTAAAAACCAAAGTGATTCAAGGTGGGTTTTTTAAGTCTAAAAAAGGAGTTAATCTACCAAACACTAAATTATCATTACCAGCACTTACTAAAAAAGATAAAAAAGATGCTCTTTTTGCTTTAGATCAGGGTATAGACTGGATCGCATTATCTTTTGTACGTCATGCAAAAGATTTAAAAAAACTTCAAAAGCTTATTGAAAATAATAGTGAATACAAAGTTCCTGTTATTGCAAAAATTGATAAACCAGAAGGGGTTAAAAATATTAAAAAAATTATTCAATATTGTGATGGAATCATGGTTGCAAGAGGTGACTTAGGAGTGGAAATTCCTGCAGAAGAAGTACCCTTAATTCAGAAAAAACTTGTGCTTATTGCTAAGGAGGCTAGAATCCCTGTAATTATTGCCACTCAAATGATGGAGACGATGATTGATTCACTTACTCCTACTAGAGCAGAAGTAAATGATGTAGCTAACTCTGTTATGGATGGAGCTGACGCTGTGATGCTTTCTGGTGAAACATCCGTTGGAAAACACCCTGTTAAAGTCATTAAAAAAATGGCTGCCATCTTAAAAAAAGTAGAAGGATCATCTTTAATTACAGTACCCGAAGAACCACCAACAATTAGAACAAATAGATACATTACTAAATCTATTTGTTACCATGCCTCAATTATGGCCAATGAAATAGGAGCTAAAGCAATTTGTACCTTAACCAATAGTGGTTATACCGCTTTTCAAATTTCTGCTTGGCGACCAGCTGCTCATATTTTAGTTTTTACTTCAAATAAGCGAATACTATCAAGGCTTAGTCTGTTATGGGGAGTAAATTCTTTTTACTACAATAGTTTTGAAAGTACCGATGAGACAGTTAAAGATCTTAATAAAATAGCTGCTAACAAAGGTTACGTAAAGCCTGGTGAGTTTTTAATTAACCTTGCTGCCATGCCAATAATAAATAGAGGAATGGTAAATACGTTGCGAGTGAGTCAAGTTTAATTGTTTTTTTTTAACCATTCTTCTCGCAAGTCCTTAGATAATTTTCCAGAACCATCATGTTTCCAACCTGGTGGTTTATAAAAATATTTTATTCTATTTGCTAAAGATTTATTTCCAGTAAAAGCATCATTTAACATAGCTACCCATTCATTAAAAGCAATGATAACTGGATTGTAAGTGTTAATATCGTCAACCAATCCATAATTAACTTTCTCTTCTTCCAATTCGGGTTGGAAGGTTCCAAACATTCTATCCCAAATAATCAATATTCCCGCATGGTTTCTGTCTAAGTATATTGGATTACTTCCGTGATGAACTCTATGATGAGATGGAGTGTTAAAAAAAGCTTCAAACCAGTTGGGCATTTTTTTTATTAATTCGGTATGGATCCAAAATTGATATAATAAACTTATTGCCATCTGAAAAATGATCATCCCAGGATGAAAACCTAGCAACGGTAGCCATAACCAAAAAATAAAACTATAAAATCCTCCTGTCCAAGTTTGCCGTAAGGCAGTGCTTAAATTATAATATTTTGAAGAATGATGAACTACGTGAGACGCCCAAAACAATCTGTTTTCATGAGAAATTCTATGAAACCAATAATAGGATAAATCATCTAAAAAAAACAATAAGACAAAACTCCACCAAGTCACTGGTATGGTAAAAAAACGGAAGTTTTCATATACATAATAAAGGGCTGAAAATACAATTAGTTTACTAACAAAACCAATAAATACATTTCCCAAGCCCATGGCAATCGATGAAAAAGCATCTTTAGCTGTATAGGACTTGATGTTCTTTCTTATAGTTATAAAAAACTCAAATAGCATAGCAAAGACAAAAAAAGGAATTGCATAATGTATGATAGCAGGAAAATCTGACATTGCTTGAGTTTAAGATTTAAATTTACAAAAAATGAAGCAAATACGCTAAAACCCTCTTTCTTTCTGAAGTTGTTCGTAAGCTTCTTGTACTTTTCTGAATTTTTCTTCAGCACCATTTCTATAAACTTCATCCATGTGTTGTAATTTATCGGGGTGATACTTTTTTACCATAGTACGGTAAGCCTTTTTAATTTCAGCAGAAGTAGCTGTTTTTTCAATTTCAAGAATTTTATAAGCACTATCCGGATTGCTAAAAAACATCGCTTTTATACTTTCAAAATCGCGATGATTTATTCCTAAAAAACCGTTGATATTGTTTATTTCTCTAACTTCAAGATTGCTAATATGCCCGTCTGCTTTTGCAACACTAAACAAAAAATGTATGATTTGTAAACGAGATTCATACCTCATTCTGTTCCGTAAAAAGGTAGCTATTTTTTGTGCAGATAATTGTTTCTTTTTTATCTCTTCATTAAATACTTTAAAGGTTGCATTGGCATGTTCCTTCCCATAGGCTTGAACAAAATACTGGCGTACAAAATCCAATTCTTTTTGATTAACAATTCCATCTACTTTAATAACTAAAGAAGCTAAAGACAATAGTTTAATTCAAATTCGGCTGGAGAAACTCCTGGTTTGCTTTGAGTAAAAACGCTCCTTCTACTTCCGCTTAAAGAGGTCTTTCCATCAAATAAGCTTCCTAACAAAAAACCAATAATCGCTCCTGGAAATCTAAAAATTGAATATCCAATAATTGCAGCTATCCATTTAATCATAATCTATTCCTAGTTATTTAATAATTTTGCAAATATAGTAAATCAAAAAAAATGAAGGCTTCAATTCTCTATCAAAGAAAACCAAAAATTCTAAACGAACTATATTTTATTCTATAATTAGTTATCTTTGTATAAAATTTGTTGCAACATAAATCACTAAAAAATATGTATCCCCCAGAATTAGTAAAACCAATGCGTGAAGACCTAACAAAAGTTGGTTTCACAGAATTATTTAATGCGGAAGACGTAAACAATACATTAAGCAAACCGGGAACTACCTTAGTTGTTGTAAACTCTGTTTGTGGTTGTGCGGCTGCAAATGCACGCCCTGCTGCTGCTATATCTATTCAAAACGATAAAAAACCAGATCAAATAGTTACTGTTTTTGCTGGTGTTGATAAAGAAGCTGTTGATGCTGCTAGAGCGCACATGATTCCTTTTCCACCAAGTTCACCTTGTATGGCGTTGTTTAAGGACGGAGAGTTGGTACATATGCTAGAACGTCATCATATTGAAGGTCGTCCTGCAGATATGATTGCAGACAATCTAAAAGATGCATACAACGAAGTTTGTTAAAAATAATGCCCGCATCTGCGGGAAATTTTTTATGAAACAAATTACTCACGTTCTCAGTTATCCTATGACAGTTATATTTTATCTGTTATTTGGACTGGTTTTAGTGTTTTTTCATATCATCCAATGGGTTTGCAATACGCTAATTGGCTATAAAGCTCACAAAAAAAGTGTTGACTCTCTGAATTTTTTTATTCTTGTTAGTCTTCGGGTTTTAGGGACTTCATTTCAGTTAAAAACTCTTAAAAATTACCCTAAAGATATACCGATAATAGTAGTGTCTAATCATCAAAGCTTATGGGACATCCCTCCTTTAGTTTGGCATTTAAGAAACATTCATCCTAAATTTGTTTCAAAAATCGAATTGGGAAAAGGGATTCCCTCGGTTTCTTATAATCTAAGGCACGGCGGTGCTGTTTTAATCGATCGTAAAAATCCGAGGCAAGCTATAACTGCTATAGTAAATTTTGCCGACTACCTTAATCTATACAATCGAAGTGCTGTTATTTTTCCAGAAGGAACAAGAAGCAAAACTAATGTGCCTAAAAAATTTCAACGTAAGGGGCTGGCAGTTTTAATTAAAAAAATGCCAGAAGCCTATGTGCTTCCGATTACTATAAATAATTCTTGGAAACTACAAAAACATGGGATGTTTCCAATGCCTTTAGGAGTAAGAGTTCGATATAAATTACATCCTTTTATAAAAATTTCCGATTTTGACACAGAAACACTTATCGACAATATAGAGTCTCAAATAAATTCGGAGATACTTTCAAAATGAATGATTCATTAATCATTGCACATACCATCTCATTTGTTAAAAAAGAACTTGCAAATGCGGAAGGAGGACATGATTGATTTCATATTGAGCGTGTTTATAAAAATGCTCTTTTAATTTCTAAAACTGAAAAAGTTCATTCTTTTATAGTGTCATTAGGAGCTTTACTGCATGACATTGCCAATTCAAAGTTCTATCATAGTGATGAAACCATAGGACCCAAAAAAGCTAGCGCTTTTTTAGTTTCTGAAAATGTCCCTGAAGATGTTATAGCGCACGTGGTAAAAATTATAGAAAATAGCTCATTTAAAGGAGGCAATAAAAACCAAGGTTTTTTCTCGAATGAATTATCTGTTGTTCAAGATGCAGATAGATCAAATGCAATTGGTGCAGTTGGTATTGCACGTTGTTTTAATTATGTCGGCTTTAAAAATCATACACTTTACGATCCAGAAATAAAGCCAAACTTAAATATGACCCCGGAGGAATACAAAAATTCTACGGCTCCAACCATCAATCATTTTTACGAGAAGCTATTGTTATTAAAAAACAAAATGAACACCCTTACTGGTAAACAGATTAAAGTAAATCTCCATCGATATATGGAAGGTTTTTTAGAGCAATTCTATGGTGAATGGAACGGTGATTTATAATTATTCTCCTGGAAAATCTGCACGTCTTTTTTCTAAAAAGGCAGTTGTTCCTTCTTTAAAATCGGCAGTTCCAAAACAGATACCAAATTGAGTAACCTCAGCATCAAACCCATTTTCTCCATCTTCAAACCCAGCATTTATTGCTGCAATTGCAGATGCAATCGCAACTGAAGAATTTCTTATAATTTTAGATGCAATTTTTTGAGTAAACTCCATTAATTCCTCTTGAGTAGTCACATGATTTACCAAACCGTAAATATGTCCAGTTTTGGCATCAATCATCCCAGCGGTCATAATCATTTCCATAGCACGACCTTTACCAATTAATTGAGGTAATCGTTGTGTTCCTCCATAACCAGGAATAACCCCTAAGGATACTTCTGGCAATCCCATTTTAGCATTATCACTTGCTATTCTAAAATGCGCAGCCATTGCCAATTCTAATCCTCCACCTAATGCAAATCCATTAACAGCAGCAATAACAGGTGTAGTAAGATTAGCAACAAAATCGAATAATAAAGCTTGCCCTTTTGCAGCTAAATTTTTACCTTCTGCAATCGAAAAATCTGAAAATTCACTAATATCAGCACCAGCAACAAAAGCTTTTTTTCCGCTACCAGTAATAATAATCACTTTTGTGGCTCTATCTTCTTCAGCTATCTTAAAAGCTTGATGCAATTCATTAATTGTTTCTTTATTTAAGGCGTTTAATTTTGAAGGTCTATTAATAGTAATTGTCGTTAAACCTTTGGTGGTTTCTGAAAGAATATTATTAAATTTCATAATAAATAATAATGATTGAAAAAGATTTTATTTCTGCATAAAATAGCAATTATTTTAACTCATCTTTAAAAATGAGTGCTGAACAAAATTACGAAAAGCTACTTATTTTAGTGGAAATTTCACAATAAAAGTAGTTCCTTCTCCCTTGATAGTTTTAAAACTAATTTCACCTTCATAAGTTTCCACAATTTTCTTAACCATGGCTAATCCCAATCCCATACCACTCGTTTTAGTTGTGAATTTTGGCTCAAATACCATGGCTTTATTTTCGTCAGTGATACCAGTGCCATTATCCATAACAGAAATCATTGCAAAAAATTCATCTTGATAAACTTTTACTTCAATCTTTGGTTTTTCTTGATGGTTTTCTTGTATTGCCTGTATACTGTTCTTTACCAAATTAGTAATAACTCTAATCAGTTGTGTTCTGTCAAATTTGATGATTACTTCTTTTTTTTCTGAAGTAAAATAAATATACGCTTCGTTAAAAATATCCAAAGCCAGTTTGGTTATCTTAATAACATTTAGCGTTTCATCTTGTTGTGCTGGCATTTGAGCATAGGTTGAAAAAGCAGATGCAATAGAGCTCATTGTGTCTATTTGTTGTATTAAACTATGACTATACTCTTCCATTTTTTCATGAATATCTGGATCATTCGGATCAAATTTTCGTTCAAAACTTTGTACCGTTAAACGCATTGGTGTTAAAGGGTTTTTAATTTCATGAGCTACTTGTTTAGCCATTTCTCTCCACGCTGCTTCTCGCTCATTAGTTGCTAATTGGGCTGCACTGCTTTCTAATTCATCAATCATTTCGTTATAGGCATTTACCAAGGTTGATACTTCCTGAGAACGAAGCGGAATTAATATCTTTTTATTTCTTTTATTTAACCTAGTTTCCTTGATCTTCTCTGAGATTGTTTTTAAAGATCGAGTGATATATTTAGATAAAAAATAAGCCAAAACAATAGCAAACAAAAGCATAAAAACATAAGCGATTCCTAACCTCCCCAAATATTCTTTTAGCTCCTTGTTTAAAAACCCATCATCTTCTAAATAAGGTAAGTTTAGGATAGCAATAGGTTTAAAATGAGAATCTGTGATATAGGTAAATGACGATTGGTATTCAAAATCTTTTTCAACAAACTTTTCTATAAAATGTTTATCTATTGATTTTTTTAAACCTTCTAAAGCTTTCTTAGAAATTTTTGAATGAGCGGGGTCTTTAATAAAAGAGGCTTGAGAAGAAATTAAAAGATTGCCTTCTAAATCATATAAAAAAACATCTAATTGATGAATGTCTTTAATTTCATAAATTTTGTTTTTAAAAATAAATACAATTTTATCGGTCTCAACAGGATAGGTAGTGTTTTTAATCACATAATTAATATTTTCTCGAATAGCTGTTTCTTTTCTAATTAATCGCTCTCTGTGATAATCCTGTGTGTTTTCTCTATATTGAAATACAGTAACAACAACAATAAGAATAGATGCACCTATTACTAGAAGTATCATGGATAAAAAAATACGTGATCTTAAGGATTTATTTAAAAAACTCATTTAATTTTTTAAAAGGATTATATCAATAACCAAACCGCTTATTAAATGCTAATTAGTATCTCCCTCAGTAAACAAATAGTTTAAGTGTAATGAATTAAATTCTGTATTAAACATCTTAATTTCATCTGAAACAAGTGCGTTAAATTTTTCTAATTCTGAGTTAATTTTTTTAGTTAATTCATCTTTAACAGCTACATCTTCCTCAGTTGGAGGAAAATCTCTCATACCGGCCAAACTGTTTAAATGTCTAAGTTTATTAGGTACACCAGTAACTGCAACGCTTCTTCCTCCGCGAAATGGACCAAGAAGTCTATATGTTAAAGCATCATAATACGGTTCTTTTTGGTATTGCGAGTAGGTAATTTCAGATTGAATCCCGAAGATAAAAAGGAATGAAATTCCTAATAACTTAAATATTATTGGTTTCATAAGTGCGAGAAATTTATTAAAGATATGAAATTTTATACCTTCCATACAATTTGAAATTTAATAACTAGTCGCTAATCTTCAAAATGCACATGTTTTATTAGTTTTAAATTCTTATCATGATAAGGAATAGTAGTTAATATGTGTTCTATAGCTTCTATCCTAGCCCTCTTTTTTTTATTGGCTTTAATTACTTTCCATGGAGCAATTATAGTATTGGTTTTAGAGAACATTTTATCTTTATAGTCTGTATAATCGTCCCAAAGTTCTAACGCTTTTTTATCTAAGGCACTAAACTTCCATTTTTTTATAGGGCTATCAATAATATCTTGGAATCTCTTTTCTTGTTCACTTTTAGAAATTGAAAAATAAAATTTTATGATTCGAGCTCCAGATTCAGTTATCATTCTTTCAAAATCATTTACCTGATTCATAAATATTTTATATTGTTCATCGGTACAAAAACCATTAACAGGCTCTAAAATTGCTCTGTTATACCAGCTTCTATCAAAGAACACCATAGTTCCTTCCATTGGCAACAAATTAATATATCGTTGAAAATACCATTGCCCAATTTCTTCATCGGAAGGTTTTGATAAAGCGACTAATTTAAACTCTCTTGGATTTAAATGTTCCGTGATTCTTCTTATTGCTCCTCCTTTTCCAGCTGCATCACGCCCTTCAAAAACAAAAACTATTTTTCCGTTGTTGATTTTTACCCACTTTTGAAGTTTAATTAATTCTTCTTGTAATTGCATCAATCTATTTTCATAGCGCAGATATCTAAGTATTCTAGAAATGCTAACATTTTCTCTAGATAAAAAAAGTTTTAAACTCTTTTTTTTATTTAATAGTTTGAGGTCTTTTTCGGTGATTTCATCCTTCATTAGTCTCGATTTTCTTTAAAGTTCACGATAAAGTTGCACAATATTTGGATCTATTAATAAGGTGGTTCCTGCATTTCCTTTCCCTTCATATTCAAACCTAGAAAGTAAATATCGCAAACTTTCCAAACGTGCTTCCTTTTTATTATTTGTTTTAATTATAATCCAAGGACTAAATGCAGTATGAGTCTTAACAAACATTTCATCTTTATAATGAGTGTAAGCATCCCATTTACTTTGTCCCTCTTGGTCTACAGGACTAAACTTCCAACGCTTTAATGGACTTGCTAATCGAGACTCAAACCTTTTTAATTGCTCCTCTTTTGTTACCGAAAACCAAAACTTAATTACTATAACTCCGTCATCATAAAGCATGTTTTCAAATTTTGGAACTTGAATCATAAACTTATTGTATTGTTCTTTAGAACAGAATTCCATAACAGGTTCTACAACCGCTCTATTGTACCAGCTTCTGTCGAAAAAAACAAGTTCTCCAGGGTTGGGCATTTCTTTAATATACCTTCTAAAATACCACTGGCCTTGTTCTACTACTGTAGGTTTGGCAAGCGCAACAACTCTTCTAGCTCTAGGATTTAAGTGTTCTGTCATTCTTCTTATAGAACCTCCTTTACCAGAGGCATCCCTTCCTTCAAATATAACACAAACTCTTTTTTTGTTTTTCGTTATCCATTTTTGAAGATTAATCAATTCGGCTTGTAGCTTATAAAGTTGCTGTTCATAATCTAAATCATATAAAACTTCTTCTAGTTTTGCAGGAGAAATATTTGATTTAATGAGCTTTAAAAATTCTTTTTTATTTATTTCTCCATTCTCAAGAGATTTAAAACTATCTAGTGTTAACATACGCTTATATTGCAATTTATAAAGGTCTAACTTTTTTGATAAATAAGTTTATTGTTTCTTTATTAAAACAAAAAGAATTAACAAAATAGCACTTTTAGTTTTACTAATTGTAATAAACTCTTCAAAATTTTTCGCGCAACAAATAAGTCCAAAACTAGCTTTTTTGGAAAAATGGGAAAACTCAAAAATTTACCTTATTGCTATTGCTGAAGGAATGCCTGAAGGGCATTACAATTTTAAACCTACCGAAAGACAAATGAGTTTTAAAGGACAGTTAGTAAAAATTAAAGGCAATATGGATTGGCTTAGTACAAATTATTTTACAGATATTGAATATAAAAAAGAGAAAAAAGAATTACCACAAACCAAAAATGAAACAATTTTAGCCCTAGAATATGCTTTTGATGCTGTTATTAAAATTGTTAACAACACTCCTAATGAAGAATTAAAAGGAAAAGTTGACTTCTTTGCAGGACCCAAAAGTAAATTACAAATATTAAATCTACTGCAAGATCACTTAAAATTACATAGAGGGCAACTTATTGTTTACTTAAATTTAAACGAAATTGAACCTCCAAAATACAGTGGCTGGTAATTTATGGATATAGTACACTTAAATATACCTATTGGAAACCTTGAAATTAAAGGAAATAAAGAAGGGTATCTTCTGTTTATTTATTAAAAACTGAAGAAGAAATCACTACAAAGATTCCAAATTCACGAAAAGATACAGTTAAACAATTGGGAGAACATTTTTTAGAAACCAATTTCGTGTCAAATCATAGCCAATCTCCTTTCATGGCGAAGAAGATGCTTTTCTCAATCATTTTATAAATTACTTGAAACTCATTTTAATAAAGCATATCACCTATTATGTGCTCATAATGGGAAAGAATTTGACTTCCCATAGATTGCTAGAAGAATGATATCGATAGGATAATTCGTTATTGTGAAAAAGACACCATCGCAATTGCTCAAATTATTCTGCGAATACGAAATGAAGAATTGCTAATAACTGATGAAATACTTAGTGTTTAACATCCTTTAGTTTTAATTGCAGACTTCCATTTCCATTCCACTCGTTTTTATCAATTGTATAGGCTGCTTTAAATGTTTTTTTATTTTTGATGAGCTCAATTTGATCTCCCAAACCAAAACCAATACCTACTAGTTTTCCTTTCCTATTTTGTGTGGCGGTAAGTCGCAAATGAGTTTTATCTTCTCCTACTTGATTTCCATAACCAGTATCTTGTAAATCTTCAGTCATAAAAACAGGTGTCATATTACCCGGTCCAAAGGGTGCAAACTGACTTATTATTCTATAAAATTTAGGAGTGATATCTGTTAAATTAAGTTGTGAATCAATGCTGATCTCAGGGATGAGCAATTTGGGATCTATTGTTTCTGAAACTACTTTTTCAAATTGAGCTTTAAATTTTCCATAATTAGCTTCTAATAAGGTTAATCCAGCTGCATATTTATGTCCTCCAAATTGTTCTATAAACTCTGAACATTGCTCCAAAGCATTATAAATATCAAATCCTTTTACACTTCTTGCTGAAGCTGCTAAAACATCACCACTTTTCGTAAAAACTAAGGTCGGCCTATAATAGGTTTCTATTAATCTAGATGCAACAATACCAATAACGCCTTTATGCCAATTTTCTTTATAAACAACCGTTGTAAAGCCTTCTTGTTCTTTAAGCTCTTCTAGTTGATCTAAAGCTTCTATAGTGATTCGCTTGTCAGTTTCACGCCTATCGGAATTATAAATATCAATTTCATTAGCATATTGAGTAGCAAGGTTTATGTCAGTTTCACAAAGTAATGTAACTGCATGATTTCCATGTTTCATTCTACCAGCCGCGTTGATTCGAGGTGCGATTATAAACACCACATCAGTTATGGTTAATGTTCCCTTTTTAACTTGTTTTATAATGGCTTTAAAACCAGGTCGAGGATTTTGATTGATTACCTTTAAACCGTGAAATGCTAAAATCCTATTTTCATCAACTATTGGAACTATATCAGCGCCTATTGCTGTGGCCACCAAATCTAAATACAGTAACAAATCTTCAATCGTTTCTCCTTTTTTGGAAGCCAAGGCTTGAATTAATTTAAATCCAACTCCGCAACCACATAATTCTTTAAAAGGATAATTGCAATCATCTCGTTTTGGATCAAGTATTGCTTTAGCATTGGGAATTTTAGTTCCAGGTCGGTGATGGTCACAAATAATAAAATCAATTCCTTTTTTGGAAGCGTAATCAACTTTATCAATGGCTTTGATACCGCAATCTAAAGCAATAATTAAGGGAAAATTATTATCCTCTGCAAAGTCAATTCCTTTAAAGGAAATACCATAACCCTCATCGTATCGATCTGGAATGTAGGTAGCAACATTAGGGTAGTAAGTTAATAGATAAGAAGATATTAAAGAAACACTGGTAGTGCCATCTACATCGTAATCTCCATAAACCAATATGTTTTCTTGATTAAGAATGGCTTCCTCAATTCTAGCTACTGCCTTGTCCATATCCTTCATTAAAAAAGGATCGTAAAGGTCTTTTAAATCGGGTCTAAAAAAGTCTTTTGCTTCTTCAAATGTTTTAATACCACGTTGTATTAAAAGAAATGATGTAATATCATCTACTCCCAATTCTTTAGATAAACGAGCTACTTTATTTGGGTCTGGTTTTGGTTTTATTGTCCAACGCATACGAAGTTTAAGTTTTAAAAACAATCCATTTCAAACTTTTATTTATATAAAGTTGAATAATGATATAATTGTTAAAAGAGAGGTTAAAAGATAAATTTACAATAAATAAACTTATTATTTTTATTCATTAATATGAATCTAAAAAAGTTTTTATTTTTTCCCTCCAACTACTATCACTAGTTCGCCCTTAGGGGGTTTTTCAGTATAATATGCTAATACTTCAGAGGCTGAACCGCGTATGGTTTCTTCATGTAATTTGGTAATTTCTCTAGAAACAGAAACTGCCCTATCGGAACCAAAAAATGCTAAAATATGGCTTAGGGTTTTAAGGAGTTTATGAGGAGATTCGTAAAAAATTATAGTTCGCGTTTCTTCCGCTAAAAGCAATAGCCTTGTTTGCCTTCCTTTTTTAACTGGGAGAAAACCTTCAAATACAAACTTATCATTTGGTAAACCACTATTTACTAAAGCTGGTACAAATGCCGTTGCTCCTGGCAAACAGTCTACTTCTATTCCTGTTTCTACACAAGCGCGAATTAATAAAAATCCAGGATCACTAATTGCGGGAGTTCCTGCATCACTTATTAATGCAAAGGTTTCTCCATTAGTAATTCTTCTTACTAAATGATCAACCGTTTTATGTTCATTATGCATGTGATAAGATTGCATGTGTGCAGAAATATTGTAATGCTTTAATAATTTCCCACTAGTGCGAGTATCTTCAGCCAGGATTAAATCTACTTCTTTTAAAACTTCAATGGCTCTAAAAGTGATGTCCTTTAAATTACCGATCGGAGTAGGTATCAAATAAAGTTTGCCCATCATACTAGTTAAATCGTTTTTCAATTATTAATAAAAAACGATCGGCATATTTTTCTTTGTCATCCCAATTATTGTAATCTGGCTTAATGTTATTTTCAACAAATGAAGATGCTTCTTGAAAAGTAGTCATCGAATTTATCTGTGATAAAACTCGGGTATAATCATCGGTGTTATTTTCAAAAAGATGCTTTATAAAAGCAATACGGTCGTTAAGCCCTATATTAAGCCCTTGGTTTAATTTGTCATTTATAGATGTAGGTTTGTTTTGCGCTGATTTAGTTTCAATTTCATTTTCAGGTACTTCTATTTTTTCATCTTTTTCATCTTCTTGCTTTCTTTCAAATACTAGATTTTCTTGATAGGAAGCTGCAAATTCTTCTAAATCGTTTTCAAAGGTTTCTTTTTTAGGAAGTATTTCTTTTAGCAAGTCTTCCACTGCCGAACCATCTGGATCACTTTTACTAGGCATTTGAGCTACTAGATCTTTTATTTTTTCCATTAAAGGTTCTACCAAAACATCTTCATGCGATGGTTGCGGAACTGGATCTGGATCCTGAAACCAATTCTGTTCGCGATACGTTTTAGAGTCAGTTGCGGATCTTTTAGGTTTCTTAAATTTGGTTTTTACACTTGTTTTTAAAAATTCTAAGACCGTTAACTTTTCATAAAGCTGAATTAATGTGTGTTTTGTTTTAATAATATCGATGTCACTTTCTGAAGCAATAAGGCTCTTAGCAAGCGCGTTTATTTGGGATAGGACTTTCTTCTTCATAACTTATTAAAATAAAGCAAATTTTCTGTTTTGTTTTTATAAATTTACATAACCTTTATGTAAACGTCAAGAAATTCTGTTTTAGTTTAAATTAATTTTATGTTTCTCGAAAATACCGTAAATCAAAAAGAACAATTTGGATGGATTGAAGTCATCTCAGGCTCTATGTTTTCAGGAAAGACAGAGGAATTAATTAGAAGGTTAAGACGTGCGAAATTTGCCAAACAAAAAGTAGAAATTTTTAAACCAATGATCGATACTCGTTATAATGATATGTCGGTAATTTCTCATGATGGCAACGAAATTCATTCAACTCAGGTTCCTGCCGCAGCAAATATTCCCATTTTAGCAGACGATTGTGATGTCGTTGGCATTGATGAAGCTCAATTTTTCGATGATGAAATTGTAAAAGTTTGTAATGATCTAGCCAATAGAGGCGTGCGGGTAATTGTTGCTGGATTGGATATGGATTTTAAAGGAAACCCCTTTGGGCCTATGCCTGCATTAATGGCAACTGCTGAATATGTCACTAAAGTACATGGGGTGTGTACTCGAACTGGGAATTTAGCAAATTACAGTTACCGCAAAGCTAAAGTTGACGAATTGGTGCTTTTAGGAGAAATAGATGAATACGAGCCATTAAGCAGAGGGGCATATTATAAATTGATGCTTCGAGAAAAAGTTCGAAAAATGAATGTACAAGAACCTGAAGATATTTCTAAAAAAAACGAAGACTAAAGAATGCCAAAAACTACTGAAACTGTTTTAGAAATAGATCTTACCGCATTAGGTAAAAATTACCATTATTTAAAATCTAGAATAAAAGATACCACAAAGCTATTGGGTGTTGTAAAAGCATTTGCCTATGGAAGTGATGCTGTAATTATTGCAAAAGAATTAGAAGCTCTAGGAGTTGATTATTTAGCGGTAGCTTATGTAAATGAAGGGGTGATTTTAAGAGATGTTGGTATTAAAACACCTATTTTAGTACTACACCCTCAGCCTGAAAATTTCGAAACTCTCATCGATCGATGCTTAGAGCCTAATTTATATAATGAAAGTGTACTAAAACAATTTATAAAAATAGCTTCTGAAAAAAAACAACTCAACTACCCTGTTCATCTTAAATTTAATACGGGCTTAAATCGATTGGGATTTAATGAAGCTGAGGTGGATAAAATTATTTCGGAATTAAATTCGACAAGCACTATAAAAATTACTTATCTTTTTTCACACCTTGCAGCTAGTGAAGACCTCACAGAAAAATATTTTTCAGAATCTCAAATAAGTATCTTTAAAAATATTGCAAAAAATATTTCAAGTAAATTAAGCTACCAACCCAAATTACATATGTCTAATACTTCAGGAATTTTAAATTATCCTGAGGCACAATTCGATATGGTTAGAAGTGGAATTGGTCTTTATGGTTTTAGTAATATTCCAGAAGAACAAAAAAACTTTATACCAATTGCAAAGTTAAAATCGGTGATTGCACAAATAAACACTGTTAAAAAGGGAGAAAGTGTTGGATATAATAGGGCTTTTAAAAGTGAAGGAAATATAGTAACGGCAACGATCCCAATTGGTCATGCAGATGGGATTAGCAGAGCTTACGGAAACGGTAAAGGCTGGGTAATGGTTCAGGGAATTAAAGCTCCAATAATAGGGAATGTTTGTATGGATATGATGATGGTAAACATTACTGGCATTGTTTGTAAAGAAGGAGATGAAGTAATTGTATTTGGAGGTAATAATAAAGCAGATTTACTTGCAGAAAGCATTGAATCTATTTCTTACGAATTGTTAACAGCAATCTCACAAAGAGTAAAGCGTAAAGTTTGCCAAAAATAACAATCGTATCGCTTAGTTTTAATAATCCAACTATTAATTTTCCATATCTTCTATACTATAAGCCACAAACTCATTGATTATGTTTAAAGAATTTAAAAAACCTATGAGAGTAGCTCCTGATTTAACGGCTGGACCAACTCAAGAAAATTTATTGGCTGAAATTATAGATCTTCTATAAAAATAAATTTTTTAGAATCACTATGCTAGTATTCTATGGCTTATTTTTGTGTTTTATTTTTATAAATTTTTTAAAACCACTAGTAATTAACTAGATACTCATATGAAAATAGCAGTCGTTGGAGCTACTGGAATGGTAGGTACTATATTGATTAAATTATTAGAAGAACGCAAATTTCCTGTTTCTGAAATAGTGTTAGTCGCTTCAGAAAAATCAATAGGAAATGAATTAAAGTTTAATGGAAAAATTATAAAAGTAATTGGTTTAGAAGATGCTTTATCTAAAAAACCTGAAATTGCTATATTTTCTGCTGGTAGTACTATATCTTTAGAGTGGGCTCCCAAGTTTGCGGAAGTTGGTACAACTGTAATTGATAATTCATCAGCTTGGAGGATGTATTTATCAAAAAAAATTGTGGTCCCAGAAATCAATGCTTCTGCATTAACTGCCAATGATAAAATTATTTCCAATCCTAATTGTTCCACGATTCAATTAGTGATGGCATTGGCTCCGTTACATAATAAATACAAAATGAAACGGGTGATTGTTTCTACCTACCAATCTGTTTCTGGTACTGGAATAAAAGCGGTTAATCAACTAGAAAATGAGATCAATGGGATTCAGTCCGAAATGGCATACCCCTATCCAATTCATAAAAATGCGCTTCCTCATTGTGATGATTTTGAAGCAAATGGATATACAAAAGAAGAAATGAAATTGACTCGTGAGCCTCAAAAAATATTAAACGACAGAAGCTTTTCAATTTCTGCAACTGCAGTACGCATTCCAACTGCTGGTGGACATAGTGAGTCCGTAAATGTTGAATTTGAAAATGAATTTGTAATAAACGATATTAGAAAAATTCTTCATGAAACTCCTGGAGTAACTGTTCAAGACAATCCAGATACCAACACCTATCCAATGCCTATTTATGCAAATGGTAAAGATGATGTTTTTGTAGGTAGAATTCGAAGAGATGAAACACAAGGAAAAACCTTAAATATGTGGATTGTAAGCGATAATTTAAGAAAAGGAGCCGCAACCAATGCCATCCAAATTGCTGAGTATCTGGTTGATAAAGGGTTAATTTAATTCGCCTTTTTGAAAGAAAAATCTGTTTTTGTATGACTTTAGATTATAAAAATATATTATTATAAAAATTGGGATTCATTTTAAGTCACGATTATGCTTTCGGGCTTTTGGTTTTTACTGATTGATTTTTCGTACATTTATTGCTATAAAATAAGCGCAGTATGAAACCATTAACAAGCCTATTATTTCTTGCGATTACTTCTGTTTTTGTAGCACAAGAAAATAACGAAAAGATTAATTTGAAATATACTAAAACTAAAAAAGTTGATACTGTTACCAATTACTTTGGAATAGATGTTAAAGATCCATATCGTTGGCTAGAAGATGATCGAAGTGAGGAAACAAGAGCATGGGTTGAAAGTCAAAATGAAGTTACTTATGGTTATTTAGATAAAATCCCATTTAGAGAAGAGTTAAAAGAACGTCTTACTTCAATTTGGAACTATGAAAAAATTGGAGCTCCATTTAAAGAAGGTGATTATACTTATTTTAGAAAAAATGATGGACTTCAAAATCAATTTGTAATTTATCGCTATAAAACTGAAGAAGACTCAAGCACAGCCAAAATTTTTTTAGATCCAAATACTTTTAAAGAAGATGGTACTGTTTCTCTAGGAAACGTAAGTTTTTCTAAAAATGGAAAAATTGCCGCTTATAGTATTTCTGAAGGAGGTAGCGATTGGCGAAAAATTTTAGTGATGAATACTGAAAACAAAAAAATTATTGAAGACAGTATAATTGATGTAAAATTTAGCGGGATTTCTTGGAGGGAAAATGTTGGTTTTTATTATTCAAGTTATGATAAGCCAGAGGGAAGTGAATTGTCTGCAAAAACAGATCACCATAAATTATATTATCATAAATTGGGAACTTCTCAAAAGGACGATGAACTTATTTTTGGGGGAACTGAAGCCGAAAAACATCGTTATATAGGTGGTTACACGACAGAAGATGATCAATACCTTGTAATTACTGCACAGATTTCAACTTCTGGAAACAAGCTTTACATAAAAGATTTAAAAAAAAAAAATAGTGAGTTAATAACCATTTTAGAGCATACAGAAAGTACTTCGTATATAATGCAAAATGTTGGGAGTAAGCTTTTTATAGCTACTAATTTAAACGCACCAAACCAGAAAATTGTAACCGTAGATATGTCAAACCCAGCTCCTGAAAATTGGGTTGATTTTATTCCTGAAACTGAAAACGTTTTAAGTTCCTCGACAGGTAACGGTTATTTTTTTGCAGAATATATGATTGATGCAGTTTCCAAAGTAAAACAATACGATTATAATGGAAAATTGATTAGAGATATTAATTTACCTGGTATAGGAACAATTTCCGGATTGGGTTCTAAAAAAGAAGAAGCTGACATCTATTATTCATTTACTAACTATACTACTCCTGGAAGTATTTATAAGTACAATGCTGCTAATGGAAAATCAGAACTATTTAGAAAGTCAAAAATCGATTTCAATTCTGATAATTTTGAAAGTAAACAGGTTTTTTATAAATCAAAAGATGGAACAAAAGTTCCTATGATTATTACCTACAAAAAAGGAGTAAAGCTCAATGGTAAAAACCCAACTATACTCTATGGTTATGGAGGTTTTAATATTAGTCTTACGCCATCTTTTAGCAACGCTAATGCTGTTTGGATGGAACAAGGGGGAGTTTTTGCAGTGCCAAATTTAAGAGGTGGTGGAGAATATGGAAAAGAGTGGCACGATGCAGGAACTCGAATGAAAAAACAAAATGTGTTTGACGATTTTATTGCTGCTGCTGATTATTTAATAACAAATAAATACACTTCCAATGATTATTTAGCAATTCGCGGTGGTTCAAATGGAGGTTTATTGGTTGGAGCCGTGATGACTCAACATCCTGATTTAATGAAAGTTGCATTACCAGCTGTGGGTGTTTTAGATATGTTGCGTTACCATACCTTTACTGCAGGTGCAGGTTGGGCATATGATTATGGAACCGCTGAAGAAAATAAAGAAATGTTTGAATATTTAAAAGGATATTCTCCTGTACATAATGTAAAAAAAGGAGTAAAATACCCTGCAACATTAATTACAACTGGAGACCATGATGATAGAGTGGTTCCAGCTCATAGCTTTAAATTCGCTGCCGAATTACAAGAAAAACAAACTGGAGAAAACCCATTGTTAATAAGAATTGAAACAGATGCCGGTCATGGTGCTGGAACTCCAGTTAGTAAAACCATAGAGCAATATGCAGATATTTTTGGCTTTACTTTTTATAATATGGGATATAGAATTTTACCTGAAAAGGTTATAGTCGAAATTAAAAAATAACCCTTTATTATTATAAAAAACAAACAATTAGATTCTTATATAAGGAGATTCTTCGCTTTGCTCTGAATGACAAAAATGTAAAAATTATTTAGACAACTTCTAGTATTTTATAGACTTTCTTATTAAAATTAAATTGATCTCCTTTCGTTTTTCCTAATAAGCGCATTCCTATAGGTGAGTTAGGTGCAACTCCTAAGTAAATTGAATTATTCGTTTCTAATTTACCAACAGATATACTCATAAAAAAAATGGCTTGATTAGTTTCAATAATACTCCCTAATCGAATTGTTTCTGAAGCAAAACTAATATTAACTTTGCTTAATTGACATGCCACTTTTTCAATTTCTCTTAGTTGATTCCCAGCATTTTCACGTTCTATCTGAAGCATAGCTCTTCCTGTGTGATGCTTGTCTCCGCTAGTGCTTTTAGATTCTTGTTTTAAAGAATACTCGATATCAGAAATAGTTTTATTAATGCTATTATGCCTTAGCCTTATAAGGTCCTTACATTGCTGTTGTAATTCAAATTTTAATTTAAGAATAGTCATTTA
>JAQWNL010000002.1:0-20750 GCA_029268635.1 Flavobacteriaceae bacterium
TGATAGAAAGCATACTTTAAATTTCACTAACACTAAAGCTCGTTACATCACTAAATCCGCAAGAGACACCTCCGCCAAAGAAGTAAAAAATCATTTGCGTTTTTATGAATCAGAAATTCCTTGGATAAAATGAAATAAGCTTTTTAGAAATTAAATATTTCTTTGAAAACAACAAATCAAGAACATAAAATCTGTGGCATAAATTAATTACTTAGTTGTTTCAATGTTTTATTTGAAATACTACCTTTGCCCAAATGAGTAAAGCATTAGTTTCTTCACTTTTTATCAAATCTTCTAACACTAGAAAACTAGGGGAAGCTATTTCAAATTCACAAAAAATAACCGTCATTTCAGGATTGGTAGGGTCTTCCTATCCTCTTGTTATTGCTGAAGTCTTTAAACTAAAAGAAAAACCTTTCTTAATTGTTTTAAATAATAAAGAAGAAGCAGCTTATCATCTTAATGATTTAGAAAATTTATTGGGTGAAAAGAACGTGCTATTTTACCCGGGATCTTATCGCAGACCTTATCAAATAGAAGAAACCGATAACGCAAATGTATTACTTAGAGCAGAGGTTTTAAACAGAATTAACTCTCGAAAAAAACCAACTATTATAGTTTCCTATCCAGAAGCTCTTTTTGAAAAAGTTATTACCAGAAAAGAGTTAGAAAAACACACCTTAAAAATTAGTGTTGGAGATGATTTATCAATCGATTTTGTTAATGAAGTTCTTTTTGAATACCATTTTAAACGAACCGATTTTATAACTGAACCTGGAGAATTTTCTCTTAGAGGTGGGATTTTAGATGTGTTTTCATTTAGTAATGACATGCCTTACCGGATCGAGTTTTTTGGTGATGATGTGGAAAGCATTCGGAGTTTTGATGTAGAAACACAACTTTCTACAGAAACTATAAATAAAATTACCATCATTCCGAATATGGAGAATAAAATGATGGAAGAAAAACGGACTAGTTTTTTAAAATACATCGCTTCAAAAACGGTGATATTTTATAAAAATGAAGATATTTTTTATAAAGGAATCGATACTCTTTTCCATCAAGCGGAAAAAGCCCATAAAAAATTGGATAGCGAAATAAAACAAAATAGACCAAGTCAATTATTCTGTTCTTCAGATTTAATAAAAAATGAACTAGAAGAATTTACAAAAGTTCAGTTAATAAATACTTCAAATAAAAGTGATATTAACTTCAATACAAAACCACAACCTTCCTTTAACAAACAATTTAATTTATTAATCGAGAATTTAAATTCCAATACTCAAAAAGGATTTAAAAACTATATTTTCTGTAGTAGCGAAGAACAAGAACGTAGATTTCGTGACATTTTTGAAGATACCGAACAGCAAGTAGATCAATTTGAAACGGTTGTATTCCCATTATTTCAAGGATTTATTGATAGTGAGCAAAAAAATGTTTGTTATACCGATCATCAGATTTTCGAACGTTATCATAAATTTCAATTAAAGAACGGATACGCTAAAAAGCAAGCAATTACTTTAAATGAATTAACCAATTTAGAAGTTGGAGATTATGTAACCCATATCGATCACGGGATTGGAAAATTTGGTGGACTTCAAAAAATAGATGTAGAAGGAAAATTACAAGAAGCCATCAAATTAATTTATGGAGAACGTGATATTTTATACCTCAGCATTCATTCACTTCATAAAATATGTAAGTATACCGGTAAAGACGGAACCACTCCAAAAATATACAAATTAGGAAGCGGTGCTTGGAAAAAATTAAAGCAAAAAACAAAAAAACGAGTTAAAGAAATTGCCTTTAACTTAATTGAATTATACGCAAAAAGAAGAACCTTAAAAGGTTTTGCATACGATCCTGATTCTTATTTACAACATGAATTAGAATCCTCTTTTATTTATGAAGATACTCCAGATCAAATTACTTCGACAGAAGATGTAAAACGTGATATGGAAAATGAACTTCCTATGGATCGTTTGGTTTGTGGAGATGTAGGATTTGGAAAAACCGAGGTTGCTATTAGAGCTGCTTTTAAAGCGGTAGACAATGGTAAACAAGTTGCTATATTAGTTCCTACTACTATTTTAGCATTCCAACATTTTAAAACGTTTTCAGAACGTTTGGAAGAAATGCCCGTAAATGTAGATTACCTCAACAGGTTTAGATCTATCAAACAAAGAGCAACTGTTTTAGAAGGATTAAAAAATGGAACTTTAGATATTGTAATTGGCACCCATCAATTAGCCAGTAAAGCAGTTGAATTTAAAGACTTGGGTTTATTGATTGTTGACGAAGAACAGAAGTTTGGTGTTGCCGTAAAAGATAAACTTAAGTCCATTAAACAGAATGTAGATACCCTAACATTAACTGCAACCCCTATACCTAGAACCCTTAAATTTAGTTTGATGGCTGCTAGAGATTTATCTATTATTAGTAAGCCACCGCCAAATCGATATCCTGTTGAAACCAATGTAGTTCGTTTTTCTGAAGATACCATTAGAGATGCTATTCGTTATGAAATTTCAAGAAATGGTCAAGTGTTTTTTGTTCATAATCGAATTGAAAACATCAAAGAGGTAGCCGGAATGATACAACGTTTAGTTCCAAATGCAAAAATTGGTGTTGGTCATGGGCAATTGAATGGTAAAAAGTTAGAACAACTCATGTTGGCTTTTATGAATAATGAGTTTGATGTATTGGTTTCTACCACCATTATTGAAAGTGGTTTAGACGTTCCAAATGCAAACACCATTTTTATAAATAATGCTAATAATTTTGGCTTATCCGATTTACATCAAATGCGTGGTCGCGTGGGCAGAAGCAATAAAAAAGCGTTCTGTTATTTTATCACGCCATCTTATTCTGCAATGACTGATGACGCGCGTAAACGCATCCTAGCCCTAGAACAATTTAGTGAATTAGGAAGTGGCTTAAACATCGCCATGAAAGATTTGGAGATTAGAGGAGCTGGAGATTTATTAGGTGGAGAACAAAGTGGTTTTATTAATGAAATAGGCTTTGAAACATATCAAAAAATTCTTACTGAAGCGATTGATGAGCTTAAAGAAAAAGAGTTTAAAGATCTTTATTCGGGTACCGAACATGAACTGAAAGACTTTGTAAAAGAAACGGTAATTGATACCGATTTCGAATTGCTTTTTCCAGATGATTATGTAAATAACATCACGGAAAGATTAAATCTGTACAAAAAATTAGGTGATTTAAAAACAGAAGAAGAACTTCAAAAATATGAAAGAGATTTAATAGATCGTTTTGGGGAACTTCCCATTCAAGCGATAGATTTACTTAATAGTGTTCGTATTAAATGGATTGCTATTGCTATTGGATTGGAACGAGTAATTATGAAACAAGGAAAACTTGTTGGTTATTTTATAGCTGATCAAGAAAGCTCTTTTTATCAAAGCCCTATCTTTTCAAAAATTATTCAATATGCAAAAACCAATCCTAGTTTCGTTAAAATGAAAGAAAAAAATACTAGAAACGGACTCCGTTTAATTATTACCTTTGAAAATATTACAAATATCAATAAAGCTTTACACTGTTTATCTCCTATTTTGGTTTAATTATTGCAAATATTTAGTAAATTAGAAACTATGAAAATTAATAAGATACTTTTTTTATTACTATTTTTTCCAACCATTATTTTTTCTCAGCACATTATTAAAGTAACCTTTTCTCCTACAAAAAATTTTACCTGGGCTATTTTATATAAAAATGCTCCAACGTACACTAAATACATTGCACAAAGCAAAATAGTTGATGGAGGTTTAGTTTTTAAACTCGATGTAAAAGCTACAACAGGAATTTATAAACTGGTATATGCGGTTCCGCAAAATGATTATAATTTTGATATTATTTATAACGGTGAAGAAGATATTGAATTGACATTTAATTTAAAAGATGGTGCTGTTTTTCAGAAATCTAATGAGAACATCATGTTAAACTCTTATTTAACCGAAATGACACTACTAGGAAGAGATTTAGAAACTAGATATTTAAAAGAAAATATAGAAGCTTCAGCCATAACTTCCATTTTTGAAAAACAGAAAAAATTACAAAAATCCTTTGAAGAAAAAACTGAAGGTACATTAGTTCAACATTTTATTAAGGCAAATCAACCTTACATTCCTAATGAATTAGAAACTCCATCCAATTATATTAAAAACGTAACTGCCAACTATTTTACGAACATCCCATTTAATGATGAAGTATTACAAAGTTCAAATTTTTTAATTGAAAAATCTCTAGCTTATATAACCGGAATAAAAACTAAGGGAATATCTAAAGAACAATCCTTTAACAATAACGTAGATAAAGTTGTTGCTCAAACGAGATCATTAGATCTTAATTTTCAAAAATATTTTATGGGAAAATTATGGGAAAATCTAGTAAACTATAACCTGATAAGCACTGCTAATTATTTGGCTGAACGATATTTATTACCAATAGCTAATCAGTTAGATGATGCCGTTCTTGTTTTAAAATTGAATCAATTTAAAAACTTATCTATTGGAAATTCAGCACCCGATTTTATTTTGGATGATGGAAGTGGCAAAAAACTAAGTGAATTAGATATTGCAGAAAACTACATTCTTGTTTTTTGGAGCAGTGGATGTTCACATTGCTTGAAAGAGATCCCACAATTATACCAATTAAGTCAAGAGCTTAATAGTACTAAATACAAGATAATTGCTGTAGGCTTGGAAGAAGATGATTTTAAATGGAAGAAGGAAATTTTAAAATACCCCAATTTCATTAATGTTATTAAATTAAAAAAATGGAGTAACACCATCGTAAATGATTATGGACTTACCATTACACCAACTTATTTTGTGATAAAGACAAAAAAATTATAGAAAAACCTGAAAATTTTGAAACTTTAAAAGCATATTTAAAAAAATAAAAAAGATTTAAATGTGATAAAATGCATTTTCAAAATGCTCTATTTTTTCAATCGTTTTGTTTTTGATTACTGCTATTATATCAAAACGTACTTCCATATCTAAATCATTCGAAATAATATATTCGTTAGCAGCTTTAACCAATAATTTTATTTTTGAAGGAGTTACAAACTCTTGAGGATCCCCAAAAAAATCACTATTTCTTGTTTTTACCTCAATGAGCACCAAGGAGTCTTCGCATTTTTTTGCTATGATGTCAATTTCTGCTTTATCAAAGTAATAATTTTGCGCTAAAATTTCATAACCATTTTTCAATAAATAAACAGCTGCTAACTTCTCTCATAATTTTCCAAGTTCGTTATGATGTACCATTGTAATCTCCACGGAGGCAGGAATCTAATTAATTATTGATATTTTCTATCTTTAAACTTCAATTTAACATTTGTTTTGTCAATCTCCAAACTAACATCCCTTCCCATAATAAGCGCTCTATTATCTTCCAAATGACCTGCAAAAAAATTAAAGGCAATCGGGAAATTATAATCTGAACAAATACTTAAAATAATCTCTTCAGAAGATTTTCCAAAAGGTATATCATTATCATGTAGTTGAGTCATTCCTCCTACTATTAAACCTTCTAATTCATCAAACATTCCATTGCGTTTTAAATTTTGAAGCATCCGATCGATATGATATAAATATTCATCTAAATCTTCAATAAACAGAATTTTTCCCTTGGTGTTTAATGCTGAGGGACTTCCACAAAGCGAATATAAAATAGATAAATTTCCACCTATTAATTGTCCTGAAGTTTTTCCATTAATATTATTCTTTTCAGCAGGAATCATTATTCCATAATGCTCACCAAAAAGAATTGCTTTAATAGAATTGATAGTTGCTTTCGATTTTGTTTCAATGGAAGCTGGCATTTGCGCATGAAGTGTTTCGATCCCTAATTGATGTATGTGAGAATGCAATACGGTAACATCGCTAAAACCAATAATCCATTTAGGGTGCTTTTTAAAATTAGAAAAATCCAATTGATCAATAATTCTTACCGTTCCATAACCGCCACGAGCACACCAGACAGCATCGATTTCAGGATGATCTAACATCGCTTGAAAATCGGAGGTTCGCAATCTATCATTTCCTGCAAATTGATGCTCTTCAGCCTCAATAGATTTTCCTAAAACTATTTTTAATCCCCAATTTTTTAAAATAGTGATGGCCGGAATTAATTCCTTTTTTAAAATTTTTCTAGCTGTTGAAACTATTGCAACGGTATTTCCTTCTTTTAAATAATTTGGTTGAATCATATTTTAATTTAACACCTTCAAAGTAATAAAAAAATTAATCTTTTTCGTTAATATTTAGTCATAGAATTAATAAATCACATAATTTTACTATCTTTTGTTCTTAAATTCCTTTACTATGGAAACAACTACCCCAATTTCGTGTAACGAATCTACACTTACGCCCTACATCCCATTTGATGATAACCCTTGGAACACGACTAAAATAAAACACGTGTACCGCCGTCTTGGTTTTGGAGCTTCTCAAGATGCTATTGATACTGCATTAAGTTTATCTCCTAATGATTTTATAGACGATTTAGTTAATGAAGCAATTAACAAACCGACTGCTAGCGTGCCATTTTGGGGAAATTATATAATAGCCGATTTTACAAATTTTAATGAGGAAAATGAACAATACATTCAAGATTGGAAAATACAAACAGGTAATGACCTAATTACTGAAAATCTAAGAGGTCGATTAGCTTCCTTTTGGATGAATCATTTTGTTACTGGTTTAGAAATCTATAATTATTCTCCTTATTTATTTCAGTATTATAACATTTCACAAACCTATGCTATTGGTAATTTAAAGGATTTTGTTAGAGAAATAGGAATTTCTTCAGCAATGTTGATTTATTTAAATGGTTATGAAAACACTAATATAGAACCCAATGAAAATTATGCTCGCGAATTATACGAGCTTTTTACTTTAGGAGAAGGAAATAACTACACAGAACAAGATATAACTGAAACTGCAAAAGCATTAACTGGATATAATCATTGGGCGGAGCCAGGAGATCCTTTTTATTTTGACGAAATCACTTGGGTAGATGGTGATAAAACCATCTTTGGTCAAACTGGAAACTGGAAATACGATGATGTAATCGATATTTTATTTCAGAAAAGAGCAACAGAAATAGCCACTCATATTTGTACTAAATTATATAGATACTTTGTAAGTCAAGAAATTGATGCTGTTATTATTGATAATGTAATTAATCCATTGGCTCAAACTTTAGTAGATACCGATTTTGAATTAGCTCCAATGCTAAAGCAACTTTTTAAAAGTGAACACTTTTTTGATGAAAGAGCTTTGGGAGTAATCATAAAAAGTCCTTTTGATATTACGATGCAATTTATAAACGAATCTGAATTCTTTTATAATGATGAACTAATAGCAGCACTCGTCTATTTTTCAGGTCTATTTGGTCAAAAACTATTTGACCCGCCCGATGTTGCGGGTTGGCAAAGAGATGAAGATTGGATAAGTACTTCAACTCTTACCGGACGCTGGCAGTTTACAGAGTTATATCTTAGTCTTTTATTCCAAAATGGTTTGGAGTCTACCCTTGCCGATTTTGCAAAAGAGTTGACAAATGACAGTAATGACCCTGAATACATAACAGAAGTATTGATAAATCATTTTATGTCTAAAGAGCTATATACCTTAAGTGATTACACGATTGCTACCGAAATCTTTAAATGGGAAATACCACAAAATTATTATGATGATGGCCTTTGGAACCTAGATTGGGAACAAGCTCCTTATCAAGTATTTTTATTATTATCTCATCTAGCAACCATTCCTGAATTCCAACTTAAATAAAAAGCCATGATTAATAATAAATTAAATAAAAAGGTTCGACCATCTAAGGAGGAAAAAAAGATTCACGATCATGAGCACACGCAATGGAACAGGCGTTCCTTTATTCAAGCATTAGGTTTAGCTGGTGGTGGAGGCATGCTTTTAGGAGGTTCTGCTATTTCAGCAACTTCTCCTTCCCCTTTAGCAGTTGCTTTAGCTGAAAATGAAAATGACAATATTCTTATTATCATCCGATTGGAAGGTGGTAACGATGGATTAAATACCATTGTTCCTATTTATGATTACGATACCTATGCCAATTTACGACCTAGTATTAAACACCAACAAAATGACTTAATCAACCTAAATGATGATTTTGGCATTCCTAATTATATGAATGAATTAGAATCTGTGTGGGGCGATGGAAGCATGAAAATAGTACATGGTGTAGGATATCCAGACCAAAATCTATCACATTTTAGATCGACCGATATTTGGGCATCTACCGAAGATAACTACGAAGAACCAACGGGTTGGTGGGGACGCTATTTTGAAGACCGCTATCCAGATTATATTAGTAATCCTCCAGAAATTCCTCCAGCTGTACAAATTGGAAGTATTGGAAATTTAATTTTTAAAGGAAATAATAGTAACTATGCTTTTTCGGTGGTCAACCCTGACCAACTTCAAAATGTAGCAGAAAATGGAACTTTACATGATGTATTAGATATTCCAGATTGTATCTATGGCGATAAATTGCTTTTTATGAGAGCTACTGCCAATACTACTTTTATCTATTCTGGGGTTATAAACGATGCTTACTTAGCAGCCAATAATAGCGTAGAATATGGCGATGGAGAGCTGGCTAAACAATTAGCGATTGTAGCTCGCTTGATCAAAGGCGGATTAGGAAGCAAGGTATATATGGTTTCCTTAGGAAGTTTCGATACACACGCAGAACAGCCAGAAAGGCACCAAGAATTATTATCAGATTTATCTTCAACGATCAAAAATTTTTACGATGATTTAAAGACAGTTGGTATGGATGACAAAGTATTAGCGATGACGATTTCAGAATTTGGTCGCCGTCCCTACGAAAATGGATCTAATGGAACTGATCATGGAGCGGCTTCACCTGTAATGCTTTTTGGTCCCGCTTTAAATGGAAGTGGATTTGTGGGAAACCACCCCGATTTATCCACCTGGGATGAAGATAATAATTTAATTCCATCCTCCGATTTTAGAGACATTTATAACTCCGTGTTAACCGAATGGTTTTGTTTGGACCCTTCCATCGTAAGTACGATTTTATTAAATGAATCTTATGAAACGCTAGATTTAGGACTTACTTGTGAAGCACTTTCTACTTCAGACTTTAGTAATACGAACCGATTTGCACACGTAGCTATTTACCAAAACAATCAAACTTTTATCGAAATTAACTTAGCCAATACTTCTCATGTCACCATTAAGCTTTATGATATGATGGCAAAGGAAATTGGCACAATAACAAATGAAATGCTTTTTGCAGGAAGGCATCGATTTAATGTGAGAGATCAAATACAAGGAAGACTCAGTTATGGACAATATATCTATCGCATTTCAACGGGAAGACAGTATTATAGTAAATCTATTTTAATTAGATAATTGAAATAGATTTAGCAGATAATTAAAATATTCTCAAAGAAATAAAATCCGTATTTTTACAGTTCAAAATTGAGTATGCAAAATTCACCAAAAAGGTTTACCATAACGGCAGCTTTGCCTTATACCAATGGCCCTGTACATATTGGACATTTAGCAGGAGTATATGTGCCTGCAGATATTTATTCACGTTTTCAAAGAATGCAAGGCAACGATGTTGCTTTTGTTTGTGGAAGCGATGAGCATGGAGTTCCTATTACCATAAAAGCAAAAAAAGAAGGGATTACACCTCAGCAAGTTGTGGATAAATACCATGCCATTATCAAACAATCTTTTCAGGATTTTGGAATTACTTTCGATAACTATTCACGTACTACTGCAAAAATACATCACGATACCGCTTCCGAATTCTTTAAGAAATTATACGAAGACGGTAAGTTTATTGAACAAACTACAGAACAATTCTACGATAAAGAAGCAAATCAGTTTTTAGCAGATCGTTTTATTGTGGGTACCTGTCCTAAATGTGGTTTTGAAGAAAGTTATGGAGACCAATGTGAAAGTTGTGGAACATCTCATAATGCTACCGATTTAATCAATCCTAAATCTTCCATTACCGGAAATACACCCTCGCTAAAAGAAACCAAACACTGGTTTTTACCTCTAGATCAATACGAACCATGGTTAAAAGAGTGGATCGTAAAAGGACATAAAAAAGATTGGAAAACCAACGTGTATGGGCAATGTAAATCTTGGATAGACGATGGATTGCTTCCTAGAGCGGTAACTCGAGATTTAGATTGGGGAATCCCTGTGCCAATTGAAGGTGCCGACGTAAAAGTTTTGTACGTATGGTTTGATGCTCCCATTGGTTATATATCTGCTACTAAAGAATGGGCAGAAAAAGAAGGAAAAGATTGGAAACCTTATTGGAAAGACGAAAATACCAAACTGCTTCATTTTATAGGAAAAGATAACATTGTATTTCACTGTATTATTTTTCCGAGTATGTTAAAAGCAGAAGGGAGTTATATCGTACCTAACAATGTGCCAGCCAATGAATTTTTAAACCTAGAAGGTAATAAAATTTCTACCAGTAAAAACTGGGCAGTATGGCTGCATGAATACCTAATAGATTTTCCAAATCAACAAGATGTGTTGCGGTATGCATTAACAGCAAATGCCCCTGAAACAAAAGACAATGATTTTACGTGGTCAGATTTTCAAGCAAGAAACAACAATGAATTAGTTGCCATTTTTGGAAATTTTATCAATCGTGTGGTGGTATTAACCAATAAATACTACGATGGAATTATTCCAGAACCAGTTTCATTTTCTGAAGTAGATATAGCAACCTTAACTGAATTAAAAGCATATCCTAATGTAATTGAAAGCTCTATTGAACGGTATCGTTTTAGAGAAGCCCAAGCAGAGTTAATGAATGTGGCTCGTATAGGAAATAAGTATTTAGCAGACGAAGAGCCTTGGAAGAAAATTAAAACGGATGAAGAAAGAACCAAAACTATTATGTTTGTTTCCCTTCAGATTGCAGCTGCATTGGCAGTTTTATGCGAACCTTTTTTACCATTTACATCTAGTAAATTAAAAAATATGCTTTCTCTAAATGAACTTAATACTCCATGGAGAGAAGTTTCTACTAAAGAAGTTTTAATCCCTTCCCATCATCAAATAGGGAAAGGCGAATTGCTTTTTAGTAAAATTGAAGACGAGCAGGTACAACAACAATTAGATAAATTAGAAGCTACTAAAAGATCAAATGAAGTCATGAATGCAAACCCTGAACCTCAAAAAGAAACCATTCTATTTGACGATTTTACTAAATTAGATATGCGAGTTGGAACAATTTTGGAAGCCGAAAAAATGACTAAAACTAAAAAGTTACTCATCTTAAAAGTAGATACTGGCATTGATGTTCGCACCGTTGTTTCTGGTATTTCAGAAAGTTTTTCACCTGAAGAGGTTATTGGAAAAAAAGTAACTGTTTTGGTAAATTTGGCACCAAGAGTATTGCAGGGAGTGGAAAGCGAAGGGATGATTTTAATGACGGAAACTCCTGAAGGTAAATTGGTGTTCCTAAATCCTGATGAAGAAGTTGTAATCAATGGAGCGAGGATTAGTTAATGATTTCAATATCAGCGAACAGGTGAATTTACATCAATAAATTATTGTGAAGGTTCTAGAAATTGATGAAGCCAGAAAACGGCTACAATTAAAACTACACTAAAAAAACTAGAAATTAGGTGCTTTTAGCAATATTTCTTTTCCATTCTTTTTAGACATTTATGTATTAAAGCTAGTAATTATAAAAAATCTACTATTTTTGCTTTTTTAATTATTCTTTTTTTAACCTTATAATTAGTATAGCATGCAACTGTACAATACCCTGAGCGCGAAAGAGAGAGCAACCTTATTAGAAGAAGCTGGAGAAGACCGCTTAACGCTTTCTTTTTATCAATATGCTAAAATTGGTAATCCAGAACTTTTTAGGAACTATTTATTTGTAGTATGGGACGCTCTTGAAATCTTGGGACGTATTTATGTAGCAAATGAAGGGATCAATGCGCAATTGTCTGTGCCTGCCAAAAAATTTAAAGAATTTAAAGACTTTTTGGATAGTATCTATTTCTTAGAAAATTGCCGTTTGAACATTGCTCTAGAGCAAGACATAAAATCGTTTTTAAAATTAAAAGTAAAAGTACGTTATAAGATTGTGGCCGATGGATTGAATGACGACACCTTTGATGTAACTAATATAGGCGTTCATTTAGATGCTAGGGCATTTAACGAATTAATAGAGGAGCCAGAAACGGTCTTGATCGATATGCGTAACCACTATGAGAGTGAAATTGGGCACTTTAAAAATGCTGTCACTCCCAATGTAGACACATTTCGAGATTCTCTAGATATTATTGAAGAAGATTTAAAAAATCATAAAGAAAATACGAAATTGGTGATGTATTGTACGGGAGGAATACGTTGTGAAAAAGCGAGTGCCTACTACAAACACAAAGGGTTTAAAAATGTATTTCAATTAGAAGGCGGTATTATTGAGTATACCCGTCAAGTAAATAGTCAAGGATTAGAAAATAAATTTTTAGGCAAAAATTTTGTCTTTGATCACCGACGTAGCGAACGCATTAGTGATGATGTGATATCCAATTGTCATCAATGTGCTGCTGCTTGCGACACGCACATAAATTGCGTCAATGAAGGATGTCATTTACTCTTTATTCAATGTGAAGTTTGTTCCGAAAAAATGGAATATACCTGTAGCAAAGAATGTCATGAGATTATCCAATTACCCTTTGAAGAACAGAAAGCATTGCGAAAAGGAACGCAAGCTAGCAATAAAATTTTTAAGAAAGGTAGGTCCTCTAAATTAGCCTTTAAAAAATAAATAGGTTTATTTTGAAGAGAGTTTTAAAGCATATTTTTTTACTTTACAAGTTTTTTAAATTCTAGGTAGTATCCCCTGATTTTGATTTCTTGGACCTCCTCCATTTCTTGGTGGCGGACCTTTATGGAGCGCATCCATCACAATTTTTTTTGAATTTTTGTTTTTGAAGATCATTACAAAATTCTTGAATCGCTCTAAAATGATTTAAAGTTTCTAAATCTTTATTTTTGTTATTTTCTCCTATTAAAGAACTTATCCTTTCTATTTATAATGGATTTAAAAAAACTCTACAAAAACTTCTTGTGCGATATCTTCTGCATCTTCTTTGTTAGGAGCAAATGAAATATAGGTTGCAAAAACTTTTTGCTTATAATCATCTATAAATTGACTATAAGCTTTTCGGGTTCCTTGACGTAATTCGTTTATAAATTTTTCTAATAATAATAATTGACTTATTGGTCTAAAATAATAATTTTATAAACCTCAAGTTTTCGTTATATTTGTAAAGATATAACGATCAATAAATGATAACAGTAGAAGAAGCTTTTGAACTTGTAAAAAACAATGTTATTCCGACTCAAATCTCAATGCTTTGTAAAGTTACTAATGCTTTAGGATTAGTTTTGGCGGAAAATGTGATTTCACCTATTAACATGCCTCCTTTTAGACAATCGGCTATGGATGGTTATGCGTTAAATATTCACGATGATTCCTCCTATAATATTATTGATGAAGTAAAAGCAGGTGATGGCCATCATCCAGTTTTAAAAACGGGTGAAGCTGTTCATATTTTCACAGGATCTGCAGTTCCTGACACAGCAAATACGGTAATCATGCAAGAAGAAGTAACTGCAAATAAAAATCAGTTACAATTAAATAATCCTGCAAAACTTAATGAAAATATACGACCTAAAGGAGAACAAATAAAAGAAGGTAAAATCGCTTTAAAAAAAGGAACAAAGTTAATTCCAGCAGCTATCGGTTTTTTACTCACTTTAGGAATCATAGAAATCACTGTTTATAAAAAACCAAAAGTAGCAATCGTAACAACAGGGAATGAATTAATCAAAGCTGGACAACCTTTAACTTACGGAAAGATTTACGAAAGCAACTCTGGGATGTTATACACTGGATTATTAAGTTTAGGATTTAAAGACACTAAACTTTATAAAGTTAAGGACGATTATATAAGTACGGTAGCAATTTTAGATAAAGCAATTTCAGAAAGTGATGTGGTTCTTATAACTGGAGGGATTTCTGTTGGAGATTACGATTTTGTAGGGAAAGCGTTATTAGAATTAGGAACCGAACAACTATTTTATAAAGTAAAACAGAAACCGGGGAAACCGCTGTTCTTCGGAAAAATAAAAAACATACCGGTTTTTGCACTTCCAGGAAACCCAGCATCAGCATTAAGCAGTTTTTATGTATATGTTCATCCATCATTAGAAAGATTATCCGGTAATTTAAACTTCTCTATTAATAAAGGAACAGCAATTTTAAGCGGTGAATATTTAAAAAAAGGAGATCGTGCTCAATTTTTAAAAGCATATCATAAAAATGGAGATGTAACCATTTTAGAGGGACAAAGTTCTGCGATGTTGCACACTTTTGCTATAGCTAATGCATTTATTTACATCCCTTGGGAAGTAACTCAATATTCAAAAGGAGATTTGGTAACGGTAATCCATTTACCAGTTTAATTATAGATATGAATTATAAAATTAAAAGCAGAATTTGGATCGAAGCTCATGACAACGTGCTGTTAGGAGAAGGTCGGGTTCGTTTATTAAAAGCTATAGAAGAAACTGGATCTCTTTCAAAAGCAGCGAAAAGCATGCAAATGTCTTATAAAAAAGCTTGGACTTTAATTGATGCTGTAAATAAATCAAGTAAAAAACCAGTTACCATAACAAGTATTGGCGGAAAAGGTGGTGGTGGCACGGTATTAACAGAATATGGCAGAAAATTAATTCTAGCTTTTGATGATATTAATAAGAATTGTTGGAGTCATTTAGATGCTCAAATAGAAAAAATAAATAATCTTTAAAAGCTCAAATAATTGATTTTAGAAATTGAACATATTTGGATTTTCATGCTCATATTGCCCTTACTATCCTTTTTATATGCTAGTGTAGGGCACGGAGGTGCTAGTGGATATTTGGCCTTAATGAGCCTGTTTTCTTTCCCATATTTAGTCATGAAACCTACCGCATTATTGCTTAATATTTTCGTGGCAGGAATTTCTTTTTACTATTATTATAAGGAAGAGTACTTTAATAAAAAGTTGTTTTTATATTTTGCTTTAGCCTCCATTCCAATGTCATTTTTGGGAGGAACTTTATATATCGATGCAACTCTTTATAAAAAAATATTAGCGATTCTATTAATCTTTGCGGTTTTAAAAATGCTAAATATATTTGGAAAAGAAAGCACAAAGATTAAAGAGATAAAAATTTGGCAAGGAATTATTTTAGGAAGTGCTATTGGTTTCTTTTCTGGGCTAATAGGAATTGGTGGAGGAATTATTTTAAGTCCGATAATCCTATTATTCCATTGGGGGAAAATGAAAGAAACAGCGGCAGTATCTGCTTTGTTTATATGGGTAAATTCGGTTGCTGGTTTGTCAGGACAAATAAGTAGTGGTGTGAGTGTAAGTTCAGAATCATTTATAATGGTAATTATTGCTTTGATTGGTGGAGTTTTTGGAGCTTATTTCGGAAGTAAAATAGTTAACAATCATACCTTAAAATATGTATTGGCATTTGTTTTAATTGTGGCTTCTGTAAAATTGTTTTTCATATAAATGAAAGAAAAGAAAAACATAACAGGTATTATTCTCGCAGGAGGAAAAAGTACTCGCATGGGAACCGATAAAGGCTTTATTTCTTTTAAGAAGAAAACATTTGTTGAACATATTATAACAGCAATTCAACCCTTAGTAGATGAAATTATAATAATAAGTAACCATGAAAATTATGATCAATTTGAATTAAAAAGATATGATGATTTAATTAAAAACGCGGGGCCATTGGCAGGTATTTATACAGGACTTCACTATTCTAATACAGAAAATAACTTGCTCGTAAGTTGTGATGTACCTTTAATTAATGCGGAAGTTTTACAAAAATTAATAGAACAAATTAATGATACTTCTGAAGTAATTCAATTACAAAGCAATGGTAAAAACATGCCACTCATCGCTATTTATAAAAAGAAATGTGAAGCTGTTTTTTTAGAAGAATTAAAACAAGATCAAAAAAAAGTTCAAAAAGCTATTAAAAAATGCAAGGTAACTACGGTGCCAATCGATACCGTTTTAAAAAAACATACCACCAATATTAATACAAAAGAAGACTTAGAATTTTTAGAATAAGAAAATGATACTATCAATAAAATATTTTGGATTACTAGCTGAAGTAACAGGACGTTCAGAGGAGAAAATTGAATTTTCAGGGAAATCTATTTCAGATTTAAAAACTATTTTATTTCAGAAATATGAAGTGCTAAAAAATAAAGATTTCCAAATCGCTCAGGATAATGAATTAACAGCTAATGAAGCTATGGTAACAGCAACAGAAATTGTATTATTACCACCTTTTGCAGGAGGTTGAAAAAAAATGAATAGATATAGCAGACATATAATTTTACCGGAAATAGGTCAAGAAGGTCAAGACAGACTTTCTAAATCCAAAGTTTTAGTAGTTGGCGCTGGCGGATTAGGTTGTCCTGTGCTACAATATCTTGCAGCAGGAGGAATTGGTAAAATTGGAATTATTGATTTTGATACCGTGTCAGAATCAAACCTGCAAAGGCAAATATTATTTGGAGCTTCTACTCTAGGAATTAATAAAGCAATTGCAGCAAAAGCTAAGTTAGAAGATTTAAATAATACCATATTAATAAAAGCATATCCAGAAAAATTAACTCATAAAAATGCGTTAGCAATCTTTGAAGATTATGATATTATTGTAGACGGTACTGATAATTTTTCCACACGATATTTAGTTAATGATGCTTCTATTATAACAAATAAACCATTGGTGTACGCAGGTATTTATAAGTTTGAAGGTCAAGTTTCCGTATTTAATTATAAAAAAGGGCCGAGTTATCGCTGTCTATTTCCAAAACAACCTGAAAATGGTTCCATTCCAAATTGCACTGAAATTGGCGTTTTAGGAATTTTACCTGGAATTATTGGAACATTACAAGCCAATGAAGTTATCAAGCTTATTTTAGAAATTGGAGAAGTTCTTTCCGGCAAAGTTCTTTATTATAATTCGTTAAATCATCAAATCAATTTAACCAAAGTTAATCGTTGTGAAAAAGAAATTCAAAAAGTAATGGACACAAAAACTGTTTTTGAAGCATTAGATGAAGAAATAAACTGTGAAAGACCAATTAGAATTATTTCAATTAAAGATGCAATGAATAAAAAGAATATCCAATGGATTGATGTTCGAGATACCAATGTAAATCCAAAAATCAATCACTCAGAAGTTCTTCAAATCCCTTTAAAGGATCTAAAACAAAATTTAAATAAAATTGAGCTAGGTAAAGAGCAGATACTATTTTGTCAAGCTGGAATTAAAAGCAAAAAAGCGGCTTCTATTTTACAAAACCATAAAATTCATTCTTCTTTCAGCTTAAAAAATGGAGCTTGTGAAGTGATGGAATATTTTAATAACAAAAATTATGACAGATAAAAAACCAAAAAATGTCTTTAAAAAAGGTCCTATATCAACAGATTTTATAGCAAATTCTATAGCCAAACATCAAGTGAAAACTGGAATTGGTGCTCATAACATTTTTTTAGGTCAGGTAAGAGCAGACGAAATTAATAAAAAAGTAGTTGCTGCAATTGAATATACTGCACATGAAGAAATGGCAAATCTGAAATTTCATGAAATAAGAGAAGTAACTTTTTTAAAATTCGATTTAAACTGTATGCATATTTATCATAGCTTAGGAAAGGTAAATTCTGGAGAGATTTGTTTGTTTGTTTTTGTATCGTCAAAAAGGCGTAAAGAAGTATTTCCAGCAATAGAATTTATCGTTGAAGAAATAAAAGAAAAAGTTCCTGTTTTTGGAAAAGAGATTTTTGAAGATCAAACCCATCAATGGAAAGTAAATGATTTAACAAATAAATAATTTTTAAACATGGTAGATATCACAGATAAAAGCAGCACCCTAAGAATTGCTACTGCACAAGCAATTGTAAAAGTGAGTAAATCCGAAACCATCGAGGCTATAAAAAATGATGCCGTTCCAAAAGGTAATGTATTTGCTATGAGTAAAGCAGCTGGATTATTGGGGGTCAAAAAAACTCCTGAACTTCTTCCTGACTGTCATCCAATGCCTATTGAATTTTCTGGGATTGAATATGAAATCAACGGTTTAGAGATTACAGTTTTATTTACAGTTAAAACCATTTATAAAACCGGTGTTGAAGTAGAGGCAATGCATGGAGCCAGTGTGGTGGCATTAAATATGTACGATATGTTAAAGCCAATTGATAAAGGAATTGAAATTCATCAACTTAAATTATTAGAAAAAAAAGGAGGTAAATCTGACTTTAAAGATCGTTTTAGAAAAGATTTAAATGCTGCGGTGATTGTTTGTTCCGATACTATTTCAGCAGGACAAAAAGAAGACAAAGCAGGAAAAGCGATTATTAAAAAACTAGAAGAATGTGGGGTATCAATAATTGATTATGTCGTCATTCCAGATGAAAATGAAATTATACAAGAAAAAGTAATTCAGTATCAAAAACAAGATATTGATTTAATAATCTATACAGGTGGAACGGGACTTTCTATAAGAGATGTAACTCCGGAGGCATTATTACCTTTACTTGAACGCAGAATACCAGGAGTTGAAGAAGCAATTAGAAACTATGGGCAAGATCGAACTCCATATTCCATGTTATCTAGAAGTGTTGCGGGAACTATAGGGAACACCTTAGTTTTAGCACTTCCAGGATCTACAAATGGAGCTAAAGAGTCAATGGATGCCATATTCCCTGCTGTTTTACATATTTTCAGAATTTTAAAAGGTGCACGACACGATTAATGAAACGAGCATGTTAAAAATTTTTATCCCTAAAGGAATGGTTAATAGCGAACCGCATGTGACCAAATTTTTAAATATTAAAGACACATGAAAACTAACCAAGCCATATTAACCGATCAATTTAAAAGAAAACATACTTATTTACGTATTTCACTTACGGAGCGATGTAATTTAAGATGTACCTATTGTATGCCGGCGGAAGGAGTCCCTCTTTCTCCTAAATCTCATATCATGGATTACGATGAGGTTTATGCTATTGCAAAAACATTTGTAGAAAATGGAGTTACAAAAATTAGATTAACAGGGGGCGAACCTCTAATAAGAAAAGACATTCATGTAATTCTTGGCAAGTTAGCTTCTCTTCCAGTTGAACTCGCAATTACCACAAATGGTATCACCTTAGATAAACATATTGATGTGTTAAAGGAGAATAATATTAAGAATATCAATATTAGTTTAGATACCTTATCTGAAGGTAAATTTAAAGAAATCACACGTCGTAATCAGTTTGAAAAAGTTTATAATAACATCCTATTACTTATTGAGAAAGGATTTAATGTAAAGATAAATGCAGTTTTAATAAAAGGATTTAATGATAATGAGATTATAGATTTTATCAATTTAACTAAAGATCTTCCAATTTCATTTCGGTTTATTGAGTTTATGCCTTTTGATGGTAATAAATGGGATATAAAGAAGATGGTTTCCTATGGTGAGGTTTTAGAACGAGTTAATAATCAATTTTCCCTTGAAAATGTTGAACGAATTAAAGATGCAGAAAATGACACTTCCAAAAACTATAGAATAAAAGGCTACAAAGGTAGTTTTGCCATCATTAGTTCTGTAACCAATCCATTCTGTGATTCTTGTAATCGATTGCGTTTAACAGCAGATGGAAAACTAAAAAACTGTTTGTTTTCAGCTTCAGAATCAGATTTACTTACTGTGTTTCGGGAAGGAAAATCTATTGCACCCATTATTCAAAAAGCAGTGCTTGGTAAATTTAAAATTCGAGGCGGAATGGATACTCTTGAAAAACTTAAAAAGCCAGATTTGCATTCTAAAAATAGAAGCATGATTACTATTGGAGGTTAATTATCATATTATGGGCTTAAATACCTTAGGAGTAAAATATTTTGGAGAAATTACGCTACCTCAAAAATTAATTTCTTCAGTAATAAAAGATAGAATTATTTAGTAGTATTTATCTTAAATTTGAATTATAAATATTTATTATCATGAAAAAATCGATTAGTATTCTATTACTTTTATTTGTAACGGTTGTAACGGCACAAGAAGTAAAACATTTAAATTTAGAAGATGCTGTTTTAGGTTATTATAAAGGCTTGTATCCTGAGCAAAAATCTATCCAATGGATTGATGATACCGATGATTTTATTATTGTTGAAAATAATTCGGTTTTAGTCAATTACAATCTTGAAAAACGTCCTGCAATTTTCACATTAGAAGATTTACAAAGTGCTTTCCCGGAGTTAAAAAGAATGCCCAATTCGTTTTTAAAAATTACTACAGAAGAGGTCTTTTTTAATCATAATAATACCATCGTTCAATACAATTATATAAACAAAAAGGTTTCACACGTTATTAAATATCCTTCAGAATCTAAAAACAATGAATTCAACACCTCAGCAAATGCAATAGCCTATACAATAGAGAATAATTTGTATGTATCAACTTCAATTAATTCAAAGATTGCTGTAACTAATTACGAAGACAAAAACATCGTTTCCGGTCAAGCTATAGCACGTTCGGAAATGGGAATTACCAAAGGTACTTTTTGGAGTCCG
>JAQWNL010000003.1:0-13377 GCA_029268635.1 Flavobacteriaceae bacterium
TGGACGATACTATGTTATTGTGTACAAGGTCAAGGTTCTAAAAATTTTGATAAAGCAAAAGAATTTTGTTTTACACAACCCTTGTTAGCGCATACTTTACTAAAAAAAATCACCAATACAACTATTGCATATTTAAAAGAACAAGTAAAAGCTGGTGTTGATGCTGTACAAGTTTTTGATTCTTGGGGAGGGATGCTTTCTCCTTTAGATTACCAAGAATTTTCTTGGAAATATATCAATCAAATTACTGAAGCCTTAAAAGATGATGCCCCAGTAATTGCATTCGGTAAAGGATGTTGGTTTGCTTTAGAAGAAATGGCAAAATCTAATGTATCTGCCTTAGGAGTAGATTGGACAATTAACCCTCAAATGGCTAGAAAATTAGCTGGAGATAAAATCACTCTTCAAGGAAATATGGACCCAAGCCGCTTGTTATCAACACCTTCCGAAATCAAAAAAATTGTTACTGAAATGATTAATAATTTTGGGAAAGATAAATATATCGTAAACTTAGGTCATGGTATTTTACCTAATATACCATTAGACCATGCCAAAGCATTTATAGATGCAGTAAAAGAGTATAAGGCATAATGTAATATATAAAAATAACATAATGTTAGAAGTTTAATATTAAAAATGAATGAAAGACCAATTTCTAGCCTACATTAAAAATTTACAAGATACCATTACTTCAAAATTAGAAGAAGTGGACGGAAAAGCTAAATTTAAAGAAGATGTCTGGACACGACCTGAAGGCGGTGGCGGAAGGACTCGGGTGATTGAAAACGGAGCTATATTCGAAAAAGGGGGTGTCAACATTTCAGCTGTTCACGGGAAATTACCCGAGTCAATGCAGGAGTACTTTAAAGTTAGTGATTGCAATTTTTTTGCCTGCGGATTAAGTTTGGTTTTACATCCTAAGAATCCTTTTATCCCAACAATACACGCTAATTACCGTTATTTTGAAATGTATGATACCGATGGAGAAATTATTTCTAGTTGGTTTGGAGGAGGACAAGACCTAACTCCTTATTATCTTTTTAAAGAAGATGCTATTCATTTTCATCAAACCTCTAAAAATGCTTGCGATAAACATCATATCGATTTTTATATCGAATATAAAAAACGCTGTGATTCTTATTTTTGGAATACCCATAGAAATGAAGCGCGTGGAATTGGTGGCTTATTTTTCGATTATCTAAAAGAAACTGACAACTTCAGCTTAAAAGACCGTTCCAATTTTGTTATGGAGATCGGAAATAGTTTTTTAGAAAGTTATGTTCCTATCGTTGAGAAAAGAAAAAAATTACCCTATACAAAAGAACAAAAAGATTGGCAAGAAATTAGACGAGGGCGCTATGTAGAGTTTAATTTAATTCATGATAAAGGCACTCTTTTCGGCTTAAAAACTAATGGACGAATTGAAAGTATTTTAATGAGCTTACCTTCTGTAGTACAATGGGTTTATAATTACTCACCTAAAGTAAATAGTGAAGAAGAAAAGTTAATAAAAATTTTACAACATCCAAAGGAATGGCTGTGACGATTGGCTGATCATAGTCCTGTAAAAAATTGATGTTAAAAACCTTTAAGAGAAGCAACAATACAATGCTTATTATTAAAGAAAAAAACAGAATATTTATACATAATATCCGTGTAGCATTTGATATAAATCTATTACAAAATAAAGCCAACACAGGTGTTTTATTAATAACTATTTTAAGTTTATAAAATATTTTAGTAAATTTATAATCTCTCCTCAAACTTTATTAGGTTATTTGTTTAGATTTTTTTACCAAAATAACATGAAAGTGGGACGTATCAATTTCATTTTAAATGAAAATCAAAAAAATATTTCATCCATAATTAAATTTAAGTTTCACCCATGAAAAATATAAACAAGTTCTTAATAAATAATAAAAATATCTTTAAAATTCTCGTATTTATTTATTTCTTCTCTTTTAATTTCAACGGAGAATCACAAATAAATTGGACTACTGATGGGGATTCGTATTACAAATTAGAAAATAATCAATTACTTACCTATACCCTACCCAACCAAGACGTTAAAACGTTAATTACAAAAGCACAACTTACTCCAAATAGCATATCAGAGCCTTTAAAAATAGATCATTTTTCATTTTCTTTAGACCAACAAAAAATACTTTTGTTTACCGATACTAAAAAAGTTTGGCGACTAAAGACCAAAGGAGACTATTGGGTTTTCAATTTTAAAACAAATACACTAAGACAAATTGGAAAATCTTTGACGCCTTCCTCTTTGATGTTTGCAAAATTTTCTCCTGATGGAAACACCATAGCCTATGTTTCTGAAAATAATATATATACTGAAGATGTTGCTAGCGGTAATATAAAACCATTAACCACCAATGGTACAGTTAACTTAATAAATGGAACTTTTGATTGGGCCTACGAGGAAGAGTTTGCTTGTAGAGATGGATTTCGATGGAGTCCAGACAGTAAATCTATCGCTTATTGGCAGATAGATGCAAGCGAAATAAAAAAGTTTTATATGGTAAATAATACAGATGCTATCTATTCGCAATTAGTACCCTTAGAATACCCTAAAGTTGGAGAAAAACCTTCTGCATGTAGCGTGGGTGTTGTAAACATTTCCGATGCCAAAACAAGATGGATGAATATTCCAGGAGATCCCTCTCAAAATTACTTAGTAAGAATGGAATTTATTCCAAACACCAACGATCTATTAATTCAACAGTTAAACAGAAAACAAAATCAAACCAAATTATACATGGTAGATGCGTTAAAAGGAAGCGCAAAAATTATTTATGAAGAATCCGACGAAGCCTGGGTAGATCTATTTCAACTAGGAAACACCTATGCAATTGATTACACAAATGATTTTAGCTTTTTAAAAGAATCAAACAGTATTCTTTGGGCTTCTGAAAAAGATGGTTGGAGGCACTTATACCAAATTTCTTTAGAAGGAAAACCAGAAGTTTTAATAACCAAAGGCGAATATGATGTGATCGATTTGAAATACATCAATAACAAGGAAGGTTTTGTGTATTATTTAGCTTCTCCAGATAATGCCACGCAAAAATATTTGTATAAAATCAAATTAAATGGAAATGGAAAAAACAAATTACTTAGCCCGACAAGTTTAAAAGGAAGTCATGATTATTCTTTTTCTTCTAATGGCAATTATGCAGCGCATAGCTTTTCAAATCATTTTACCCCCTATTCTAAAGAATTTATTAGCATTGCCAATCATAAAGCCTTAACCGAGGAAGAAAGTATCCTTAAAAATATTAAAAAACTGGAAAAAAAATCAACAATGGAGTTCTTTACAATCACTACTGCAGATAATGTGGAAATGGATGGATGGATGGTAAAACCTACAAATTTTGATCCCACTAAAAAATATCCTGTGGTCTTTTATGTTTATTCTGAACCTGCTGGCACCACCGTAAATGACACTTATAATACTAGTAAAAACAGATTGTATAATGGAGATATGGCTGAAGATGGATACATATACGTATCATTTGACAATAGAGGTACTCCATCTCCAAAAGGTCGCGAATGGAGAAAATCTATTTACCGAAAAATTGGTGTGGTAAATATTAACGATCAAGCAATGGCAGCCAAAGAAATCTTGAAATGGAATTTTGTAGATTCCGAGCGCGTTGCAGTTTGGGGTTGGAGCGGTGGCGGATCTGCCACCTTAAACTTAATGTTTCAATATCCAGAAATCTACAAAACAGGCATAGCTATCGCTGCAGTTGCAAATCAATTAACCTATGATAATATTTACCAAGAGCGTTATATGGGTTTACCCCAAGAAAATAAGGAAGATTTCATCACGGGCTCTCCCATTACCTACGCCAAAAATTTAGAAGGAAATTTACTTTACATTCATGGTACAGGAGATGATAATGTTCATTATCAAAATGCAGAACTACTTTTAAATGAATTGATAAAAAACAATAAACAGTTTCAGTTTATGCCATATCCAAATCGGACGCATGGTATTTCTGAAGGAGAAGGAACCAGAGAACATTTAGCTAACCTATACACCAATTACTTAAAACTACACTGTCCTCCAGGAGGTAGGTAAAAATAATGACCCCTTAGTTTTATTAAAGCATAAATTACACAAACCGTTAAAAAATAATTATTCCCCATAAAAACTATGTCTAAAAAAATAAAACTTCTTTGGGATTTTAGAGGCCCTGAAGCCTTTAAAATTGCAGAACACTATTGTACTCACCTTCGAGAGTATGCTGAAAAAGAAAAAATTCAAGTTCAAGACATAGCTACCAAAGTAATTTCAGAGATGTATTGTATCGCTTTAATGATTATAGAAGAAAAGGATATGCAAAATTGTAGGGAAGCCTTAAAACCACACAGAGGAGAGCTTGCCACTGATTAAAAGACTTAATTATTAGTCAATATTAAAGCTCAACTTCTTCAGATGAACGCCAATGCGAATCTCTCTTTGTTTTATTTGATGAATTTTTAAATCTTTTTTTAAAGGGTTTTTCTAATTGAAAAACGTCCTCCTTCTGCTAATTCTTTTTCTATTGGATGTTCTTTTATCAGATTTGTTATTTGTACCAAATTTGAGAATAAGAGTAGTAGTTTACCTTCTAGTAGAAATCGTTGCTTTGCTCCTGCAAAAAAATCAGAAAACAACTTTTCATTATAATAAATAGCTCCATCAATATTTTCTGGATTAAAAGATGCAGGCGACCAAAGTGGATTAAATACAATTAATTCAGTTTGTTTTTCAAACTTTCCAAAAAGAGAAGCAAATTGAATGCTATCCTTCGAGACAATTTTGTAGCTCCCGTAAATTTTATTAATCCAAGAATTAAATTGGGATTTATGTCTATCCAAAAACCTTTTAAAAACAATAATTTATCTTTTAAAAAGTAAATAAACAACTCCCAAATCCAAGATCTATTTATGCCTTTTTAGGTCCTTTATATTGATTTAAAAAATTATGAAAAACCTCTAAATGTTCAAAACGATTAAGAAAATAGATTCCGTAATAAGGTTTTACTTTATTCCTCTATACAGGAATAAAAATTCAGTTTTAATAGCATTGCCAAGGATTATTTAATCCTTGGTTTACATTTTTTATAAAGTAGATAATCCTTCCAATCATTTACTGTATTTAATTGATAATTATTCAAAATATATTAGTTAAAAAGGCATATAATAATGATGCCTTAATTTACCATCTAAAAAAGTATATTTGTTCAGAATTTTACTCAATACTTCGTGCAACTATATTTTCAAAACTTCAAGACTCCCTTAAACAAATATACACTTCCAAGTAAGTTTACTTTTCCGTTTTATTATGAACCTCATCCATTATGCAAGATAGCTGCAAACGAAGTGCAAAATTATTTACAAACACAAACCGATTTTGATCATAATTTCGGAATAGATCCTTCTAAAAAAGGACTGTCTATTGGAAAAATGTTTGGAGTATTAGTAGTTCAAAACCAGCATAAAGAAATAGGATATATTTCCGCAGTTTCTGGGAAGTTAGCAGAAAAAAATATTCATAAAAAGTTGGTCCCACCTATTTATGACATGCTCACTAAAGATTCTCATTTCTTAGAGGAGGAACATGTTTTAAACAAGATTAATCTTAGCTTGGAAAGTTTAGAAAAAAATACTGAATATTTAAGCTTACAAGCACAATACCAATTAGAAAACAAAAAAGCAACTATTGATATTCAAGAAAAAAAAGAAACGTTAAAATCAGCTAAAAAAGATAGAGATATACAAAGAAAAAAGGCGAAACTTGAATTAACATCAGAAGCGTATGAAACTTTTAAACAAAAATTAGCTAAGGAAAGTTTAGAAGCTAAATATTTCTTTAATAATGTAAAACGTTATTGGGAACATATCCTAAACACTATTAAAGAACAATCTTCTGCTTTTACCAATAAAATAAAACTATTAAAAGAGCAACGTAAAGCAAAATCAGCTGCATTACAACAATATTTATTTGAACAATACCAATTTTTAAATTCAAAAAAAGAAGTCAAAAACCTATCTCAATTGTTTGCTAAAACTTCTGAACAAAATTTGCCAGCTGGTTCTGGAGAATGTGCCGCTCCAAAATTACTACAATATGCTTTTTTACATGATTTAAAACCAATTGCGATGGCTGAGTTTTGGTGGGGACTATCACCCAACAAAGAAATTCGAAAACACCAACAATTTTATCCAGCTTGTCAAGGAAAATGCAAACCAATTTTAACACATATGTTAGCAGGAATTGAGATGAATACAAATCCATTACTACAAAATCCTGCAATTGGTAAAGAACTCGAAATAATTTTTGAAGATGAAAATTTGATCTTGGTTGATAAACCTGAAGCCTTTTTATCTGTTCCTGGAATTCACATTCAAGATTCAGTTTACACCAGAATTAAGCAACAAATAAAAAACATTTCTGGTCCCATCATAGTTCATCGTCTGGACATGGCTACTTCTGGATTATTGCTCTTAGCAAAGAACAAAAAAGCACATAAAAATTTACAAAGTCAGTTTTTTAATAAAACGGTACAAAAAAGGTATACTGCTTTGTTAGAAGGAATTGTAACTGATAACAAGGGAACAATAAACTTACCGCTTCGGGTTGATTTAAATGATAGGCCAAGACAATTGGTCTGTTATAACCAAGGAAAACAAGCAGAAACAAAATGGGAAGTAATAGAACGGAAAAACGGAAAAACAAAAATACATTTCTATCCAATTACAGGACGAACCCATCAATTGCGAGTTCATGCTTCTCATACTTTAGGTTTGAATATTCCTATTATTGGAGATGATTTATATGGTAAAAAATCGAATCGTTTGTTTTTACATGCAGATACATTAGAGTTTAAACATCCCAAAACAAATAAAAAAATGATATTTCAGAAAAACGCTGAATTTTGATAAGTAACTTTAGTTTTAAAAATTATTATTCTTTTTTTATTACTACTTTTAACTATCCCCAAACTTTCCATTTTCTTTATATTTAACAAATTATTAGTTTAAAGAATTAAAAAGTAGATTAAAATGACAAAACGAACTATTTTTTTAAGTTTGATATTTCTAATTGTAATAATTACTACAATATCCTGTAACAGAAAAACATATACTATTGTTGATTCTGTTGTAACAACAAATTCAAAAATATCAGAAAAAAAACCATATTTAATATTAATATCACTTGATGGTTTTCGATGGGATTATGTAGAAAAATATAAACCCCCATATTTAATCAAATTTATAAAAAATGGCATTAATTCTGAATCTTTAATCCCTTCTTTTCCAACTAAAACTTTTCCAAACCATTATACAATAGCAACGGGAATGTACCCTGATAAACACGGAATCATTGGTAATATCTTTTATAGTTATGACAAAGATATGACTTATAGGATAAGAGATCGAGCAATGGTAGAGAATGGAAGTTTTTATGAAGGAAATCCAATTTGGATACAAGCAAATAAATCAAATATGGTAACAGCAAGTTATTTTTTTGTTGGTACTGAAGCAAACATCCAAGGACTTAACCCAACTTATTATTATAGGTTTGACAATAGTGTGAAAAATGAAGTGCGAGTTAAACAAGCTATTGATTGGCTAAAGTTATCTCACAAAAAAAGACCCCATTTAATTACCATGTATTTTTCTGATATGGATGATACAGGCCACAAATATGGGACCAAGAATGATAAAGAATTAAAAAAAACTTTATTTGAGTTAGATACACAATTGGGAGTTCTTTTTAAAGGAATTGAAAAAACAGGACTACCCGTAAATATAATTATAGTTTCTGATCATGGAATGTCTACGGTACCAATTTCTAAATTTATACCTATTGAAAAATTAGAAAATGATTCTTTATATACCAGTATAAATAATGGTACGATTATAAATATACATCCTAACAATAAGAATCAAATTAATTTAATTTATACATATTTAAAAAAGAAGGAATCTAATTTTAAAGTTTATAAAACTGAAAACACACCTGGTTTTGAATATGTTCCAAAAAATAAGAATTGGGGTGCTATTCAAATTTTACCAGATTTTGGATATTATTTTTCAACAACTGAAGAAATAGCATCCAGAAAACAGCATACAAACACAAATTTTGGAGTACACGGTTATGATCAAAAATATAAAGACATGCACGGCATATTTTTTGCAAATGGTCCAGCTTTTAAAAAAGCATATAGAACACCTTCCATTAAGAACATTCATATCTATCCATTAATGTGTGAGATATTAGAATTAGAAGTTCCAAGTAATATTGATGGAAACCTAGATCAAATAAAAAATGTTTTAAAAACAAATTAATTATAAAGCTCAAGCTTTTAAAACAATATGGTTTCTAATTATTGCATCAATTCAGATGCAATCACCAAATTTAATAACTTGGCAATAGTAACATCAATTTTAATAAAAGAATTGGAAAAATAGCTTAAGTAAAAAATAAATTAATTGATCAAACACAGCTCGAGTAAATTAATTTGAGTACATATTCAAATAAAATATCTTTTCATTTAATTATCTTTGCAAACTATGAAAAGAAATGAAGGCTTTATTGAAGTTTATGGTGCAAGAGTTCATAATTTAAAGAACATTAATGTTAGCATTCCTCAAGAGCAACTAGTAGTAATTACAGGACTTTCAGGTAGTGGCAAATCTTCCTTAGCCTTTGACACCATTTACGCGGAGGGACAACGTCGGTATATAGAAACTTTTTCTGCATACGCTCGCCAGTTTTTAGGAGGCTTTGAGCGACCAGATGTCGATAAAATTGAAGGTCTTTCTCCAGTAATTGCTATTGAACAAAAAACTACTAGTAAAAGTCCACGTTCTACAGTGGGCACCATCACTGAAATTTACGATTTTTTACGATTATTATTTGCTCGTGGAAGTGATGCTTATAGTTATAACACGGGCGAAAAAATGGTGAGTTATAGCGATGAGCAAATTCAAGAGCTAATTCTTAACGATTTTGAAGATAAAAAAGTTTCTATTTTAGCTCCTGTAATTCGTTCTCGAAAAGGTCATTATCGAGAATTATTTCAGCAAATAGCAAAACAAGGATTTTTAAAAGTTCGTGTTGACGGGGAAGTCAAAGATATTGTTAGCGGAATGAAATTAGACCGATACAAAAATCATGATATTGAAATAGTTATTGATCGTTTAAAAATAAATAAAGAATCTTTTTTAGATAAACGAATTAGTGAATCAATTGTAACAGCAATGTATCACGGAGAAGACGTAATCATGGTTTTAGATAACGAAACCAATAAGACTAGGTATTTCAGTCGTTCTTTAATGTGTCCAAGTAGCGGAATCTCTTACCCTAACCCGGAACCAAATAATTTTTCATTTAACTCTCCTAAGGGTATGTGTCCAAAATGTAAAGGGCTTGGTAAATTATATGAAGTTAATCTGGATAAAATAGTGCCAAATAAGAATGTTTCCATTAATCAAGGAGCGCTAGCTTCTCAAGGAGCTCAAAAACATAATTGGATTTTTAAACAATTGGAATTAATAGCACAACGCTATCATTTCAATTTAACCGATCCTTTCTATAAAATACCTCAAGAAGCTAAAGATGTAATTTTTTACGGTACTGATGAAAAGTTTGAAATAGCATCCAAAACTTTAGGTATTACTAGAAACTACAGAATCGAATTTGAAGGAATTGTCACCTTTATTAAAAATACTTTTGAAAACAACGAATCTAGATCTTTAATGCGTTGGGCAAAAGATTTTATGGACCATTTAGATTGTACTGAGTGCAATGGAGCAAGATTAAGAAAAGAATCATTATACTTTAAAGTGAGTGGAAAAAGTATTGCTGATCTAGCCCATATGGATATTGCAGATATTGCAGGTTGGTTTCAAAATTTAGAAAAAAACCTTTCTAAAACTCAACTTAAAATAGCTGAGGAAATTATAAAAGAAGTAAAAACTCGATTGCAATTTTTAATAGATGTGGGCCTTACTTATTTATCGCTGGATAGAAGTTCTAAATCTCTTTCTGGTGGAGAAGCTCAACGCATCAGATTAGCTACTCAAATTGGATCTAAATTAGTAGGTGTGCTTTATATTTTAGATGAACCAAGTATTGGTTTACATCAACGTGATAATGAAAAACTAATTGATTCATTAGTAAAATTAAGAGATTTAGGGAATTCTATTATAGTGGTGGAACACGATAAAGAAATGATAGAGGCTGCAGATTATGTTATAGATATAGGACCAGCAGCTGGAAAGCAAGGAGGAAATATTGATTCCGTAGGAACACCATTAGAAATTTTAAAACACCATACGCTTACTGCTGATTACCTAAATGGAAGGAGAGAAATTACCGTTCCCAAAAAGAGAAGAAAAGGAAATGGTAAAACATTAAAATTATCTGGTGCAACTGGGCATAATTTAAAAAATGTTTCTATTGAGATTCCTTTAGGGAAAATGATAGGTATAACGGGAGTTTCAGGAAGTGGGAAATCTACTTTAATCAATGAAACGCTATACCCTATTTTAAATAACTATTTTTTTAATGGAGTTAAAAAACCAATGCCTTATAAAAAAATAGATGGTTTAAAGAATATTGATAAGGTAATTGACATCAATCAATCACCTATTGGTAGAACACCTCGTTCTAACCCTGCCACTTATACTGGAGTATTTTCAGAAATAAGAAACCTCTTTTCTAAAGTACCAGAAGCTATGATTAGAGGCTATAAACCAGGTCGTTTTAGTTTTAATGTTAAAGGAGGACGTTGCGAGACATGCAGAGGTGGCGGTTTGCGAGTTATAGAAATGAATTTTTTACCTGATGTTTATGTGGAATGTGAAACTTGTCAAGGAAAACGTTTTAATAGAGAAACTCTTGAAATAAAATACAAAAGAAAATCAATTTATGACATCCTAGAAATGACTATTGAAGATGCTTGTATTTTATTTGAACTTATCCCTAAAATATTTAGAAAACTAAAAACTATTCAAGATGTAGGCTTGGGATATATTACTTTAGGACAGCAGTCAACAACACTTTCTGGTGGTGAAGCTCAGCGTATCAAATTAGCTACTGAACTTTCGAAGAGAGACACTGGAAACACTTTTTATATTTTAGATGAACCAACAACAGGACTGCACTTTGAGGATATCAGAGTTTTGCTAAATGTTCTAAATAAAATTGTAGACAAAGGGAATACAGTAGTTATTATTGAACATAATTTAGATGTGATTAAAACGGTAGATTATATAATCGATATTGGTCCCGAAGGAGGTAAAAACGGAGGTAAAGTTTTAGCAAAAGGAAGCCCTGAAGAAATCATAAAAATCAAGAAAAGTCATACTGCATGTTTTCTTAAAAAAGAATTACATTAGCAATATAGTATTCTTATTAGCAATCATTTTATTCATGAAATTTAATGCTATTTTGTAAAATTTATAATGCGGATATATGAAAAAAGAAATAAATCCAAAGAATTGGAATGAAATAAAAACAAATGACTCTTGGGGAATTTTTAAAATCATGGGAGAATTTGTAAGTGGCTATGAAAAACTAAGTAGAATTGGACCTTGTGTTTCTATATTTGGATCTGCAAGGACAAAACCAGACGACAAATATTATAAACTTGCAGAAAATATTGCAATAAAACTAGCAGATAATGGATACGGCGTGATAACTGGTGGTGGTCCAGGAATTATGGAAGCAAGCAATAAAGGCGCTCATAATTCTGGTGGGATTTCAGTAGGTTTAAATATAGAATTACCATTTGAAAAATACGACAACCCATATATTGATAGTGACAAAAACATTGATTTTGATTACTTTTTTGTTAGAAAAGTAATGTTTGTAAAATACGCTCAAGGTTTTGTTGTAATGCCAGGAGGTTTTGGAACCTTAGACGAGCTTTTTGAGGCGCTTACCTTAATCCAGACTTTTAAAATAGAAAAATTCCCTATCATTTTAGTTGGCTCGGAATTTTGGAGTGGATTGGTAGATTGGATTAAAGTTACTTTATTAAAATCACAAGGAAATATAAGCCCGGACGATTTACTTTTAATAAATGTAGTGGACCATGAAGATGAAGTTATAGATATATTAAATAACTTTTATACAAAATACAACTTACGTCCAAACTTTTGATTATAAATAACTTCTCTAATTTCATGAAAAGTATTATTTAGTTAGTTCTTGAATCCTTGATTTCATCAATAGTAACTAAAATAACGATAAGCACTATTATTAAATTTGTTAAAAAAAATTGAAACTTAATCATTACATATCCATAGTTATACTATTGATAGTAACACTTTCACAAGCTCAACATCAAATAACTATTGATGCAACACTTCTACCCAAAAGTAGGACCATTATTATTGAACAAGAATTAGTATATAAAAACAATTCTGATTCAACTTTAAATGAAATTTATCTAAACGATTGGGCAAATAGTTTTTCAAGTAAAAAGACACCTTTAGCCAAAAGATTTTCAGAAAATTATCAAAGTTCCTTTCATTTTGAAAAAAATAAAAACAGAGGACATTCCAAGATAATAAGTATTAATAATGATACTAAAAATCACTTGATTTGGACACGAGGTGATGAAGTTGATATTATTAGAGTTCAACTAGATGCGAATCTACTCCCTGGAGAAACTTGTATACTTAAAATGGAATACCATATTATATTACCAGATGATAAGTTTACTAAGTATGGAATTACTAAGAGTGGTGATTTTAAGATTCGTTATTGGTATATAGCACCTGCTGTTTTTGACGGCGAATGGAATGTATACAGCAATAAAGATTTAAATGATTCTTACCTCAATCCTACTAATTTTAATATTAAATTTCATACGCCTTATAATTTTAGTTTAATTTCAGATTTAGATCTAGTTTCTGAAATTACTGAAAATAAAATAACGACAACCGAATTAAAAGGAGAAAAAAGAATGCAGGTGAAGTTGCAACTTTTAAAAGTTTCAGATTTCAAAACCATTAAAACCGATAAACTTTTAGTGAGTACTAATCATACTCATCTTAAAATAACACCACCAATACAAGCTTTAATTATAGATCGAATCGTACATTATTTGGATAAAAATTTAGGAAGTTACCCTTTTAATAATATGGTATTAAGTGAAATAGATTATAAGAGAAATCCAGTTTATGGTCTTAATTTATTACCAGAATTCATAAGTCCATTTCCTAATGATTTTGAGTATGATATTGAAATGTTTAAAATTATATCCCGAACCTATCTTGAAAATGCATTAGTAGTCAATCCAAGAGAAGACCATTGGATCATAGGTGCTTTTCAGGTGTATTTAATGATGG
>JAQWNL010000004.1:0-21408 GCA_029268635.1 Flavobacteriaceae bacterium
TAGCTAAAACTCTTCGGTTATCAACTATAGACTCCTTTATGTCATCTAAATAATCTAGTTTAATATAGTTTGATAAGGATTTTAAGAATGAAGAATTAATTTTCCCTTTTACATGCTTTAAACGCTTTCGAATAGCAGATAGCTCAGAGGATGCATCATCACGAACAAGTCCATACTTATCTATTATTTTAACGATTTCTTCAAAGAACAAAGGGTTATAGGTGATGCTTTCTGAATATGAGTTTAAGTAAATATAGAATGTTTTAAATTTTTTAAAAAATTTAATTAAGGTTTGTGTGGTCAAGGTAACTGATAGAATACGCCTAAAACCTAAAACCTCTAGGGAGCTATTTTCTATGTCTAATAAAAACAACTCTCTCTCTATAGCCTCAAAGCCATGATTAGGAATCCTATTATCACCACTTAACGAAGCTGCAAATTCCTTTACTCTTATCAGTTCAGGATTAATTTCTTCAAGTTTATCAAAGGGAACGATTGCTAATACTTTTTCTTCTCCTAATTCAGTTATACAAGCTGAAGATATTTCTTTTAATACCAGTGGGAATTCTAAACTTTCTAATGTTTTGCTTTGAATATTGATCATTCTTTAGTTAATGTGTTTTATAAATAAACAGAAATTGTTAAAACTCCCATCGTCAATATTAAAAGAATAATAACTAGTGGAGTTACAAACTTTAGCCATTTGTTATAACCTATATTTACAATTGCCAATGATGCTAGTATTAACCCAGTAGGGTTAATAAATGCAAATAAGCCCATTCCGTATTGATAGGCGTTTACAATATGTTCTCTTGCCACTCCAACGCCATCTCCTAATGGTGACATAATTGGCATTGTTAATACTGCCATTCCAGATGATGAAGGGATAAAAAATGATAATCCACCATAGATATACAGCATCGTATTTATGAAGAAACCTTTACTCATTCCATTTGTTAAATTACTAGAATAATAAAGTAGTGTATCACTAATTAAACCATCTTCCATTAATATGGTAACGCCTCTTGCAATACCAATAATAAAAGCAACACCAAGTAAATCGGTTGCGCCTTTTACAAAAGTATCTACAAAAACTCGTTCATTAATTCTTGAAATAAAACCAATTAATAACGCGCCGACAAAGAAAACAGATGTCATTTCTAAAAACCACCAATCTAATTTAGAAACACCATATATCATTACTATAAAGCAAAGGACAAATAAAATTAATATCAATCGCATTCTTAATGTTAGTTTAGTTGAGTTGTCATTGGATGCTAAATTTCCAAATATTTTCTCTATTTCTTCTTTTTGACTGTAAACTATAGATTTTGTTGGATCTTTTTTTACCTTTTGTGCATACCAAATAATATAAGTAACACATATTAAAAGCCCCAATGCAAGCATAACAAATCGCCCATTAATTCCGGAAGTCCAATTAATTCCTGCAGCATCAGAAGCAATTATAGTACTAAAAGGATTTACAGTAGATGCCATTGTCCCCATTGAAGAACCTATGTAAATTGATGCTAAAGCAACTATTGCATCATATCTAGCAGCAAGGAATACAGGTATTAATATAGGGTAAAACGCAATGGTTTCTTCCGCTAAACCAAAGGTTGTTCCACCAATTGCAATAAGAGTTGTTACTAAGATTATTAAAACATACTCTTTTCCCTTTAATATATTAGCTAGCCATGAAATTCCAGCTTCAAAAGCTCCAGTAGAATTTACAATACCAATAAGACCGCCGATAATTAACACCAAAAGAACAATATCTGATACTGCTAATATACCTAATAAAGGAGATTTAATAAATGCTAATAATCCTTGAGGGCGGGGTTCTAGCTTTAGGTAAGTTCCAGGAATACTAATTGGTTTCCATAAATCACCATTTGTAAATTTTTCCAATGGAATTCTAACTTTTAAATCATTTAAAGTCTTTTGACTAGCAAATAAGGTAATGGTTTCTTTTAAGTGGGTTCTTGTAAACGTTTCTGTTTCTTTATTATAAGAAAGTCTATCATACTGTCCAGCTGGCACAAACCATGTTAATAAAGCTATCAAGCCAGCTATAATTAATAAAATAGTTTGAGCTGTAGGAAACTTTGATTTATTATTTTTTGAAGCCAAAGGTTATAATTAAAATAATTAATAATTAGTTATCTTTTCTTTATTAGTAATTTTGTTCAAAAGTACTAATAATGACTGTAAAAATGGAGGCAAGTTGGAAGGAACAATTAGAAGGTGAATTTTCTAAAGAATATTTTAAAAATTTAACTCAATTTGTAAAAGAAGAGTATCTATTATATGAATGTTTTCCTCCAGGAAATTTAATCTTTTCTGCATTTAATCGAACACCTTTTGATAAAGTTAAGGTGGTAATTATTGGTCAAGATCCATATCACGGTTTGAATCAAGCTAATGGTTTGTCTTTTTCGGTAAACGATGAGATTTCTCATCCACCATCTTTAACGAATATTTTTAAAGAAATTGAATCTGATTTATTAATTCCTTATCCAAAAAGTGGAAACTTAGAAGGATGGGCAGATCAAGGTATATTACTTTTAAATGCAACACTTACAGTAAGGGCTCATCAGGCTGGTAGTCATCAAAAGAAAGGCTGGGAACAATTTACCGATACGATTATTTCATTGCTATCAGAGAAAAAAGAAAAAGTAGTTTTTTTATTATGGGGTGGATTTGCAAAAAAGAAAGGAAGAAAGATTAATAGTAATAAACATTTGGTATTGTCTTGTGGTCATCCATCGCCTTTAAGTGCAAATAGAGGGTATTGGTTTGGAAACAAACATTTTAGCGCAACGAATACATATTTAAAAGAAGTGGGAATACAACAAATAAGTTGGTAATAGAAAAAAATCTATTCATCTTCTGGCATATGAGATTCTGAATCGTTAGTGCTAAAATGAAGTAATAAGTAATTTAATACTAATAGTGTTCCGATAATGATTAATGTTATTTTCATAAGTTGCTATTAACAATACTTAGATGTGTTATTTAAAAAATGGTTGCGTTTTTTTTAATATTTTTTTAAGAAAAAACGCAATAGACTATGGATCAGAAATTTAGCATCAATTAATTATAATTTTAGAATTTTTTCTTAATTCTATTGATTGTTTTATTATTAATATAAGCCAAAGCCATTGAATGAGATCCGCTTTCAAATCTACTAATAGCTACTTTAATCCCTTTTAATTTATCTATGGTATGGTAATATGAGTTAGTAGCAACTTGAATCCTCGATATAAAAGGTATTTTTATAAATACTAGAACAATCTTATATTTATTATTTTTTATAATACCTCTAATAATTCCTTTAGATAGAATTACAGCCATATCAATCTCTTTAATTTCTGTGAGCAAGATTAAAATGTCTAGGAAACCTACTAATAGCAACTTTTTTATTCTACTAATTTATCAAGAGTGTATTTTATAAGTTTTTCTAAAACCATATCAGGATTTTTACTATACGTTCCATTAGCTCTATTAGCAATAATTGCATTTAATGATAACGCTTGATGTCCTAATAATTTTGATAAACCATAAATTGCAGAAGTTTCCATTTCTAAATTTGAAACTCTAATTCCGTTATAATTAAAAGAATCCATTTTATTATTTAAATAGGGGTCTTCAATAGCCAATCTTAAAACTCTTCCTTGTGGACCATAAAACCCACCTTTTGTAGCAGTCATTCCTTTAAAGGTTTGCCTGCTTTCAAATAATTTTTCTAGTTCATTACTATTTTTGATAACAATAGGCTTGGCTTTATTTGAACTCCACTGTGTATGCTTAATAAAAGCTTCTTCTAATAATGGATTTCTGATGCCATCAATTTTATAAAAATGAAGCATTCCGTTTAAATCTAATGCATGAGTGCTAATTACAAAAGAATCTACTGGTGTATCAGGTTGCAATGATCCTGAAGTGCCAATTCTAATAATTTTTAAACTTTTTGGATATTCTTTTAGCGTTCTTTTTTCTAGATTGATATTTACTAAAGCATCCAATTCATTTAAAACGATATCAATATTACCTGTTCCAATTCCAGTTGATAATACAGTTATACGTTTTCCTTTATAGTTGCCTGTTTGAGTTTTAAATTCTCTTTTCTGTATAGAGAACTCAATACTGTCAAAGTGTTTCGTTATTTTTTCAACTCGATCTTGATCACCAACAAATAGGATAGTGTCAGAAATATGTTTGGGTTTTAAATTCAGATGGTAAACACTCCCATCTGAATTTAATATTAATTCTGATTCTTTTATTTTCATGTGCATTATTGTTTTATTAAATCGGTGATTATCGGCAAGCTCGCACAGGCTTGCTATTCTCTAATAGTTTTACTCACAAAGATTTATTTTTTATTACTTGAGTTCGTGAATTTTGGATTTATTGGGATATGAAAAAGGTTAATAAAAGTTGTTTTGTTTAGCCTCCAACTCTTTTTACTTTAAATCCTTTATTCTTAAGAAAATCTATGATTTCATCACGGTATTCTCCTTGTATAATAATTTGTTCATTCTTAAAACTGCCACCTACACTTAGCATCTTTTTAATTTCTTTTGCTAATTGTTTAAAATCTGAATCTGCTCCAGTATACCCTTCAATTATAGTAACAGGCTTACCTTTTCGTTTTTCATACTTGCAGATCATAGTATCCTCTTGTAGCCAAATTGAAGAACCTTCAACTTTAGCGTCTTCATCACTAGGCTGATGTTCTGGAAATAGGTTTTTTAATTGATCTTGCAAATCCATTATATCAAGCCTATTTCACGTAAACGCTGATTTAAAAACTCACCTGCTGTAATGTTATCAAAAGCTTTTGGATGATTTTCATCAATACATTGTTCTAAACAGTTTAGTTTCATTTCGCTACGCGGGTGCATAAAAAAGGGTATAGAATAACGAGGATTAGCCCATTCTTCTTTAGGAGGATTTACAACACGGTGAATGGTAGATCGCAGTTTATTATTAGTATGTCTTTCTAGCATATCTCCTACGTTAACCACTAAATTACCCGCTTCTGGTTTTGCTTCAATCCATTCTCCATCATTTCTAAGAACTTGTAAACCTCCAGCAGAAGCACCCATTAATAAAGTAATAAGGTTGATGTCTCCATGGGCTCCAGCTCTTATTGCTCCCTTAGGTTCATTTACTATAGGAGGGTAATGTATGGGACGTAAAATGCTATTTCCATTGGTAATCCATTTGTCATAATAAAACTCATCCAATCCTATATATAATGAAAGTGCTCGTAAAATATAAATACCTGTTTTTTCTAGTAATCGATAAGCTTCTAAGCTAACATTATTAAAGGATGAAAGTTCATTTACTATTAAATTACTAGGATATTCCTCTGTAAAATTTGTATCTTCAGAGGGTTCTTGGCCAAAATGCCAAAACTCTTTTAAATCTCCTTCTTTTTTACCTTTGGCGTGTTCCTTTCCAAATGATATATAGCCACGCTGTCCACCCAAGCCTTCAATTTCATAGCTCTTCTTCACATCCTCAGGAAGTGCAAAAAAATCTTTTACATTCCTATAAAGTTGATCTATTAAAACATCACTTAAAAAATGATTTTTAATGGATGCAAATCCAATTTCAGAATAAGCGACTCCAATTTCTTGAACAAACTTTTCTTTTCTAACAGGATCATCCGAAAGAAAATCTGCTAAATCAACACTTGGTATATTTGTCATTTCCATAAATTTTAATAAAGCAAAGATACCAAATTAGCCTAAGAATGTAAATGATAAAAAATTAAAAGAAATAGCTTTATACAAAGGGTTTTTTTCTACTTTTGAATTGTAAATATTAAGCGATGAATTCTGATAAAGTAACTACTTTTAATTTTGATTACGACCGAAGTAAACTAGATGATAAAACCTTATTAAGCTTATATAAATTAATGCTTAAACCTCGTTTGATAGAGGAGAAAATGTTGATTTTATTGCGTCAAGGAAAAATATCCAAATGGTTTAGTGGTATAGGTCAAGAAGCAATATCAGTAGGGTTAACCGCGGTTTTAGATAAAGATGAATACATTATGCCGATGCACCGCAATTTAGGGGTGTTTACTGGGCGTGATATACCTCTAGACAGATTATTTTCTCAATGGCAAGGTAAAGCTAATGGTTTTACTAAAGGAAGAGATCGTAGTTTTCATTTTGGCACTCAAGAATATAGTATTGTGGGTATGATTTCTCATTTAGGTCCGCAATTTGGAGTTGCAGATGGCATTGCTTTAGGAAATAAATTAAAGAAAAACAAAAAAGTTTGTGCTGTGTTTACAGGTGATGGAGGTACAAGTGAAGGAGATATTCACGAAGCTTTGAACGTAGCGTCTGTTTGGAAATTACCAGTATTGTTTTGTATTGAAAACAATGGCTATGGACTTTCTACTCCAAGTTCACAGCAATTTAATTGTGAACATTTATCAGATCGCGCTAAAGGATATGGGATGGAATCTCATATTATTGATGGTAATAATATTTTAGAAGTTTATACGAAGTTAAAAGATATAGTTACAGGTGTTCGTGAGAATTCTCGACCTGTACTATTAGAGTTTAAAACCTTTAGAGTTCGTGGACATGAAGAGGCTAGTGGTACTAAGTATGTTCCAAAAGAATTATTACAATCTTGGGATTTAAAAGATCCTTTAGAAAATTATACTGCTTTCCTTAGAGATGAAAATATTCTTACAGAAGAAATTGAAGTAGAATATAATCAAGGTATTATGAAGGAAATTCACGATGGATTAGAGATTTCTTTTGCGGAACCAGAAATTGAATCATCCTTAAGTGAAGAATTAATTGATGTATTTCAAGTAACTAATTATAAAGAAGTTAAAGAAAATAATAATTATGAAAACATACGTTTAGTTGATGCGATATCTGAAGGGTTAAAATTAAGCATGCAACGCCATGATAACTTGATTTTAATGGGTCAAGATATTGCAGAATACGGTGGAGTTTTTAAAGTTACCGATGGCTTTTTCGAAGAGTTTGGAGAAGATAGAGTTCGCAATACTCCTATTTGTGAGTCGGCTATTGTTTCTGCTGCGATGGGACTTTCTATCAATGGTTATAAGACGATGATAGAAATGCAATTCTCAGATTTTGTAACTTCAGGTTTTAATCCTATTGTAAATTTATTAGCTAAATCTAATTATAGATGGAATCAAAAGGCGGATGTAGTAATTCGCATGCCTTGTGGTGCAGGAGTTGGAGCCGGACCTTTTCATAGTCAAACTAATGAAGCTTGGTTTACACATACACCAGGTTTAAAAGTAGTATATCCAGCTTTCCCTTACGATGCTAAAGGATTACTAGCAACAGCCATTGAAGATCCAAATCCGGTATTATTTTTTGAACATAAAGCCTTATATCGAAGCATACGTCAAGAAGTTCCAACCGATTATTATACATTGCCTTTAGGGAAAGCTTCTCTTTTAAAAGAAGGAAATGATATTACTATTATTACCTATGGAGCAGGCGTTCATTGGGCTTTTGATACCCTAGAAGAACTTTCAGATATTTCAGCTGACTTATTAGATTTAAGAAGCTTAGCACCTTTAGATACAGGAGCAATCTATAATTCTGCTAAAAAAACCGGAAAAGTAATTATACTGCAAGAAGATTCTATGTTTGGAGGAATTGCTTCCGATATTGCTGCTATGATTATGGAAAATTGTTTTGAACAATTAGATGCTCCGGTTAAGCGTGTTGCAAGTTTAGATACTCCAATTCCTTTTGCAGCTAATCTAGAGACTAATTACTTATCGAAGAATACTTTTAAGAAAGATTTGTTAGATTTAATAGCATATTAACATCGTACAACTTCCAAATATAGAACCTAAGCGATTGGCTGTTAAACTAACAACGATTGGTGAGCGCAGTGTTAGAAGTGGTCATCCCTGGATATTTACTGATAGTATTGAAAAAATAAACAAAGAAGGAACTTCAGGAGATATAGCTATTATATTTAGTCATACTAAAAACAAAGTGATTGGAGTGGGTTTATACGATCCTGATTCTCCCATACGTATAAAAATATTGCATCACGATGGTGGAGCAAAATTAGATATTGATTTCTTTTCAAATAAAATAAAAAAAGCTTTTGCTATACGTGTTCCTTTGTTAGCAACCGATACCAATAGTTACCGACTCATATTTGGAGAAAACGATCACTTTCCTGGACTAATTGCAGATGTTTATAATAAAGTGTTGGTTGTTAAATTATACACAGCCATCTGGTTTCCGTATTTAGAAATCATTTTAAAGCAATTAATAGAAGTTAGTCAATCAAAAACAGTGGTTTTGCGACTAAGTAGGTCTCTTCAGCAAATAAAGAATACTTATGGGTTTTCTGAAGGACAAGTAATTTTTGGTACATTAACAAATGAAGTGATTCCTTTTGTTGAACATGGAGTTAACTTTTTAGCAAATGTTATAAAAGGTCATAAAACAGGTTACTTTTTAGACCACCGTGATAATCGAAAAAGGGTAGGAGCGCTTTCAAAAAATAAAACGGTATTGGACGTATTTTCTTATGCTGGAGGCTTTTCGGTTCATGCGTTGGTCAATCAAGCAAAAGCGGTAACAAGTTTAGATATTAGCAAACAAGCTTTAGCTTTAGCCATTGAAAATGGAAAACTAAATTCTTTTAGAGGCACTCATAACACCTTAGCGGGTGATGCTTTTGAAATACTTCGAGAATTAATTTCTAAAAGGCAAATTTTTGATATTGTCGTAATAGATCCTCCTTCTTTTGCAAAAAGTAAAGTTGAAATAGAGATTGCAAAAAAGAAATATAGACTATTAGCAGAATTGGGAGTTCAACTGACTGCAATGGGAGGAATGTTGGTTCTTGCCTCTTGTTCTTCAAGAATTGTAGCTGATAGTTTTTTTCAAATAAATAAAGAAGTTTTAGATCATCAATCACGTCCTTATGTACTTCAAAATAAAACCCAACACGATGTGGATCATCCAATAAGTTTTAAAGAAGGTGCCTATTTAAAGACTGGTTTTTACCGTTTTTTATAAAATATAATTGCCTCAATTTTTTTTTATTTTAGATAAATAGATGATAATAAAAATTGAACAAATAGAACATACAAAGAATCCAATAAATAGAGGAAGTACGGTATCTGAAATATACCTGCCAATAAAAACACTAATGGATACTGCCATTAGGGTAGAAATTAAGCCTGTTATTGCAGAAGCTATTCCAGCAATATGTCCAACTGGTTGCATAGCCATCGCTCTTAAGTTACCGAATAAGAAACCAATTGTAAAAAACTGAGCTGCAAAAAACAATAATAATACTTCAATCGATGGGTTTTTTGTTTGAGAAAAAAGCAGGAGATAGGTCAAAGAAACCAACATAAAGCAAACCATCGAAAAATCAATGATTTTCTTCATTCCTAATTTCATTACAAGTATCCCGTTAAAAAATATAGCTAAGCCCATTGAAATGGCAAGACCTGCAAAGATGTATGGAAATTCTTCTTTCAGAAAATACTGATCCTGAAATACTTGTTGTGAACTACTTAAATACACCATAAATGAGCCCATTACAAATCCAGAAATTATGGTATATCCAATAGTATTTGGGTATTTAATTAATTCCTTAAAACCATCTATAAATAGATTTTTAGTGAATTTTATGCGTTTTTCCACCAAGAGTGTTTCGGCTTGTCGTTTCCAAAACCAAAAAGCAATGATGGAACAAAAACCAATTTGAGTGTAAAAAATTGCTTGCCAACTAAAATGATCCAATACATACTTACCCAAAGCAGGAGCAATTATGGGAACTAATAGAAATACGACAGCGACAAACGACATGATTTTTGCCATTTGATTACCACTATAAATATCTCGTACAATAGCTATACTAATGGTACGTGGAGCAGATAAACCAATACCCTGTAATATTCTCCCAAAAATCATTAACTCCAAACTTTCCGCAAGAATACAAACAATACTAGCTATAAAGAATACTCCAAAACCTACAAACACCATAGGTTTACGCCCCAAACTATCTGATATTGGACCAAATAATAAAGGTCCAAAACCCAATCCTATAAAGATCATAGTGATAAGCAATTGATTGTCAGAAGTATTATTGGTGTGAATTGAAATTCCAATAATATCTAATGCTGGTAATAAAGCATCAATAGCAAATGCTACCACTGACATTAATGAAGCCATCACCGCTACAAACTCAATTTGTGAGCTATTTTGTTTTTTCATGTGCACTTCCTTTTATTAGTTTACAGTATATAAGGTACTTTTATGTACATAATAAAAAATTAATTTTACACTGAAATATTTCTTATTAAGTCATGTTACTTCGAAAAATAATACTCATTTATTCTGATTTTGTTTATAAAGGGTAGACCATATTTTCTAAAACTTCCCAAACTGTATTGGCAATTATTTTATGTCCTTCAACAGTTGGATGAATACCATCACGTTGATTTAATTCAGCTATACCTCCAACATTTTCTAAAATAAAAGGAATAAACTTTAAATTATTTTTTCTTGCTAAATCAGAGAAAATACTTCTGAATTCAGAAGTATAAACCTTACCCATATTAGGGGGTAATTCCATTCCGGCTACAATAATTGTTGTATTTGGATTTTTATCTTGTATATCATCAATAATTACCTGAAGGTTAGCGCGTGTTTCAGTTAATGGAATACCTCGTAAACCATCATTTGCGCCCAGTTCTAAAAGGAAAATATCAATGTCTTTATTAAGGACCCATTTAATCCTGTTTTTACCACCTGCCGTTGTCTCACCACTTAAGCCAGAATTTATTACTACATAATCTAACTCCAAAGAGTCTAGTTTATCTTGAAGTAAACTTGGAAATGCATCATTACTATCATCTAAACCATAGCCTGCTGTTAGACTATCTCCAAAGCAAATAATGGTTTTCTTTGAACTTGTTTCTGCTACTTCTTTTTTTATAGTGGTAACCTTAACGGATTCATTATTGTTTTTGATAGGATTTGAATTGCCGCAAGACATCAAAACTAAAGAGATTATAAAATAACAAAATTTTAAGAATTTAGTTGCTATTTGAGTGTGTAGATTTAAAAACGTTTGTATATTTTTAGCCTTGTTCATATTTATAAAAAAATTACATTTATATGCCAAAGATATTAAAGATTAATGGGCTAGAAAAACAATATACTAGCGGTTCTAAACAATTAACAGTTCTAAAAAATGTGTCTTTTGATGTTGAAAAGGGACAGACTTTTTCTATTGTTGGTCCTTCTGGAAGTGGAAAAACAACCTTATTGGGTTTATGTGCTGGTTTAGATCAACCAAATTCGGGTACTGTTGAATTATGTGGTTTTAATTTAAATACTTTAAATGAAGATGAGTGTGCACAATTGCGAAATAGAGAAGTTGGTTTTATTTTTCAAAACTTTCAATTATTGCCAACACTAACAGCACTTGAAAATGTAAGTGTTCCTCTAGAATTGCAAGGAGCAAAGGATGCAACAATAAGTGCTAGCGCATTATTAAAAAAAGTAGGATTAATGGATCGCATGGATCATTATCCATCACAGTTATCAGGCGGAGAACAACAACGTGTAGCTTTAGCAAGAGCTTTTTCCAATAAACCTTCTATATTATTTGCTGATGAACCAACTGGTAACTTAGACGAGAAAACCGGAGAAAAAGTAATTCAATTGCTATTTGAACTTAATAAAGATGCGGGTACAACTTTGGTAATTATTTCCCATGATTTAGAATTAGCCAATAGAACGCAACAAATATTAAAACTTAAAGGTGGTAAAATAATAACTAACGAACCTACTACTTCATTTTGAGCAATTCTAAATTTAACTCAAAAAGTAACATCGCCTGGCTTTTTAAAATGGCATGGCGTGATGCAAAAGCAAGTAGAATACGTTTAATTCTTTTTATGGCCTCCATTATTTTGGGGATCGCTGCGGTAGTTTCTATTCAGTTGTTTGGAACTAATCTGGAGGACAATATACAAGTACAATCTAAAACTTTAATGGGTGCTGATTTTATTATTGATAGTAAACAAATACCAAGTAAAAGAGCACAGTCTACTATCGATTCTTTAAAACCAGATGCCTCAGAGATTAATTTTGTTTCCATGATTGCTTTTCCAAAGAATGGAGGTACTAAATTGGTTCGTGTTAGAGGTTTAGAAGGTAGTTTTCCATTTTATGGTACTATTGATACGCATCCTATTTCTGCGGCAAATAATTTTCAAAAATTAGGTGGAGCTTTAGTAGATGCAACTCTTATGTTACAGTTTGATATTAAACCTGGTGATTCTATTAAAATAGGGGAACTAATCCTACCAATTATAGGTTCTTTAAAATCTATCCCCGGTAGTTCATCAATTTCTTCTTCCATAGCACCACCAATTATTATTCCTAATCGTTTTATTGCCCAGACTGAACTTTTACAATTTGGGAGTCGCAAAGAATATAAGTTTTTTTATAAATCTCCAACTATAGATTTAATTGTTCTAGAAAAAAAGCTAACTGCTGTATTAGCTGATGAAAATGCAGGACTAGATACACATTTAAGCACTAGTAAACGTTTAGGGCAAGGGTATTCTAATGTGAGTAAGTTTCTTAATCTTGCAGCTTTTATAGCCTTGTTATTAGGTTGTATTGGTATTGCTAGTTCTGTAAACATATACATAAAGGAAAAACTAAAAGCAGTAGCCGTGTTAAAATGTATGGGTGCAACCAGAAAACAAAGCTTTTTAATTTTTCTTATACAAATTTCGGCCATAGGTATTATTGGAGGATTCTTAGGTAGCCTTATCGGAATAGTTCTACAGGAACTTTTTCCTTACCTATTAAAAGAATTTTTACCATTTGATATGCAAGTCAGTATCGCCATTAAGCCATTGCTTATGGGAGTTTTACTTGGTTTTTTTATGTCGGTATTATTTGCATTATTACCACTTATACGTACCTGGTATGTTTCGCCTTTGGAGGTACTGCGCATCGATGGTAATCCTCAAATAAAACCAATTAAAGTACGTTCAATTATTTTTAGTTTGATCATCTTTTTTTTATATTTATTTTCCTTTTGGTTACTCCGAAATAATTTATACGCACTAACATTTGTTATTGGTATTTTAGTGACTTTCGCAATTTTGGCAGGTATTGCAAGAGTATCCATAAAAGCCGTTAAATCTTATTTTCCTAAACGAGCAGACTTTATTGTAAGACAAAGTTTATTAAACTTATTTAGACCAAACAATCAAACCTTAGTATTATTAGTTTCAATTGGATTGGGTACTTTTTTAATAAGTACTTTATATTTTACCAAAGACATTTTATTATCCAAAACTGAGGCTGATCAATCTTCTGAAAATATAAATCTTATAACACTAGACATACAAACAGATCAGCTAGATGGAATTGTAAAAATATTTGATGATAATGATTTAACTGTTACTGATAATATTCCCTTGGTAACTATGCGCATGCACAGTATTAAAGGAAAATTAGTGAATACTTTGCGCAGCGATAGTACTAGCAAAGTAAGAACTTGGCTTTTAAATCACGAATTTAGAGCCACTTACCGTGATTCACTTATCGAATCGGAAGAACTGATAAAAGGGGAGTGGACCTCTAAACGGAGCGGAGAAAATCCAATTCAAATTTCAATTTCTGATAATCTTGCTGCAGATGCCAAAGTGACTGTTGGAGATCCTATTGTTTTTAATGTTCAAGGAGTACTTGTGGAAACTATTATTGGTAGTATTCGGAAAGTAGATTGGGGCCGCGTACAACTTAATTTTTCTATTTTATTTCCAAAGGAAATATTAGAAAATGCTCCACAGTTTAATGTATTAACCACCTATGCACCCACTAAAAAAAGTTCGGCAGTATTTCAAAGAGATTTAGTAGCAAAATTTCCAAATGTTTCAATTATAGACCTTCGTCAAGTTTATACCATCGTAGAAGATATATTAGATAAGGTTTCATGGATTATCAATTTTATGGCTTTCTTTAGTATTGTTACTGGTATTATTGTGTTGATGGGATCGGTGCGCAATAGTAAATATCAACGAATTAAGGAAAGTGCATTGTTTAGAACCTTAGGTGCTACGAATTCTCAAATATTAAAAATAGCTGCCTTAGAATATTTGTTTTTAGGTATTTTAGGAAGTTTAGTAGGGATTCTTTTGGCTTTGCTAAGTAGTTTATTGTTGGCTATATTTGTATTTAAAGAAACTTTTGTACCTTCTTTGATTCCGTTTTTGGTGTTTTTACCTGGAATTTCATTATTGGTATTAGGGATTGGATTAAGTAATATTAGGACTGTTTTAAAAAGTTCTCCATTAGAAGTGCTGCGAAGAGAAGTGTAATAATTATAAAACCAAATTCCGTTTTATAATTCTGAAAAACTTTAAAAATGAATTTAACAACACTATAAAAATTATATGGTGCCAGGGGTTGTCATAAATCAAACTAAAGTAAATTATAACTGGACAAAACTACGTTATATTATCAATTTTTGGATTTAGAATAATAGGAACACCATGCGGAAAGACTACGTGATCTTTATGGAAATAGAAAACTTAATTTCCTGACTATTACTATTTGTAAAAAGAAATAAAGAAATCCAGATAAAAAAGAATTAGAAAAATATTTAAATAAATTAATACCAACAAGGTAAAATAATAAAAAAGACAAATAAAAATGGAAAAATATAAAAAAGCATATATGGCAGGCGGTTGTTTTTGGGGAATGGAAGACCTTTTTAGAGTTCGACCTGGCGTTTTAGATACAGAAGTTGGATACCAAGGTGGAGTTAACGAACATCCAACTTATCATAATCACCCAGGCCATGCGGAAGGTATTGAGATTACCTATAATCCAGACGAAACATCCTTTAAGTTACTATTGGATTATTTTTTTAGAATCCATAATCCCACCACAGAAGATCAGCAAGGAAATGATAGAGGTTCCAGTTACAGGTCCACTATTTTTTATCAAGATGAAGAAGAAAAAAAGGAGGCGGAAGAATTTATTAACTTAGTAAATACTTCAGGACGCTGGGAAGCAGATACGGTAACTACCTTAGAGCCGTGTGTTACTTTTTGGCCAGCAGAGCCAGAACATCAAGATTATTTATTAAAAAAACCGCATGGTTATACATGTCATTTTGAAAGGTTTGGTTCTTTTATTTAATTTATCCTGTAATACTGAAATGAAAATAGGGTAGGATGTAGGTTTCATTTTTTACTGAAGTTTTTTTAAGTGCTGTTAGAAGCGCAATTGATCTATAATAATTGAATAATTAAAAATAAACATCATGCAACTTAATATAGAGGATAGATTTACTAAAGCATTACCGGCAGATCCAGTTCTTGATAACACAAGAAGACAAGTGAAAAACGCTTGTTTCTCTTATGTTACCCCTAAAAAACCGAGAAAACCAGAAATACTACATGTTTCACCTGAGATGCTTTTTGCCTTAGGTTTGTCTGAAGAAGATACAACTAGTGAAGCATTCCTAAATATATTTACAGGAAATAGTATATTGCCTAATACCACACCATATGCCATGTGCTATGGAGGACATCAATTTGGTCATTGGGCAGGGCAATTAGGTGATGGACGTGCTATTAATTTGGCTGAAGTTGAGCATCAACACAAATATTGGACACTACAATTAAAAGGAGCAGGGGAAACACCCTATTCCCGTACTGCAGATGGTTTGGCAGTATTGCGGTCTTCTGTTCGAGAGTATTTGTGTAGCGAAGCAATGTATCATTTAGGAGTCCCAACAACCAGAGCATTGACACTGGCATTGACTGGAGATGAAGTAATGAGAGATAAGCTATACGATGGAAATACAGCTTATGAAAAAGGAGCTGTTGTTTGCAGAGCAGCACCAAGTTTTTTACGCTTTGGCAATTATCAACTATTAGCAGCAAGACATGATGAAGAGACATTAAAAACACTCGTAGATTATACAATTAAGTACCATTTTTCAGAATTGGGAACGCCTTCTAAAGAATCGTATTTACAATTTTTTGAAACTATTTTAAACAGTACTTTAGAAATGATTATTCATTGGCAACGAGTTGGTTTTGTGCATGGGGTAATGAATACAGATAATTTATCTATTCTTGGGCAAACGATAGATTATGGACCCTACGGTTGGTTAGAAGGTTATGATCATGATTGGACACCCAATACTACAGACAGTCAATTTAAAAGGTATCGATATGGAGCGCAAATGGAAATAGGTCATTGGAATTTGTACCAGCTGGCAAATGCCTTATACTTATTAATTGGAGAAGCAGACGACTTAGAACGTATTTTGCATAGCTATCATGAGAAAGCACAAAAACACTATTTAGTAATGATGCGAGGTAAATTAGGTTTATTTGCGGAGGATAAAAGTGATACGGAATTAATTGGAAACTTAGAAGGTATCTTGCAATTAACAGAAACGGATATGACGATTTTCTTTAGAAATTTAAGTAATTTTTCTGAAGCCTCTCTAGAAGGATTGCAAATTATTAAAGATGCTTTTTATATGCCAAATGAAATATCCAGTTCGATAAAGCAAAAATGGAACTCTTGGTTTATGCACTATGCAAAACGTTTACAAAAAGAAGAAGTTCCTTTTAGAGAACGTAAAAAGAAGATGAACCAAGTAAACCCTAAATATGTATTTCGCAATTATATGGCTCAATTAGCAATAGATGATGCTAATAAAGGTGATTTTAAATTAATTGATGAACTATTTCAATTATTTAGAAAACCCTATGAGGAACAAGCAGAAAAAGAGAAATGGTTTGTAAAACGTCCAGAATGGGCAAGACATAAAGTAGGTTGTTCGGTGTTGTCATGTAGTTCTTAATGGTTTTATTGTTTTAATTTTGATAAAGTGAAGCTGTTTAAGTAAGCTAAATTTTACTGCTTAAACAGTTTTATGCTCTATATAAAAGTATAACGTTTCTCATCTGTAGAAGATGCGTTTAGTAGTTGGTCAAATATTCTTGTGGTATTAAAATTGTTCGATATTGCATCAGAAATCTCAATTCAATGAATACCAGTTTTCATTATATATGCAATATCTTTTGTGGTGCTGTTTAAACGTTAAAAGAAAAAGAATCTAATTAAAACAAATAGTTTTAAAGTTAATTTTTAAAATTGATTTATTGGTCATATCTTTGTTCACTAATAATATTAATAAATTAAATTACATTACAATGAGTAAAGGAACAGTAAAATTTTTTAATGATGCCAAAGGATTTGGTTTCATTACAGAAGAAGGAGTAGAAAAAGACCACTTTGTTCACATTTCTGGACTAGTCGATGAGATTAGAGAAGGTGACGAAGTTGAATTCGATTTACAAGAAGGAAACAAAGGATTAAACGCAGTAAATGTAAAAGTTATCTAATATAAATCCATATATTTTCAAATAAACCTCATCAATTTTGATGGGGTTTTTTATTATATAATAATATGACCCATAAAAAGAGGAATTTGTAGATAAAATTTCAACAAATTACTTCGATATACAAGTGCTTCATCTTTTCAACTAGATTTTCTAAAAAGAATAAATTAAGTATGAGTGAAACCAATCCTAATCTCGATATTGAATCTTGTATCAAAATACTACACACTTTTCCTATTCTAGATAAATACCCATTAAAAAAGGTTGTAAGATACATTTACGTATTGGAAAACAATTGTACAAAGGTGATTTAGATTTGGAGGCATTTCAAAAATATATAGATCTAGCAAAACACAAATTATATTATAATGGCGATATTACTAATGTGAAACAGTTTAAAAAAATGCAAGAATGTTTCTCTAGTATTGATCATTTTATGATTTGTCATGGTTTAATTGCTGATCAATTTTCATCTAGTATGATAAAAAATAACTCGACTGATTATCTTAAAAATCGTTGGGAATTGTTTGAAACTTTTCATAAAAAAATATACCAACAATACGATGCTACTTTATCTAATTCAAAATCTATAAAAATTATGATGTTAGGTTTTTGGGAGTATTTTTCACAGTCTTTTTCTAATCCTCATAAAACTTATAAAAAAAATAAAAAAGCAAGCAATCCTTGAAATATAAGCGAGCTGTAAATGAAATTTTAAATAGTGAGAAATAAGATAGGATAAGGGCTTTAAAATACAAATGAACTTTGCCAGTTAAGCACTTAATAAAGTATTATATTTGAGTAAATTAAAAAATATAAAAGGCTTAAAAACAACAGGAGTTTATAACAGCTATTATTATTATTATTATTATTATTTATTTAAGTCAACAATAATGAAACAAACCTATAAAGTCGAAGGAATGACTTGTAATAATTGTAAAGCTTCCGTGGAAAAATATATTAATGCTTTAGAAAACGTAACCCATGTTTATGTTCACCTTGAAAATGGAGAAACAGAAGTGACAATGGATAAGCATATTAGTACTGAATTACTAAAAAAGGCATTGCCAGAAAAATTTACGTTATCAGAAAAGCACGAAAAAAATGTCTTTTCATCCAATATAACTATTGATGCTGAAAAAACTAAATTAGTACAATTAAAGCCACTACTACTAATCATTTTTTATATCACAACAGCAAGTCTGCTTATTCATTATAAAGATTGGTCTTGGAACAAATTTATGCTTGATTTTATGGGCTTATTTTATATTGTGTTTAGCTTCTTTAAAATGTTAGATTTAAAAGGTTTTCCGGAGTCATTTAAAATGTACGACCCTATAGCTAAGCGCATTCCAATTTATGGATGGATGTATCCTTTTATTGAAACCGTTTTGGGTTTAATGTTTTTAATGCGATTTGAAGTTGATATCGCTTTAGTTATTACACTTATTGTTTTAGGAATTACCACTATTGGAGTACTAAAAACACTTTTAAGTAAAAAACACATTCGATGCGCATGTTTAGGAACAACTTTAAAATTACCGATGACAGAAGCAACATTAATTGAAAACACGATTATGATGGTAATGGCAATGTTAATGCTATTAAATATAGTATGAGATGAAAATATAGTTTATATTTAAATATTTAATATAACATGAAAAAACGACTAAATTTTTTGTTTTATTTTTTTAGTGCCTTACTATTTAGTCAGGATTATGTACCATTATTAGATGATTATAATGAATGGCAAGTTACAAATTGTTACTTTGGATGTTTAACCGATTTTTATTATACCGATGGTGATACTATTGCTGATGGTCATAATTATAAAATATTAGATGGCTACCATTTTATTTCAAGAAGCATTTTGTTAAGAGAAGATATTTTAGAAAAAAAGGTGTTTCTAAATTTCATACAAGAAACTGGAAATACTGAATATTTATTATATGACTTTTCTTTAAATATTGATGATTCTATTGATATGAAAAACCCAATTTCTCCATTTATTGAAAATGCAGGTTATTATAATTTAGATTCGATTATTCCCAGACCTTTAGTTAATGGCAATGATTATCGTCACTTTTATTTTTCTCCATCAGAATCTAACATTGTTAGTATAACAAATGCAATTTGGATTGAAGGTGCTGGATCATTATCTTTAATTAATGCTCCAAGTGGTGATCCAGATATAAATGGGGTAGGACATTTAAGCTGTTTTTATAAAAATGGAGATTATTTTTATGCTAACTTGGATTCTATAGATTCCTGTGAACCTACTATTATTTTAAATATTAATGAAAGTAATTATCCTCTTTCTAACATAATAGTCAGAACCAATAACGCGTTAAATAGCTGTCATTTAATTAATTTAGAAAATATAAAGCTAATTGATATATATGATATAAATGGAAGAAGAGTAAATAGTTATCTTAATTATGGAAATAAAGAACTTAAATTTGATACATCAGTGTATCAAGCTGGAATCTATTTTATTATTGTTTACACAAATCAATTCAAGAAGAAGACAATTAAAATCATAATTGGATAGTTATTTATACCATTTAATATTTTATAAAATCTGGTGATTTATAACAATAAGCATTTATAGATCTTAAGATTCTTGAATAGTAACTATTTTAGAATGTTCCATAAAATAGAAATTAAAGCGCTAACTGTTTAGAATAAAATTTATAATAATTAAAACAAATATACTATTAAATAGGCGTAATTATTTTTCTATGGAACGCTTACTACAGTAATAATAATTTCAGATTTCTAATCATTAACACATCATTATGTACTATAAAATTCCTGATATAAATTTTGTGAAGTGACTAGTTGATAAAGAGGGAATGTTTGTACATTTACGTTTTACCAACTATTATTTCAATCAATTAAATTAAAATGACAACTAGCAGACTTGAAGCATTTACTGATGGTGTATTAGCAATTATTATTACCATAATGGTTTTTCAACTTAAAGCACCTGAAGAAACAAGTTTAAATGCTTTATCTCCAAAAATAGGTGTATTTGTCAGCTACTTAATAAGCTTTATATACGTTGGTATTTATTGGAATAACCACCATCATTTATTTCAATATACAGAAAAAGTTAATGGAAAAATCTTATGGGCAAATTTGCATTTTCTATTTTGGTTATCGTTAGTTCCTTTTACCACTTCTTGGGTAGGTGAAAATCATTTGGATGATTCTCCACTTGCACTATATGGCTTTACGCTTTTAATGTGTGGGATATCATTTGTTATCTTACAAATGGTTATTGTCCGACAACATCATAAATATTTTGACTCAAAACTAATTTTAAATTTAAAAAATTACCAAAAAGTATCACTATTAATTTATATTTTAGGAATACTATTATCATTTTATACTCCTGTGATTGCAGTAGCTTGTTATGTAACTCCAGCTATTTTAAAAATACATTCTCAAATATACCATCAAAAAAAACTTTTATGAACTATGAAATACTTAAAACTAATCCTAGCCACTTGCTTAATAACAAGCTTATTAATCGTTGCTTGTACAACAGATGATAATAACAATGTTGATGATACTCAAGCAGAATGGCTATATGTTCATACAGCTATAGAGGCTAATGCTACAAACAGCACAACACTTGTGATGCCTGTGACCAATGATATATTTGCTTTTACAGATAGACCTAATCGTGAACATAAATATATTAGTGCAGAAGAATTTGTGTCTTATTGGAGTGAGGATGCTACTAATAGTTTTCAGTTTGACCCTCCTAATGCTGTATTAACTTCAGTTAGTGATGATGGAGTTGCAGAGGTTGAAGTGGTTATTATAGGAGCAAGTACTGATGGAGATAATATTACCTATACTATTCAAAACCCTAAATTAACAGAGAATGCAACCTTTCAGGATGTTAGTTTATTTGTAGATGGTAATGGGGAAGAAAG
>JAQWNL010000005.1:0-30052 GCA_029268635.1 Flavobacteriaceae bacterium
ATTAAAAACAAACAATCAAAACTATTTAATGGAATTAGAGTAGATAAAATTGAAAAAGTAATGGATGAATATGTCAGTTACTGTAACAGTAGAATTCAGAGTATGGATGATGAATTTAGTGAGTTATTAACTGATTTAATACTAAAAGAAAAAAATCTAACTGAAGATGAAATTTTAGATTCTGATGAATTATATGACTTTAAGGAAAAATATAATTGGGGTAGTAGATATGGTCTTATGGATGATGAAGTTGATATAATTAAAACTATTAATAACATAAATAAATAAAAACAACAAATATGAAAACAATGAACAAAGTAAACACAGTAGAAAAAGTAGATTTAAGTAATTACACATTAAAACAAAAACAATCATTACAAAAAGGATATGAAATTTGGTGTAGTGGATGTTTGAGTGGGGATTGGGAAGATGAGGTATTTAGGAATAATAATATTGATAATTCAGATTGGATATTCTTTGAAAGTGTATTTGGAGATTGGTTAACAAATTATGGTCATCATTGTAGAAAAGAGGAAGAAATATTATGGGGTAGACATAATGTTCTTACCAATACTTTTGGGGAAAACACTCACACAAAAAAATATAAAACAGTAGGTAATTATATAGATAATTTATTGAATAGGTATATAAAAAAATATAATATAAAAACAATATTTTCATAGTGTATGTGACCAATTGAATGTTAATATATGATCTAACCAACAATGTGTGTGTAACTATATGTGGTGGGGAAACAAATGTTTATATATGAATTTTATGGGGTAGTGAATTATTAGATATTATGGTGTTTTTAATTGGGTAGTAATACCAACTTATCACAATGTATGACCATACCTAATAATATATGACCAATATGGTATTATGTATATAGTAGTATCCCATAATCATTGATGTCCATATACACATATTACATAGAAAAATGGTGTAGATACACATTCAACACAAATACAATCTTTTTGGTATATGAAATATATACTTATATCCTAAATAAATGAATAAAAGAGATGTGTAGAATAATGTGGAGTGGTTAAATAGGGGTCATACATTTATGGTAAGAATTGGGGTTTGGTTGTAAGTGAAACCCTAAATATGTAATGAAATTTGATTCTGATGGTCCATCATAAAGATATGAAAGAAGTTTTGGGGAACCACAAAAGATATATGACTTCTCAATCAGATTTCAATATGTATAAGTATATAATAATGTTTAATAAAAAGTAATAGTATGAACTTAGAAACAAATTGGATGTCAAAGTCTGAACTCAGAGATTATTTAGGATTCTCAATGGGTAAAATTGAAACAATGATGAAATCAAATGAATTACCATATTTCAAAGTAGGTAAGAATGTGAAATTCAAAAAAGAATTAGTAGAAGAACAAATGGAAAATTATTTAGTAAAATGAGTTTTAAAATGTTTGGAGTTGAATTTGATGGTCAGAAAGACTGTAATTCAGTAGGAGAAAAAAAGATGGATGAGGTTTGTCAAATAGTAGGAACAAAACTTATCAAAGAATGGATAAAATATGGAAAACATATAGGAAAAATAAAATCTGATGAGGTTATAGATTATTATAAATGGATAGTAATGTTAGAGGAAGATTTTGATAATTTCTTTGACTTAAAAAAAGATATAGATGGAAATTAATTTAGAAAGAATAAAGAATAGGTTTGATGGTAAGGTTACTTATGGAGAGATAACTGAAATTGGAAATCAGTATAAAAAAATACATTCAATTATACCTTTTAAAATAGGATTAGAGGAAACTATAATAAAACACTTTAAGTGTCTTTTTAATAAAAGGATTTGTGATGAACAAATAGGAAAATTACAAATGGAAAAAAGAGGTTATGATAATGAATTGAGATTGTTAGGTAGAGATAGTTTTGACACCTTAAGACAAAGTAGAAAATTAGATAGTTTCTTAAGAACTTTAGATGAAAATACCCTAAATGATTTAAACATTATGGGTGTTGTTAGAAGTGAAGAAGTAAGTGATATTAGGTTAGAAAGATTTAAAGAACAAAGAGATAATCATAGTAGAAATTATAACAAATTAAATTTAGAAGGAAATGTTAGTATGGGATCTAATTCAGATGTTTGGAGATAATGGAAAGTGATAGTAATAAATGGTTTAGAGATAAGTGGAATAATTTTGAGAAATCAAAGTATATAGAAGATAATTGGTTTAGGGTATTTAATGATAATATGGAAGATATAATCTTAGATAAACACTTAAAAATTGATAAAAAATTAAGAAATGAAAAAAAATAAACAAAAATTATTAGATGATTTTGATAAATCAATGAAAAGAGATAAATCAAATGATATTATAGTTGGGAATTCATTTATGAAAAATGAAGAATTTCAAAAAGAGATGTTCAATAAAATTTTTTATGAGAAATTAAGGGATTTTTTTAGTAACTATTTGGATAGAATGAATCCATCAGAAAAGGAGTTAATGGAAACTCAAAAGAGTAAGAAAATCAGAGTGAGAAAAATGTTTTAAAAGTTTTTATCCATTAATTTTAAATAGTGTTTTCTATTTCTGTGAGATTTGGGGTATTTGGTGAAAAACTGAATATCCTTTTTCTTTTAAAATCTTTGATTTAAACATACTAAAAAGATTAAATCACATAAGTATATGGTAAAGGAGAGATAATGTGTTAAATCACATTAAAAACACATAAAAATGGTATAGTTAGTGGTGTTGAGTGGTAATGTTTTTGAGGTTTTATAAGATTATGTAAATTTTAGTAAGTTTTAGTAAAAAAAAGAACACAAATTAATGTATTCTTTTAATGGTTGGAATGGTTTAAAAAGTAAGTTTCTATTTTTCTTTATCTTTACTATCATTTTCAACTTTATTCTCTTTGGGTAAATTGTTTTTAATTGAATCTTTAGAGAATTTGTGTTGAAAGTTAATAATAGATGAAATAGAAGTTTTGTTTTGAATTTCAAAGTTAGAAATATGTTCTTCCAAACTACTATTAATAACTTCATACAACTTTTGATTTGTGAAGTAACTAATAAGTTTAATTTGAGAAAGAATAGTTGGGTTTACTAATGTTGTAAATCTTTGTAATTCATCTTTGGTTTGTTCACTCATTTTATGTTTTTTTAAAATTAGGTTATAAAATTATTTAAGGGATTTAAGGAATCCACTAACTAACATTAAAGTTGTAAATGGAGATTATAGAAATTAGAAATAAGAAAGATTTTGAGGATAAGATAACTACAGAAAATCTTATACACTCATTCAACATTTACTGTAGAGTTTCAACTAAAGATCAAATAGAAAACACTTCATTAGATAATCAAAAAGAATTAGGTGTTGAGTATGTAACTAAAAACCATCCTCAAAAATTCAAATATGTAATCATTTGGAGGGAAGAAGGAAAAAGTGGAGATGATTTTTTGGATGATGAGGATATTGGAGAAATGGTTAAAAGGGAATTACTTAATATTCTAATGGATGGATGGAAGAAAAGATTAATCAAAAATATTTGGGTTTATGATTTAAGTAGGTTAAGTAGAAATGATGATACTTCTAATCTATTGAAAAGTATTATATATAAAAATGGGATTGATTTATATCTAAATAATCAGAAATACAACTTTGATAATAAAATGGATAAGTTACTATTTGGTGTTTTATCATTAGTAAATGAATTTGAAAATCATCAGAGGTTTGAGAAAGGTTTGATGGGTAAAAGGAGAAATTTAGATAGTGGAAAATGGTGGGGTGGTAGTATTCCAATAGGTTTTAAAGGAGATGGTAATGGTAAACTGATTGAAGATGAGATTAAGAGTAAATGGGTAAAAAGTATTTTTAAATGGTATCTAAAGGGTTTATCAACTGAAAAAATAAAGGAGAGATTAAATAAAATTGGTGTAATAACACAAAGGGGTAATAAAGATTGGAATACTAACCAAATCAGAAATATGTTACAAAATACATTCTACATTGGTTATAAGGATTATGAAGTAAAAGGATTAAAGGGTAAATCCAAAGAATATTGTAGAGAAAAAGGATTAACATATAAACACAGATTTGAATGTGTTAGTATTATTGATAAGGAATTATTCAATGATGTTCAAAAACTACTGAAGAGAAGAAAAAGACAACCAAATTTACAGAGTAATAGACATCAATTTCTATTAAAAGATATATTGGTTTGTGATGGGTGTGGTAATACTATGAGAGGTAAATACCAACCATCTATGAATACTAACATATATAGATGTATTACTAATGAAAATAATTGGAGAGATAAAAGAGTAGAAAAATGTAATAATTCTAAATCAGTAAATAGATTAGGAATTGAAGAAATTATATGGGTAAATGTTTTAAATGTCTTTAAGGATAGTGTGTTTATAAAAGAAGAATTTAGAAAAAATAACTTACCAAAAGAATTAGATGGTGATGTAATTAAAAAAAGGATAAAGGAAAATGTAGAAAAGATTAAAAGGAGAAAGATTAAAATTCAAACTATCAACAGAAAATTAGAAGAAAATACTATTAAAAACATAACACTTAAGATAAGTGATCAAATGTTTGAAAATATTAGAGTAAGTGTAGAAAATGAGATTGAAAAAATAGAAAATGAGATAAGTAAATTTGAAATTCAAAATGATTTATGGTTGAATAATAATGTTTGGGAAGATTGGTTTGATAGTTTTAAATCACATTTTAATAAAATATGTAGTTACACAAAATATGAGGACAAAAGGAAATTTTTAATGGATTACATTGAAAATGTTTCTGTTGATTGGGATAAAGACAACAATACACATAACATCAAAATCCAATTAAAACTCAATATCATAAAAGATAAAGGAGAATTAATGGGTAATGATATCTATAAGATTAAAAAAGGTAAAAATGGTATTAATCTTAATGGTGTAAATATTAGAAAATACACCAATCACATAAATAAAAAGAAGGATTCTAAAACTTACTTTTTGAACTACTCTACAGTAACTGCTTTTGCTAAATTACGAGGTTGATCTACATTTCTGCCCAAAATTAATGCGATGTGGTAAGAAAGTAATTGTAATGGTATAGTTGTTACCAATGGCGAAAGAGTTTCTGGAGTATTTGGAACCTCCATAATATAATCTGCTATTTCCCTGACAACAGTATCTCCTTCGGTAACGACAGCAATAATTTTACCTTTACGAGATTTAATCTCTTGAATATTACTTACTACTTTATCGTAATGATTACTATTAACCGCTATCACAACAATTGGCATTTGCTCATCGATGAGCGCAATAGGGCCATGTTTCATTTCGGCAGCTGGATAACCTTCTGCATGTATATAGGAAATTTCTTTTAGTTTAAGAGCACCTTCCAATGCAACTGGAAAATTATACCCCCTACCAAGGTAAAGAAAATTAGTAGCGTCTTTAAATACTTTTGCTATTTCTTCAATATCATCATTCTTTTTTAAAGCAGTGTTTACTTGATCTGGAATAGCTTCAAGTGCATTTAGGTGTAACCTAAAATTAGTTTGAGAAATGGTGCCTTTTATTTTAGCAAGCTTTAAAGCGATCAGCGTAAGTACTGTGATTTGAGTTGTAAATGCTTTTGTGGAAGCAACTCCTATTTCTGGGCCCGCATGTGTATAAGTTCCACTATCTGTTGCTCTTGATATTGTTGACCCGACAACATTACAGATTCCATAAACAAAAGCGCCTTTTTCTTTTGCAAGTTTTATAGCAGCAAGTGTATCTGCTGTTTCACCACTTTGTGAGATTGCAATTACTACATCTCTTTCTGTAATAATTGGATTTCTATATCTAAATTCTGAAGCGTATTCAACTTCAACAGGTATTCTTGTCAAATCTTCAAAGATATATTCTGAGACTAAACCAGCATGCCAAGATGTACCGCAAGCTACAATTATAATTCGATCGGCATTTATAAATTTCTCAATATAATTTTCTAATCCTCCTAATTTTACAATTCCTTTATTAGCGAGTAACCTTCCCCTAAAGGTATCTTTTATTACGGAAGGTTGTTCGTAAATTTCCTTCAACATAAAATGATCATAACCTCCTTTTTCAATCTGTTCTAAATTTAATTTAAGTTTCTGAACATAAGGAGCTACAATAGTATCATCTTTTATTCTTCTAATTTTTATATCTTTATATAACTTAATAATTGCCAATTCTTCATCTTCTAAATAAATAGCATTATTTGTAAATTCAATGAATGGAGAAGCATCACTAGCAATAAAAAATTCATTTTGGCCAATTCCAATAGCCAGCGGACTCCCTAATTTTGCAACCACTATTTCATTAGGTTCTTTTTGATCAAAAACGGCAATAGCATAAGCTCCTATTACTTCATTTAATGCAATCTGTACAGCCTTTCCTAACTTGACATTTTCATTTTTCTTAATCTCTTCAATTAAGTTTACTAAAACTTCTGTGTCGGTGTCTGAATAAAAAGTATATCCTCTATTGATTAATTCCTTTTTTAAAACATTATAATTTTCAATAATCCCGTTATGTATAATTACTAAATCTTTGCTATTTGAATAATGCGGGTGAGAATTGACATCGTTTGGTTCTCCATGAGTCGCCCAACGGGTATGACCAATTCCTAAATTCCCAATTGTAGATATTTCTTTAGATACCTTAAGTTCTAAATCCGCAACTTTGCCTTTTGTTTTACAAAGTTTAATGTTTTCACCATCATACAAGGCAATTCCTGAGCTATCATAACCTCTATATTCCAAACGTTTTAATCCATTTAATATAATAGGATATGCATCTTTATTACCAATATATCCAACAATTCCACACATAGTTTTTAGTTTATTTCTGTGTAATAAATTTCTAATATTAATTTTTTATCCTCATCAAGCGTATTATTTCCGTAAAGAACCGTACCCTCATGAGAAATCACACTACTTCTTTGTACCGTTTTAATAGTTTGTAAATTTTGATTAGGGTCTAGTATTGTGTCTAGTTTTTGAAAGCCATTTAGCAATACATTTTGTGTAGTAATTAAACCTATGGAAACATTTGTTGAATCTTTATTAATTAGATTACTTATGTGATGTGTTAAATTAATTTCATAAGAAACTCCTAAATCATCGCTGTTTCTTTCAATTCTTCCCATGTGATTTGATATTGCATTATTGGGTTCCTCTCCAGATGTTGGGTCTAAAAAATAATCTGCCAAAACCGTGTTATTGTTAATATTATATACGGTCAGCCTTTCTGGCTCTGTTTCTCCACCAACAATCTTACTTTGGTCTATGTAAAATTTTAAATTTGCTTCATTAATCAACCAATCTTTATCTCGAAGCACTTCTAATTCATCAGAAATTCCATTTTGATCAACATCTTCTCCAAATAGATTAATAACAGTTAAAATTCCATCACCTCCTCTTACATAAAGGCTTTCTTCCCCTTCAATTACGTTTGGAGATGCAATGGCTGAAGCAACTTCTGGAGACAATTCGTTATCAAAAACATTTAAATTTACTCCAGCAAAACTTATCACAAATTCTTCAAAAATAGTATCTATGATAGCTACTCCATCATCATCTAATACAGGATTACCCGAACTATCTTCTCGGGGTCTAAAAAATTTGTAATAAAGGGTAATATTAGCAAGTTGGGGATTGAAAATAAACAAATTTCCGTTGTCAGTATTTGAATTAACTTTAAAATATATACCTCTAAGGTAATCTTTAAAATTATTATTATTACTTAAAAATGGATCTCCTTCTTTGTCTACTATTTTTTCTTGAAAATAATCATTTGATAATTGAACCCTTATACCTGGAGGAATCGTAGTAGTATCAATAGTAACTAGACCGTCTTCTGCCGTTTCATTGGTTATTATAATATGACCTTCATTACTTGGTACAAAATCTTCTATTTCTAGAAATAAATCGTTTTGTAATAAATTATCTTCAAAAATAGGTCCTTGATTAGAATAATAATATTGAGGATCTTGAAAGTTAGAGTTTGGATCTAAATCTCTTAAAAAATAATTAGATTCGTAGATCGAAATGTTTATAGGTTCACTTCCAAAAACCGAATCTAACGTATACGTTGTAATATCTTCCTCTGTAATTAGATCGTTAAAATAAGGAATGTATAACATCACACTATCTAAAAAAATTTCTTGCCCTAGAGAATCTCCAAAAACAGGGTTTGGAGAATTCATCAGTAATTGAGTCATATAATTTATAGTTGATTTCCCAAAGGTTCCATCATTATAAATTCCTAATTGACTAACTGGTATTATATTAGTTTGCACTGGAGCTAATTTCCTACTATAAGCAACTACAGTTTTAGATTTGTCTACTTGAGAAAAAAGACTGTCATCACCAACAATATCTCCACCTATTGTATTAAAATCTTCCTGACAGGAAACAATAGAAATAATAAAAAATAATATTGCCACTATTTTAGGCAAAGTATTTTGTGTTTTCATAGTAAAATAAAATGATGTATTTATGACAATACTTTTGAAAGGTAAAAATCTAAATAAGCTGGGGATATATCTTCTTTTTTATGATACTTTAACATTGGCATGTCATGTCCTTTAAGATATTCCTCTAATTCTTCTGAAAGTTCTTCTGAACCAAATATAATAGCATCTGAATTTTTTATAGCAACCTTCATCATATTGATGTAATTAGGTTCTTTTAATTCTTCTATATGTTTTTCGTCAATATCATCAAACATAATTTTTTCAATAACCTTAGCGCTTAACTTCCCATTATACCCTTGATTATATATTGATGTAACTATTTTGCTATTTTCAAATAAAGGCTCTTTATCGTAATACTTTTTCAAATATAAAGGCAAAAATGAAGCCAACCACCCATGTACATGAATAATATCTGGTGACCAATTTAATTTCTTAACAGTTTCAACAACTCCTTTTGCAAAGAAAATAGCTCTTTCGTCATTGTCATCAAAAAGCTTTCCAGCTTCATCTTCAAAAGTTGCTTTTCTCTTAAAGTAATCTTCATTATCAATAAAATAGACTTGCATGCGCTCTTTTGGAATTGACGCTACTTTTATAATAAGTGGAACATCCATATCATTAATTACCAAATTCATACCGGACAACCTAATAACCTCATGAAGTTGATGTCTGCGTTCGTTAATAATACCGTAACGGGGCATAAATATTCTAATTTGCCCTTTTTTACTGTTTACCATTCGAGATGCTTCAAACGACATTGAAGAAATCTCGGTCTCAGGTAAATAAGGTATTACTTCTGAAGACACATATAAGATCCTTTTATCTTTCATATATAATTTTTGATGGTGTGTAAAACGATGCAAAATTACGAAAATTTATGCAGACTGACTTTAATATATTATTTTTACTATCTTAATTTTTTTTCTAAATGAAAATACATAACTCCAACTCCTCATTAAAAGAAGCTCTTTTACCCTTTATAAAAAAACGCAAAAGCATAGGATTTGTACCGACCATGGGAGCTTTACATATAGGACACATTTCCTTAGTTGAACAGGCCAGTATTGAAAATGATTGTGTTGTAGTGAGTATTTTTATAAATCCAACACAGTTTGACAATCCAAATGACTTACAAAAATACCCAAGAGCTATAGAAAATGACATCGCTCTTTTAAAGCGGTTTTCAAAAAATATTTTTATTTTCTCACCAAATGCCTTAGACTTATATGATCAAAATATAAATTCGAAAAGCTATCATTTTTCAGGAATTGAAAACGAAATGGAAGGAAAACATCGCATCGGCCATTTTGATGGAGTTGGAACTGTTTTAAATCTTTTTTTTAGGATAGTAAAACCTAATAAAGCTTATCTTGGAGAAAAGGATTTTCAGCAATTACAAATAGTAAAAAAATTAGTTGAAATTGAAAATCTTCCTGTAAAAATTATTGGCTGTCCAATCATTAGAGAAAATAGCGGCCTTGCAATGAGTTCTAGAAATAAACGCCTTAATACTGATCAATTAAACGAAGCAATTTTAATTTACAAAACACTTTTAAAAATAAAAGAAAACTTTAAATTATTAAGCATTTTAAAATTGAATCAATTGGCTGAAAAGGAATTTAAAAACCACCCTAGTTTAACGCTAGAATATTTTGAAATAGCCGATACTGAAACACTGAAAACAGCTATTTCTAAAAGTAAGAAAAAAAAATATCGAGCTTTTATCGCTAGTTTTATTGGCGGTGTAAGACTAATAGATAATATAGCATTAAATTAATACCTTTGCCGATGTAAAAACACGGGAGATGTTTTTAATGCTAATTAGCTATGCAATTACAACTATTGTAGATGCTAAAAACTTCAAACCTTCTTTCGTATTTCCAAACGAATAAAACAACTTAAAAAAATAAATGAATAAGTCACTTATTACATTTTTAAAAATTGGTATCCCTTTAGGCCTTGGTATGTTTTTAATATATTATTCTTATTCAAAGTTTACTCCTCAACAATTAGAAGAAATTTCGGCCTACTTCAAAAAAACAGATTATACGTTTGTAATTCTTTCTGTTGTTTTTAATTTATTAAGTCATATTTCTAGAGCTTACCGCTGGAATTTTTTATTAGAACCTTTAGGTTATAAGCCTAGGCTCTTAAATAATTTTATGGCTGTTTCTGTAGCGTATATTATGAATATATTTATTCCTAAAAGCGGAGAAGTATCAAGAGCCCTTATCATTAATAAATATGAAGATGTTCCGTTTGACAAAGCTTTTGGAACCATCATATCTGAAAGAGTTGTAGATCTTATATTTTTATTTGGCTTTACAACTATAGCCTTATTGCTGCAGTTTGATAAGCTATCTGAGTTTTTATTAAACGTGTTGCCTAATCATATTATCTACAATTTAATAGCTGTTCTTTCAGTGTTTTTAGTATTGTTTTTATTGGCCTTAAAGTTTTTTAAATCGTCCATAATAAAAAAAATAATTCGATTTTTTTCAGGTTTAAAAGATGGGATTTTAAGCATCTTAAAAATGAAGAAAAATGGTTCTTTTATAGTTCATTCATTTTTAATTTGGGGCTTATATCTATTGTCTTTTTACACTGCAACTTTTGCATTAAACGAAACCTCTAATATTGCTTTTTCAACGCTAATTATCACTTTTGTGGTAGGTAGCTTTTCCTTTGCTTTTACCAATAGTGGTTTTGGATCTTATCCCTTTTTTGTTGCGGGAATTTTAGTAATTTTCAGCATACCTGAAACTGTTGGAACGGCATTTGGATGGATAGTATGGGCCTCAAGCATAGCCTCTATTGTGTTTTTTGGAGGCTTATCATTAATAATTCTTCCATTTTACAATAAAGAAAAATAATCATTATTATTTAATTCTGAAAAATATATGATTTTTAAAATCGTTATCTTTCAGCATTAAAATTTGCTCTAATGAAGAAAATATTTTTAGTGATCATAGTTTTGTTTTTTAGATTTAACTCCTTTTCACAATCTAAAATTATTTATGAAGAATTTCAATCTGTTAAACTTGATGAAACAAGAAGATTAAAAATTCAACTTCCAAGAAATTATGAAGAGAATACAGAGAAAAAATATCCAATCGTCGTTGTTCTGGATGCTAATTATTTATTCGAACCTGTTGCAGGAAATGTTGACTATTTTAGTTATTGGGAGGATATGCCAGAATCTATTGTAGTTGGAATCATGCAAGGCGAAAGTCGTTATGATGATTGCGACTATGATAGCACCGAATTTATGCCAGAGGGTAAAGGAGCAGCTTTTTTTGAGTTTATTGGACTGGAACTAATTCCTTACATAGATAATAATTATCGCACGGCAAAATTTACAATTGCAATTGGACATGACTTTACAGCAAACTTTATCAACTATTTTCTTTTTAAAGACCCTCCATTATTTAATGGATACATTTGTTTAAGTCCAGATTTAGCTCCATTGTTAGATGAAAGGCTTCCCGCGAGGATTCCTCAAATTCAGACTAAAACATTTTATTATCTCGCTACTGGATCTGATGACATTAAAGATTTAAGAGAAATCACCGAAATGTTAGATGAATCTTTGAAAGGATTAAAAAGCGATAATTTTGATTATAACTTTGATAATTTCAAAGGAGCCACACACTATTCATTGGTTGCCAGAGCGATTCCTTCAGCTTTAGAAAAAATGTTCTCAGTATATCGCCCAATAAGTAACAAAGAATACACCGATGTTATTTTAAAATTAAAGACCCCTATTCACCTTTATTTAACTGAAAAATATGCTACTATAAAAGATTTATTTGGACTTAACAACCCCATAAGATTAAACGACTTTATAGCGACCTGTAAAGCTTCTGAAAAAAAGAAACAATGGGAATCACTTCGTGAAATCGCAACGATGGCAAAAAAACAATATCCTAACAAAGTTTTAGGTGCTTATTATTTAGCTCGTTATTACGAAGAAATCGGGGAAACTAAAAAAGCAATGAGAATTTACCAAGGTGCTTATGATAAAGAAGAAGTAGATTTTATAACCATTGATATAATGCTTGACAAAGCAGATAAAATCAAAGAAGATTTCGGATATTAAAAAAAATAGAATTTATCTTTAAAAAAAATCGTCTTTCACTAAAGTTCAATAAATTTATGCTGTTTTGGTAATTTGGATATTTAATTTCATAGAAAGTATATGGCAAAAGTAAAAACCTCTTTTTTCTGTCAGAATTGTGGCAGCTCTTTTTCTAAATGGCAAGGACAATGTTCTGCTTGTAAGGAATGGAATACCATTGCTGAAGAAGTAATCCAAAAAGCAGAAAAAGTAAGTTGGAAGGTTTCTGAAACTTCTTCCAAGAGAGTTTCTAAATCACTTAAAATAAATGAAATTTCCACTGCATCGGAAGCAAGATTAAATACAAAAAATAATGAGCTCAACAGGGTTTTAGGAGGCGGATTAGTCTCCGGATCTTTAACACTTTTAGGCGGTGAACCTGGTATAGGAAAAAGCACCTTAATGCTTCAAATTGCATTACAATTAACCTATAAAACACTCTATGTTTCTGGAGAAGAAAGTGCTCAGCAGATAAAAATGAGAGCGGAGAGAATTTATCCAAATTCAGAAAATTGTTATATTCTAACAGAAACTAAAACTCAAAAAATCTTCACCCAAATTGCAGAATTAAGTCCAGATATTGTAGTGATCGATTCCATACAAACACTACATACGGATTATATAGAAAGTAGTCCTGGAAGCATTTCACAAATTAGAGAAACAACTACGGAGCTTATTAAATTTGCAAAAGAAACCAATACTCCAGTTATTTTAATTGGCCATATTACCAAAGATGGAAACATTGCTGGACCAAAAATATTAGAACATATGGTGGATACTGTTTTACAGTTTGAAGGAGATAGAAATCACGTTTATAGAATCTTACGTTCACAAAAAAATAGGTTTGGTTCCACTAATGAATTAGGTATTTACGAAATGCAAGAAAATGGTTTGCGAGAAGTAAGCAATCCATCTGAAATACTAATTTCAAAAAATGATGAAGATCTTAGCGGAACAGCAATTTCTGCTACATTAGAAGGTATGCGCCCTTTAATGATAGAAATTCAAGCCCTTGTAAGCACTGCTGTTTATGGCACACCTCAACGAAGTACAACTGGATATAACGCTAAACGGTTGAATATGATATTAGCAGTCCTTGAAAAACGTGTTGGATTTAAATTGGGAGCAAAAGATGTGTTTTTAAATATAACTGGAGGAATTAATGTTGACGATCCAGCAATAGATTTAGCAGTTGTGGCTGCTATATTATCTTCAAATATTGATATCTCCATAGACAAATCCATGTGTTTCGCAGCTGAAATTGGATTGGCTGGAGAAGTTAGGCCTGTAACTAGAGTGGATCAACGAATTTCCGAAGCTGAAAAATTAGGTTTTAAATCTATTGTAATTTCTAAATATTGCAAAATTCCAAAGAACAATTATACCATCAATATTATAAAAGTTGCTAAAGTTCATGATGTTGTAAAACATCTTTTTAGCTAATTTTCTAAGGGGCTGGATTTGGAATTTGATTGTGAATTGCATTGATCTCTGAAATTATTTCATCGGAAAGTATAAGATTAATACTATCAATGTTTTCTTTTAGTTGATTCAAATTAGTGGCGCCAATAATGTTAGAAGTTATAAATGGCTGCTGTGTTACAAAAGCTAAAGCCATTTGAGTTAAACTAATCCCGTGTTTTTTTGCAATTTCATGATATCGATTTGTTGCCTCATTAGATTGCTGACTGCTATACCTGTTGTAATTTGGAAATAAAGTTACCCTAGCATTTTCTGGTTTATTATTATTTAAATATTTTCCTGCAAGCACACCAAAAGCCAATGGCGAATAAGCCAAATATCCAATATTCTCTCTAAGTAAAACTTCAGATAAACCTATTTCATCTCTTCGATTTAAAAGGTTATACGCATTTTGTACAGCAATCATTTTGGGAGCTCCTTTTTTAGCTTCTTCACTATAACGCATCACTCCCCAAGGAGTTTCATTCGATAATCCAATTTGTCTAATTTTTCCTTCTTTAACAAAAGAATCTAAGGTTTCTAAAACCTGAGCAATATTATCTTCCCATTTCGCATTATGAATATAATCACGCACCCCAAAAACATTGACTCCCCGCTCTGGCCAATGCAATTGATATAAATCTAAATAATCGGTCTGTAAACGTTTTAAACTTTTATTTAATGCATCCTCCAATGCTTCTTTACTAAAATTTAAATTCTTCCGGATGTATTCGAAAAAACGAAGCGGGCCCGTTATTTTTGAGGTTAAAACTACTTGATTTCTATTATTCGTTTTAGATAACCAATTACCAATAATAGACTCGGTACTCCCTTGAGTTTTTGGATCCCCAGGAACCGAATACATTTCAGCTGTATCTATAAAATTAACTCCTTGATCTAATGCATAGTCTAATTGTGCATGACCTTCAGCTTCTGTGTTTTGTTCACCCCAAGTCATAGAGCCAAGACAAATTTTACTAACTTTTATATCTGTATTGGGTAGTTGGGTATAATTCATATATTAATTTAATAATTTAGAAATCTCATCCAATTTAGGAGTTAAAATCACTTCAATTCTTCTGTTTTTTGACCTTCCCTCTGAAGTACTATTAGCCATAATTGGAGCGAACGCTCCTCTTCCTGCCGCTGTAAGGTTCTCTTTTAAAATTTTAGTGTTTTCTGTCAAAATAGATACGATAGAAGTTGCTCGTTTCGTCGATAAATCCCAATTATTCTTAATATTTCCGTTTCCAGAATAGACTACATCATCGGTATGGCCTTCAATTAAAACCGCTATTTCAGGGTTTTTTGCCAATACATTTCCCAATTGCATTACCGCTTCACGCCCTCTTGTATTTACTGCCCAACTTCCACTTTCAAATAATAATTTATTTTCCATAGAAACATAGACTTTTCCATCACGTTGTTCTACAGTAAGGCCATTGCCTTCAAAATTAGTAAGTGCTGCAGAAATTGCATTCTTTAAAGCAGTCATTTGGGCATCTTTAGCGCTAATTATTTCCTCTAATTCTTCAACTCTGCGAGAACGTTCTTCTAAATCTTGTTGTAATTGTGCCAATCGAGCAATTTCTATGGCTAATGCTTTCTCTTTTTCTTCCAATTTCCTTAGTAAAGTTCGGTTGAGCGCTAAGTTATCTGTTAATTTTGAAGAACTATTAGCGTCTAAAGCATCGTAGGAGTCTTTTAATCGATCATAACTAGATTTAGATGCTTCTAAGTCCATTGCTGATCTACTTTTTTCAGCTTTTAATATTTCCAATTCATTTTGAAGGTTTTTAATCGAATAACTATTTTCATTAGTTCCTTCGTTTAATTGAGATAATAATGATTTATTTTCTTCTTTTAAAAGATCATACTTACTTTTTAAATCTTCATATATTTTTGAAGAAACACAAGAAGTCATCAATGAGATTAATGCAATTCCAAATAAAAATCTTTTTAACATACTGGTTTTTTTAATTAAAGTTTAATTCTACCAACAAAGGACAATGATCACTGTGTTTAGCATTGGGTAATATAACGGCGCGTTTAATATTTTCTTGTAATGGTTTTGAAACCATATGATAATCGATGCGCCAACCTTTATTATTGGCACGAGAATTAGCACGATAACTCCACCAAGTATAATGGTGTGATTCCTTATTTAAATATCTAAAAGAATCTATGAATCCACTATTTATAAAATTTCCGATCCATTCTCTTTCTATTGGTAAAAATCCAGAAGAATTTTTGTTGGCTATTGGATTATGTATATCTATTGCTTTATGACAAATATTATAATCTCCACAAATAACTAGATTAGGAATGTCCTTTTTTAATTCATTTACATATTTTTGGAATTCTGCCATAAAGTTTAATTTAAATTCCAAGCGAGCACTATTAGTTCCACTCGGGAGGTATAAACTCATGATGGATAGTTCATTATAATCTACACGAAGGTTTCTTCCCTCAAAATCCATACTTTCGATACCTGTACCGTATTCAATGTAATTGGGTTTTTCTTTACAAAAAATGGCAACTCCACTGTACCCTTTTTTCTGCGCACTGAACCAATAATGATAAGGGTAACCTGCATTTTCAATAGCTTCTATATCTACTTGTTCTTCTAAAGCCTTAATCTCTTGAAGGCAAATAACATCTGGATTTGCTTGTTGCAACCATTCAGCAAAACCTTTTTTCATTGCCGCTCTAATACCATTTACATTATAAGAAATTATCTTCATGAATTCTATTTTTAATAGCAGGCACTAATTTAATTAACATTGTACCTTTACAAGGTATATTTAGGAAATTATTATCAATAAATTTTACAAAATAAATCGCTCATATTTTAGTTTAATAATAACTATATTTATACCTATTGCGAATGTACTTATGAAGTTGTTTCTAATTTTATTTTTTGGTTTGTTTCTAAGTGTAAGTTTTGCGCAAGACTTCCCTAGCAATTTTCAAAGTAGAAAAGTTGCAATTAATGATACGATACAAATAGATAGTGTAAGTATCAATCCTATTCGTTTTCAAATAATTGATACAAAAGGAATTGTTGTTGATTCTAGTAATTATAAAGTAGATTTTGGTAAAAGCATTTTAATTATTTCAAAAATCATTGTAAGGGAAAATGATACTTTAACCATCAATTATTTGAGATATCCAGAATATTTGACAAAAGATTATTTTGTGTTAGATTCCAGTGTAATAGTTCGAAAAAGCAATAGTATTAATAAATTATATTCACTTCAAGAGACTAGTAATAAAAATCAATTTAAACCTTTTGAAGGCCTTAATACCTTAGGAAGTATTTCAAGAGGTATTACTGTTGGAAACAATCAAAATGCTGTTGTAAATTCTGAATTGAACCTTCAAATTACAGGAAAACTTAGCGATAAAGTATCGATTAGAGCTTCTATTCAAGATTCCAATATTCCTTCACAAGATGCAGGGTATTCTCAAAGTTTAGAAGAGTTTGATCAACTATTTATAGAGCTTTACAGTGACAATTGGAATATTAGAGCGGGTGATGTCGATTTAATGAATACTAAAAGTTATTTTGGAAATTTTACCAAAAAGGTTCAAGGTATTTCTTTAGGAGGAACAATCAACCATAAATCTGAAGCAAAAACTTCTGTTTTTGCTTCAGGAGCATTAGTTCGTGGTGTGTTTTCAAGCAGTGATTTTGTTGGACAAGAAGGAAATCAAGGACCTTATAAGCTTGTTGGTCCTAATGGGGAACTTTATATTTTAATAGTCTCTGGAAGTGAACGTGTTTATGTAAATGGACTGTTGCTATCTAGAGGAGAAAGTGAAGATTATGTGATTGATTATAATGCAGGTGAAGTTAAGTTTAACACTACATATCCAATTACGGCAAATATGAGAATTCGTGTTGAATATCAATATACGGATCGAAATTACACTCGTTTTATAGGTTTTGGAGGAGGGAATTACATAAGTGAAAAACTGGATATTGGTGCTTATGTCTATTCTGAAAGTGATGCTAAAAACCAACCTTTACAACAAAGCTTAACAGAAGAACAAGTTTCTATTTTAAGGGATGCGGGAGATAACAACTCTGAAATGATTGCTCCTTCAGCAATACCAGACACTTATTCTGAAAACAAAATATTATATAAAAAAGAAGACATAAATGGTGTGGAAGCTTTTGTGTTTTCAAATAATGCAGAAGATGAATTGTACAGTGTTCGGTTTACATTATTAGGAGAAGGACTAGGTAACTATATTGTTAGTGATATTAATACTATCAATCGGATTTTTGAATACATTGAACCTATGGACGGTGAATTACAAGGGAATTACGGGCCTGTGATACAACTAACTCCTCCTACAAAAATACAAGTTGGAGGAGTGAATGGAGCATACCACCCTAGCGAAAAAACAACGATTGCATTCGAAGTAGCTGGAAGTGTTAATGATCTTAATCTGTTTTCGAATATAGATAATGCCAATAATAATGGTTTTGCTGGTAAATTGAACATCAAGCAAACTATTTTAAAAATACCTGAAACTAGAAAATTAGATGCTTTTGCTTCTATAAATTTAATTAATAAAGATTTTAGAACCATAGAACGTTTGTATGCTGTAGAATTTAATAGAAATTGGAATTTAATAAACCCGTTGGGTGATCAACGTTTTATAATTGGAGGGTTGGAGTATGTAGATTCAAAAATTGGAAACTTTAGGTATGAATTTCAAAATTTAGATTATTCAGAAAACTTTTCAGGAAATAGAAATGTTTTAAATTTCAATTTACGCTTTGGAAAATTAAATTTAATAAGCAATGGAAGCACCCTGCAAAGCAAAGGGTCTGTATTAAATTCAAAATTTTTCAGAACACATAATGTTGCTAGCTATTCATTTAATAAATCTTGGCTTGGAGGAAAATTAGCCCTAGAAGACAATCAAGTTCGAGCAGTTATTAATGACAGTTTAACTCCAATAAGTCAAAAATTTAATGCCTATGAAATATTCACAGGATTGGGAGATAGTACTAAGGTTTTTACTGAAGTTGGTTATCGTTATCGAGTAAATGACAGTCTTCGAAATTCAGAATTGACAAAAGTTTCCGCTTCCAATAATATTTATTTAAAATCGAGGATCTTAAATAAACCCAACTCAAATTTATCTGTGTTTGCTAATTATAGAATTTTAAAAGATAAAGATCAGATTAATGAGGATGAAAAATCATTAAATTCTAGATTACTTTACAACCAATCATTTTTTAAAAATGGTATCCGGTTAAATACCGCTTTAGAAACCAATAATGGTGTTTTACCGCAACAAGAATTTACCTATGTTAAAGTAGCTCCTGGAGAAGGAATTTACACTTGGTACGATTATAATAACAATGGTATCCAAGATTTAGAAGAATTTGAAGTTGCACAATTTCAAGATGAAGCAGAGTATATTAGGATACTATTACCCAATCAAATTTTTGTAAAAATTAGTCAAACTAAGATCAGCCAAACCTTAAATTTAAACCCACAACAATGGTCAAATAGAAATGATTTCAGAAAAATTATTTCTCATTTTTACAATCAAACTTCATTTTTAATAGATAAAAAAATAAAAAGAAAAAACGATGTGTTTATTATAAATCCATTTAAAGATCACGGATTTGATGAATTATCATCGGTAAGTAATTTTAGAAATGCATTATTTTATAATAGAGGAAAACAAAAGTTTACTACTATCTATACGTTCATTTTAACTTCGAACAGGAATTTTTTATCTATAGGTTTAGCAGAAGTTAAATTAAAGAGTCATCAGCTTAATTTTAACCATAAATTTCAGGAAAACTGGTTGATAAATTTAAGAGGAGCTTTAGGAGAAAATAAAAGTTTAACCGAGAATTTTGAAAGTAGAAATTACACACTGGATACCTATGAAGTAAACCCTAAAATTTCATATTTATTAAATTCTCAAACGCGGTTTGGTGTTTTTTATCAATATTCAAATAAAGAAAATCAACTTAGCAATTTCGAGTTATTGACTCAGCAAAAAATTGGGGTTTCTTTCGCATATTCCGATGCTCAAAAAATATCCTTAAACGGAGAATTTAATTATCTAAATAATAACTTTACAGGTAATGCTTATTCGCCTGTAGCTTATCAAATACTGGAAGGATTGCAACCTAATATTAATTTAACTTGGCGGTTATTATTACAAAAAAGAATTACCAAGTTTTTAGATATTAACCTATCTTATTTTGGAAGAAAGAGTGAAACTTTTAAAGCAGTTCATACAGGTAGTGTTCAACTGAGAGCATATTTTTAAAAAAAGAGCGGACCAAGTCCGCTCTTATCTTAAATAATGATATGCCATAAGATTACTTAACGATAATCTTAGAAGTCTTATATGTCTTAGAAGAGTTATCTCCCATTTTGATTAAGTAAACACCCGCATCAGCATAAGACATATCTAAATGATAAACATAGCTATTACCCTGCTTTTCTAGGTTATTATATGCTAAAGTTTGACCTAAAATATTATAGATAGCAATAGAAGCTATACCATCAAAATCAGTTGTTAAAGTAATATCATATTGGTTATTAGGTAATGAAATCACTGTAAATTCCGCTTCAGAAATTGCAGGATCATCAAGACCTAAAATTCCAGTATCTGCGGTGTAATCCTCAGTTTCACCATATTGAGTTGCCTCACATGCATCATCAGGTACTTCTGCTTGCCAATTTGATTTTAGACGCATTCTATGCATTCCAGGAGGTACATCGCTTAGAATATTGAAAAATACTGATTCTGTAAAAGTTCCAGGACCTTGACCTGGAGCGATTACAAAGTTAGGAACTATAGTTTCATCAACTGAAAATGTTCCATCATCATTAAAATCAATCCAAGCTCTTACGTTTTGATCACCATAACCTGTAGTCACCGTCAATTCGTAAGTAGTTTCAGGTAGTAATTCTGCAATAATACTAGTAAAATCAGCATATCCTTCACAGCCTGAATCATTGTTTAAATCAGAAACAGTAATAGTCACATTTGTAAATCCATCTCCAAATGAACAATCTGAAGAAGGTTCACAATATTCTGTTCCATTAAATACTACTTTAGTAGTTGCATCATTTCCAGGATTTGTATCTCCAGCTAAGTTAGTTCTTGCAACAATGATATGATCTCCTGGTACTGAAAAATCTCCTTGTATTGAAAATGTATAAGACTCTGTTGCTCCAGCAGCAATGGTTCCAGCATAGTCTTCAACTACTGCTGATCCATCATCAAGAATATATTGTACTTCAGGATTTGTAATATCATTACTTCCAAAGTTTCTGATGTTTACAATAATATCTTCAGTTGCTCCTAATAGACCATCATTTGGACTAGTAATAGAGCTCACTCCTATATCATCAGCTTGTGGTGGCGCTAATTGAAATACTCCTACAACTCCTCTACGACTACCATTTATATACTCATCTATAAACCAGAAAGTAGTACCATCTGTATCCAATTCAAGTTTATTATAATCACAATATCTGGTATTTGGAACATTAGCAGTACTAACAGCAATAACTTCTTCAATAGCAGTCATTACACCTAATTCATCTCCATCAAATCTACCTGTGTAGTAAGAACCAACTCTAAAATCTGTAGGATCTGTAGTAGTTGGTCCTGCCATCGCAGAATAACCCATTGCGATGTTACCATTACTATCCCAGTTCATACTTCCCATCCAAGCATGTTTTCCATCTGGAGATGTGTAAGTACCTTCTTGATAGACTGTCCAAGGCATATTATCACCATCTTGCCTTATTTCAAACCAGCGAATACCTGCTAATTCTTCACTACCGGCATCAACATCAACTACAAAATTAAAAATAGCAGCATTATAATATGGAAACTTTTTAAAACGTGCTTGATTCATTATCGTATTTTGAACTGCATCGATAAGAGCTCCACCTCCAGGTTGTGGAAGGTTAGCGAAACTTCCTCCATTGAATACAGAGATAAATGGAGTTGCCGGTAACTGCGTTGCAGCAGATATTGTACCATTTCCAGCTCCCCAATCCATATCTATTGTCCATAGCTTAACATGGTCTGTAGATATACCTGAAAAAGCATTATCCTGTAAAAAAACTACAGTTGCCCCACCTGCATCTGGCATAACACCATCAGAAACATCTAAAAATTGTGGACTCCAAAACCCTTGTGTTATCATACCAGGTAATGGAAACCCAATTATTTGTGCAGAATTTCCTGCTAGCATTTCATCTCTTTCTAAAGCCCATACTCTATCTGCTCCTGTTATATTTTGAGTTAAATAATAACCATCACTCCAAATTGAGAGTTTTTGATAATCGTTAAATGATAAGTTATAGATATTCCATCCTGCAGTTAATGGATCTGGTCCATCTGATACTGCTATCGATTGACTAGGACCTAAAAATGTTAGGACCCATCTATCTGCCAAATTATCATAAGAAACTGTTAAGTCACAACATCCACCACTTGGAAAAATAGCTGGATTAGGATTAAAAGGTCCTGCTAAAACATTTCCTGATTTATCATAAATAACAATTCTTGTGTTGTATGTAATTATTACATGATTAGGACCTACTGCCATATCTGGATCTGTTGGTGAAGAACTGGAGCTATAGGCATCAAAAACAAGACTTGGAGATGCAACACGAATACTCTGTGCAGATTCATGTCTGTTTCTTACAAAATAATCATCTTTAGTTTGACGGTCTTTCCCAATAATCACAGAGTTTCCTAAGGATCTTTTATCTTGAGCCTCTCTAGGAGTTAAATCCTCAGAAACTACTAGTTCATTAATTCTGGAAGCAATTGAAGAAACATAAGTAGGTTCTCCAGTTGTTCCAATAAAATTACCTTGAGTTGGTACATTTGGTGTTACTTGTTGTGCGTTTACATTAAATGCAAATACCGCAAAAATCGACAACAAAAAATAGTCTTTTAATTTCATTTTATTTTATTTTAATTTAAAACTCTTTTTTTTATTATGTTACAATATTAAGACAACTAAATTTAATAATACCCTACTTTACTAATATTAAGTAATTTAGAATTAAAATGCAGTAATTTTTTTTATGTTAAAAATGGTATAATAATTGTAAATTTATAAGTTGAACTTACTAATATTATCAGTTATGAAAACACTAAACATTTTAACCCTATTATTTCCAATTTTATTATTCTCTTGTAAAAGCACAAATAATTCTGAAAATGAAATAAAAATAGCTACAGAAAAAATGCTGGAGGCAGGTTTTATCAAGGGAACAATTATCACTTCTAAAATAGAAGGAGACTGTCCATTTACAATAAAGATTCAGGAAAAAGAAGCTCCTTATTTTTTAGACCCAATTAATTTAGAAGAAAATTATAAAAATGATGGAGAAAAGATTTGGTTTAAATTTGCTGGTTTACGGATGATGAATCGTTGTGATAAGGCTAATCCAATAAGTATTACTGAAATAGTTAAAAGTAATTAAGTCAAAAAACCTGCCAATTAAATTGAAAGGTTTTTTGATGCGCTAATACCCCATTGAGATTAGCTTAACCAAGCTTTAAAAGAAATAGCCTTTTTTAGTTGATTTGATATTTCAGAAATTGCAATACGTTCTTGCTTCATAGTATCTCGATGCCTTATGGTCACTGTATGGTCTTCTTTTGTTTGATGGTCTACTGTAATACAAAATGGAGTTCCTGCAGCATCTTGACGTCTATAACGTTTTCCTACCGCATCTTTTTCATCGTAAACAATATTATAATCCCATTTTAAATCGCTTACTATATTTTGAGCAATTTCTGGTAATCCATCTTTTTTAACCAATGGAAAAACTGCAGCTTTTATGGGTGCGAGAATCTCTGGTAATTTTAAGACCACTCTAGTGCTTCCATCTTCTAATGCTTCCGTTTTAAGAGAATTACTGAAAACTGCTAAAAACATCCTGTCCAAACCTATAGAAGTTTCCACTACATAAGGAGTATAGTTTTTGTTTGTTTCGTGATCAAAAAATTGAAGTTTTTTACCCGAATGCGCTTCGTGAGCCTTTAAATCAAAATCGGTGCGAGAATGAATTCCTTCTAATTCTTTAAAACCAAATGGGAAATTAAATTCAATATCGGTAGCAGCATTAGCATAATGTGCCATTTTTTCATGATCATGAAAACGATAGTTTTCTTTCCCTAGACCTAAAGATAGATGCCAATTAAGTCTTGTTTCTTTCCAATACTCATAATATTTCATTTCTTCTCCTGGCTTTACAAAGAACTGCATCTCCATTTGCTCGAACTCCCGCATCCTGAATATGAATTGCCTAGCAACTATTTCGTTTCTAAATGCCTTACCTGTTTGGGCGATTCCAAAAGGAATTTTCATCCTCCCCGTTTTTTGAACATTTAAAAAGTTTACAAATATTCCTTGAGCTGTTTCTGGACGAAGGTATAAATCCATCACACTTTCAGCAGAAGCTCCTAATTTAGTACCAAACATAAGATTAAATTGTTTTACATCGGTCCAATTTTTAGAGCCTGACAATGGGTCTGCAATTCCTAATTCCTCGATCAATAACTTAATATCGGCTAAATCTTCCTTTTCTAAAGACCTCGCCATGCGTTCTAATATTTCTTTTTGTTGTGATTTGTATTTTATAACTCTAGGATTTGTGCTTACAAATTCCTCTTCATTAAAACTTTCACCAAAACGTTTTTTTGCTTTTATGATTCCTTTTTGAGCTTTAATATTTAATTTTTCACAATAGTCTTCTATTAAAACATCTGCTCGATATCTTTTTTTAGAATCTTTGTTATCAATCAAAGGGTCATTAAAAGCATCTATGTGTCCAGAAGCTTTCCAAGTAGCTGGATGCATTAATATTGCAGCATCTATACCAACAATATTTTGATGCATAAATACCATACTTCGCCACCAATATTCACGAATATTATTTTTTAGTTCTACGCCATTTTGAGCGTAGTCGTAAATAGCACTAAGGCCATCATAAATTTCACTTGATTGGAATATGTAACCATATTCTTTTGCGTGTGATATTACTTTTTTAAATAAATCTTCATTTGCCATAGTGCAAAAATAAAAAAACCGTTACGATTAGCTCCTAACGGTTTCAATTATTTAATATTAAAATTTTATTTCAATGTCATTTTTGAAGTTGCAATTAATTTTGATCCATCAAAAATATTAATTGTATATACACCTTCTACGAGATCATCTTTATTTGCAGCTACCATAGAACATACATCTAACTCTTCATTTTCATAAAATACTTTTGTTGAAGTACTATAATTTAAAGTTCCATTTTCAAACTCTAAAACCTCATTTTCTCCTAATAAATTATTTTTAGGATTGATTACTTGAATATAAAGCATGCGATCTCCTTTTTCTGCAATAGCATTTGGAGAGAGCGCAAAACAAGCTCTGATTTTATCTGCTCTTTTAGAGCGTTGAGTGTCTACAATTTTACCGCTATTTTTAACAATAACACCGGCTCCATTTAAATCTATCGCACGAACTATAGACCCCAAGTTAATTTTGTCTGCCATTGCTTTATTTTCTTCAGTAACTGAATCTACCACTTTAATAGTTTCATCTAACTCTAAGAATGCATTATCTCTTTCAGCAACAATCAATTTATTAACAGCAATTAAACTATCTGCCTTTTTAAACAAAAATGTTCTTTCGTCTTTTAATTTTCCAATTTCAGATTTATAACGACGTATCAAAGAAATATTTGCTTTTGAATCTTTAACAGAATTAAGTAAAACCTCTATTCGGTTTCTTGCTTCTAGAAGGTCTTTATCTTTAATTTCGTTATACTGGATTACTTCATCATAATTTGCAATTAATTCTTGTAGTTTTAATTCAATATCAGATTTTTGGTCTTGTAAAATAGTTACTGTATATTTATTATCATTATATAGTGTTACTGTATAAACAGCCAACACAATTAATAATAGCATTAATATCCCAACTATTATTTTAAACTTGTTGTTGTTCTCCTCTGGATTCATGATTATTATTTTTAGTGTTAGCCTATAGAACGTTAAAAAATAAAAAATAATATATTTTATGTTAAATCTTTTATTTCCAAAAGTTTGCAATGGATGTAAGACCATTTTATTAAAAAAGGAAGAGGTTATTTTTACACAATGCAGGCATATCCTACCTATTATAGATCACCATAATACTGTAAATGATACGATGAAACAACTTTTCTATGGGAAATTTTTAGTAGAAAAGCACAATGGCAATTATTAAAATTTCGGAAAAGAGGTTATAATCAAGTGGAGGGTTTTGGGTTTAAAATATCTAAAGCGCTAAAAGTAGAATATGTAGACACTATATTAACAAAAGAGTCTAAAACGGAATCTCAAGTATTTAAGCAAAGTTTTACCCGTTTTCAAACTGAAGAAATATTTAAAATCAAACAGTCTCATTTAATAAACTATAAACACATTTTATTAGTTGATGATATTATAACAACAGGTGCTACCTTAGAAAACTGTGCGCTCCAAATATTTAAAAGCAATCAGGTAAAACTTAGTATTGCAAACATAGCAATCGCTTAACTATTTTGTCTATTTTTGTAGCTATGATGCATCGCATATTTTATTTTGCTCACTTATTTTTTGTTACATTAACTTTTGTTAATTGTGCAAAAAGAGGAAATCCTTCTGGCGGATCAAAAGATTCAATTCCACCAATTATTGTAAAATACAACCCAGAAAATTATAGCATTAACTTTACTGATGATGAAATTAGAATCTATTTTGATGAATATATTAAGTTAATAGATATTAATAAAGAATTAATTATTTCTCCCCCTTTAAAATATCAACCTGAAATAACCCCATTAAATACTGGAAAGTTTATTAAAATAATAATTAAAGACACCCTGAAAAAAAACACAACTTACTCATTTAATTTTGGAAAAAGTGTTGTTGACTATACAGAGGGAAATATATTTAAGTATTTAAAATATATCTTTTCTACAGGGAGTTTTATTGATAGTTTAAAATTAAAAGGAACCGTTAAAGATGCTCTCCTATTAAATTCTGAAGGCACAACAACAGTTATGTTATACGAAGTAAATGAAGCCTTTAATGATTCTATAATTTATTTTGAAAAACCAACTTACATCACCAATACAAAAGAAGAAAGTCAAGAATTTGAACTTACTAATTTAAAAGAAGGAACCTATTTTTTAATTGCTTTGAAGGATAAGACAAATGATTATATTTTTCAACCAAACTATGATAAAATAGGGTTTTTAGAGGGATTGATTACCCTACCATCCGATAGCTCTTTTACAATTAACATATTTAAAGAAACAGAAAATTATACAATCAAAAAGCCTAAACACGAAGGTAAAAATCATATTATATTTGGTTATAATGGAGATGCAAAAGATTTAAAAATAGAATTAAAATCCTCTGTACCAAAAAATTTTGAATCTACAACCTATATAGATTCAAAATCTGATACCTTACACTATTGGTTTAAACCTTTCGTAGAAAATGATTCTCTAATTTTTACAGTAAAAAATAAAAATTATGTAGATACTTTAGTCACTAGAATGCGAGATTTGTATGCAGATACGTTGTTAGTAAAACCAATAAATTCCGGAGTTTTAACTCCAAGGGATACTCTTAAATTTTCTGCTACTACTCCTTTAATATTATTTGATCCTGAAAAAGCAACCATAATAAATCAAGATTCTGTGGAAATACCTTTTAAAGGGGTTATTGATGACAGATTTAATACAGCGGTTTTAAATTTTGATATAAAAATCCCAGAATCCTATACGATTCAATTATTACCTGGAGCATTTATCGATTTTTTTGAACAGACAAATGATACAATTAATGTTAGAGTTAGGACTAAAGAAAATTCAGATTACGGAACACTAAGATTGATTTTAAGTGAACCTAAACAGCTACCCTTAATTGTACAACTAGTGAATACCAAGTATAAAGTTATTCAAGAAAGATACTATACAAACGATGAAACCATTTTATTTGAATATATAATTCCAGGAGAATATTACATTCGCGTTATCTACGATGAAAACAAAAATAAAGATTGGGATACAGGAAACTATCTTAAAAAAATCCAACCTGAAACTGCCATATATTACCCTAAAAAAATTGAAATTCGTCCTAATTGGAGTTTAGTAGAAACCTTTAAATTAGATTAAATTCATCTCGATCATTTAAAAACTGAAGATGTTTTCTATTGGTTTCAATATGTGATTTTTTAAGCGCTATAGTTTCTGTAAAACTTTCTTCAAAATTAGCAGTCGAAATCTGTTCTCCCAATACATTGTAAACTCCAGAATGTCCTATATATCGATGTTTATTTCCATCTTTTCCGGTTCTGTTAACACCAACACAATAAGCCATATTCTCAATAGAACGAGCTTTTAATAAAGCATCCCAAGCGGCTATTCTTTTTTCTGGCCAGTTTGCAACGTAAAGAAGCACATCATAATCTTCGGTATTTCGAGCCCAAACTGGAAAGCGTAAATCATAACAAATTAAAGGACAAATTTTCCATCCCAATAAATCCACAATTAATCGTTGATTACCTGGAGCAAACGTATCATGTTCTCCAGCCAAAGTAAAGGTATGTCGCTTGTCATACGTTTTATAATCACCATTAGGAAAAACAAAAAACAACCTGTTGTAAAAGGATTCATTTTTAGAAATTATAACGCTTCCCGTGACTGCACAATCCATTTTTACAGCCTGATGCTTCATCCAAATAAGTGTTTTTCCATTTTCTAATTCAGCAAGTGGTAAAGCATTCATGGTGAAACCAGTTGTAAACATTTCAGGAAGAACAATAAGATCTGTTTGTTCTGAAATTTGGTTAATTTTTTCAGAAAACATTAACCGATTTGCAGCTGGATTTTCCCATAATAAATCAGATTGAATAATAGAAATTTTTAATACTTCTTTCATGGGCCTATAGTTATAATCAAATTAGTTTATCCAAAAAGGTAATTAGTATAAAGTATTAATAATTTTTGCTGCTGAAATTAATGTTTCTTCAGTTTTTGCAAAACAAACTCTAATTTGTTTAAAATCTTCTTTATTTTTATTAAAAATTGAAGTTGGGATAGTCGCTATTTTATAATCCTTAGTTAGTCTTTCGGCAAATAGCAGATCACTTTCATTAGAAATATCCGAAAAATCTAACATTTGAAAATACGTACCTTTTGAAGGAATAATTTTAAACTTTGAATCTGTTATCAATTCTAAAAAAACATCTCTTTTCTGTTGGTAAAAACTAGAAATATTCAAATAATGGGCTGCTGTCTCTAGATACTCAGCCAGGGCTTTTTGTATGGGACTATTAACACTAAATACATTATACTGATGAATTTTTTTAAATTCATTCATCAGATTTGCTGGAGCTAAACAATAACCCATTTTCCATCCGGTATTATGAAATGTTTTTCCGAACGATGCAACTATAAAGCTCCTTGAAGCTAATTCTGGAAATTTTGCTGCACTATAATGAATGAGGCTATCGAAAATAATATGTTCATAAACCTCATCGCTAATAACTATTAAGTTATATTTTTCTGCTAGAAATTGTAAGTGAAACATATCAGCTTCAGAAAAAATCATACCACTAGGATTGTGTGGGCTATTTACAATGATAAGTTTTGTTTTATTAGTGATTTTATCTTCTACTTCTTCCCAATTAGGTATATAAAAAGGTGCTTTTAATTGAACAGGAATTGTAATTCCTCCAAATAATTTAATAGCAGGACCATAACAATCGTAAGCGGGAGTAAAAATAATGGCTTCATCATCTTTATTAACAACAGTTGCAATTGCCGTAAAAATGGCTTGAGTTGCGCCTGCTGTTATTGTTATTTCAGAATTAGGATTGTACTTTTTTGAATGCAACAATTTAGTTTTGTTGCTAATTATTTCTCTTAATT
>JAQWNL010000006.1:0-18657 GCA_029268635.1 Flavobacteriaceae bacterium
AAGGGTTGATGTGAGCCCGATAGGATTCGAACCTATGACCGCCTCCTTAGAAGGGAGGTGCTCTATCCAGCTGAGCTACGAGCCCATTTTAGTTTACAAAATGGTTTCTTTTGCGGCTGCGAATATACAAATTATATTAAATAACAAATCTTTTTATTAGACTAAATATTTAGATATATCCTTAATAAATTAAGGAAAATTCACCATTCTAATTTGTTTTATTAGTATTTACATTAAAATAAAATATTCATAATTTAAACCAACTTTTATGTTTTTGTAAGGAATCGATTTAGGTGGAGAAGTATAAAATAAACTTGTTATTTTAGTTTAAATACAGCAAATAGGTAGGTAAGATATAGGCAATTATAAATAGCTTAGATTGTCTATTTAACTATTTATTGGCTACCGATTTGATCCAGCCAAATTCTTAAAAAAAAAATAGATTGGATTATAGAAAAACAACTTTTTAATTTATAGCAATAAAGGCCTACCTTTAATATCTAGGCATCTTTTGTCGGGGTGGCAGGATTCGAACCTGCGGCCTCCACGTCCCAAACGTGGCGCGATAACCGGGCTACGCTACACCCCGAGTAGTTATCAATATTATTTTTAATGATGCGGAGAGACAGGGATTCGAACCCTGGGTACCCTTTTGAGGTACGCTTATTTAGCAAACAAGTCCTTTCGGCCACTCAGGCACCTCTCCAATAGAGTTTAATAAATCACCCTAAATTTCGGTTGTAAATTTAGTTCAACATTTCTAATAACGCAAAGAAAAAACAGGCTTTTTTAAATAAATTTTTAGTGTGTTTATTTTCAGACTTTTGTGCAACTTAGTATTATTTTTTTATTTCCCTTTGTAGTGGTGAAAAATAAAAATAGGTCTCCACCATCTTTAATCCTTAGTTTTTTCCTTAAAAAAGTAATACTTTCTGGAAAATTTCGAATACTAATATTTGCCTTTTCTATGTTAAAAAATTCTTTTAGATATTTCTTTTGATAGGGCGTCACCTTATTAATTATAAATTGACGGCCAGGAAAACTTATTAACTCATCGTTGGTATATAAATGTGAGTGTTTGTGAAGTTTTTGAACTTGATATCGCTCTGGTATTAAATCAAAAGCACCACTTTTCATTATTGCAGCATTCGGTTCATATAAGTATTTTTTTGGATTGGTATAATCGACTTGAAAAGTATCATTTAAATTAAAATTAAAAACATCCTTATGGTTATTATTAATATTAATAGTTTTTATGTGCGGAATACCAATAAAATTAGGTATTATCATCCATAATAATTCTTTTACCTCATTATTAACAGCAATAATATGTATTTCTGAAACAAACCGTAATTCATTTAATCCAAAAGTAATATCTAGCATTGGAGAGGTTTTAATTAATAGTTTTTTACTGTTTTTTAATAAGGCAGTTAAATAAAAAGGAATATTAGGTTCGCAATCCTTTAAGAAAAATACTTTTCCCTTGCTTTCGTGTCTTCGTGAAGGATCTGCATAAATAACGTCGTATTGTTCTTTTAAAACTTTATTTAAACCATCTTCTGCAAAGCACTGAATATTATTCTTATTTAAAACTGAAAAATTATGAGCTGTTATTTCTGAGAGACATTTGTTTAATTCAAAATGATGGACTTTATTAAATGTTTTTGAAAAATAATAACTATCAATTCCAAAACCACCGGTTATATCAGCAATTTTATCTCCATCGATAATAGAAGCTTTGTATTTTGCAGTAATTTCTGAAGAACATTGCTCTATGTTTAATTTTGGAGGGTAATATATTTGCGCTGAATGGTACCAGGTAGGAAGTTTATTCTTAGATTTTTTCTTAGCATCTATTTGCTGGATCAATTCCTTAATTGTTACATTTTCAAAAGGACTTTTAGAAAAGATAAATTTTGAAGTATCAAATTCATTTTTTTTTATATACTCCTGTATTATAGGATTTAATATGTTTTTATTTAAACTAATACTATAGGTTTTTTTATTAATGATTAGATTCTTAATGTATTAGTTGCCTAATCATTAATTTATAAAAACATAATTAATAATATTAGCACCCATTTGCAATGCATTAAGTCTTATTCTTTGGGGATCATTATGAATTTCAGGATTTTCCCAACCATCCCCTAAATCGCTTTCGAATGTATACAATAATAGCAAACGATCCTCTTCAAATATCCCAAATACTTGAGGTTTATTTTTATTATGTTCGTGAATTTTAGGTAATCCTTTTGGAAAATTATAAGGATTTTTAAAAATAGGATGGTTTCTTGACAATTCAATCAATTCTTTAGTTGGAAATATTTTAATTAATTCTTTTCTCAAATATTCATCCATTCCATAATTATCATCAATGTGAATAAAACCTCCACTTAAAAGGTATTTTCTTAAATTCTCTACTTCTTCTTGTGTAAAAAAGACATTTCCATGCCCTGTCATATGCACAAAAGGATAATCAAATAAATCTACACTATTAGGGCTCACAACTTTTGGTTTATTACTGATAGTTGTGTTAAGCTTTTCGTTACAAAACATTATTAAGTTGGGTAAAGCTGTAGGATTGCTATACCAATCACCACCGCCACCATATTGGAGTACAGCAATATCTTGAGCAGTCAGTTTAATAGTTGCTAAAAATAATAATATGGTTAAAGTTTTTAAACTCATAGAAATCAAAAATACAAATTCTAAAGAATAGTAATCTAGTAAGTTTTCAGATATTATTGAATTCTATTTAAAAATAAAAAATATTTCAATCTTCATTAATAAAAGCAACACTATGGCAAGCTACAATTGCTGCTGTTTCTGTTCTTAATCTACTAGTTCCTAAAGTCACAGGAATAAAACCAGCTTTTATGGATTCATTTATTTCATTAGTTGAAAAATCTCCTTCTGGACCAATCAATAGAATCGTGTTGTTATTCGGTTTTAGTATACTTTTTAAAGATTGTTTATTGCTTTCTTTACAATGAGCTATTAATTTTTGATGAAGAATTCCTTCCTGCAATTTTAAGAAATTACCAAATAGAATTGCTTTATTTATTTTAGGTAAAAATGCGTTTAAGGATTGCTTCATAGCACTTTGTATTTTCTTGTTAAAACGCTCTATTTTTATCATTTGACGTTCACTATGTTCGCAAATAATAGGTGTGATTTCAGTAACACCAATTTCGGTAGCTTTTTCTAAAAACCATTCGTAACGGTCGTTTAGTTTTGTTGGAGCTACTACCAAATGAAGCGAATAGGGAAGTGGTTCTTGTTTTTTAACTTCAAATACTGTTGCTATACAATTTTTAAGATTTGATTGTATTAAGCGTGCCTTAAAAAAAAAACCCTTCCCGTTGGTAAGATTTAAAATTGAACCTTCTTGTTTTCGTAAAACTTTAAAAATATGTTTGCTTTCTTCTTTATCAAATTTAATTTCTTTAGAAGTTTCAGTAATAAATTTATTGTAGAATAATTGCATTTATATCTTGCTTTTTATATTAGTAGGCTCTATACTTATAACAAACTCAATTGATTTTGGATTCATATAATTATTTTTATAATTCCATTCTTGCTTTTGCAACGATATCGTTTGAAGCAAAAAGTTGTTGTTTGTATTTTAACTCTCCAACAATAGCAATCATAGCAGCATTATCTGTACAAAACTCGAGGTTTGGAATATGAACTTTCCAAGCAAGATTCTTTTTAGCATTTTTTAATGCCTTCCTAATACCAGAATTTGCAGAAACACCTCCGCCAATAGCTACTTCTTTAATACCTGTTTGATTTACAGCATTTTTTATTTTATCCATTAAATAATCCACAATGGTGTATTGTAGACTAGCACAAATATCATTCAGATTTTTATTAATAAAATTAGGATCTTCTTTTACATTTTTTTTAACAAAATACATTACAGAAGTTTTTAATCCACTAAAGCTAAAATCTAAAGGCCCTACTTTGGGTTTAGGAAAAGGAAAAGCCTCTGGATTACCTTGTTTAGAATATTTATCGATTAACGGTCCTCCAGGATAGGGCAGTCCAAGTAATTTTGCGATTTTATCGAAGGCTTCACCAACAGCATCGTCTAAAGTTTGACCAATTACTTCCATTTCAAAATAATTATTTACTTTAATAATTTGGGTATGGCCACCGCTTATTGTTAATGCCAAAAAAGGAAATGTTGGAGCAGTATGTCCTTCGGATTTTATAAAATGTACTAAAATATGTGCCTGCATATGGTTTACATCGATCAAAGGAATCTCTAATCCGATAGCCAAAGACTTTGAAAATGAGGTGCCTACCAATAGCGAACCCATTAATCCTGGCCCTCTTGTAAAAGCTATGGCATTTAACTGTTTTTTGTCGATATTTGCTTTTTGTAATGCAAGTTGTACAACAGGTACTATATTTTGTTGATGCGCTCTAGAAGCAAGTTCTGGAACAACACCACCGTATTCTTTATGAATACTTTGTGTAGCAATAACATTTGATAGTATAGTTCCGTTTTTTATAACAGCTGCAGCAGTATCATCACAGGATGATTCGATTCCTAAAATGTATGTCTGTTTTGGTATCAAATTAAAAAAGGCATATTTATTGGTTGTAAAAATAAAACATTAAGACCGTATCAAAAAACTAAAAAAAAAAATAAAAAGAATTCTTACCATCGTGTTGTTGATGATTACACTTGTTATTATCACACTATCCTTGCCTATTGTGCAAACTTATATTGCAAAAAAAGTTACAACAAAATTAAATGAAAACTTTGGTACTAGTATAATTATTAATCGTTTAGGACTTAATTGGAAGGGCGAAGTTGACATTAGAGAAGTTTATATAGAAGATCACCATAAGGATACATTAATATATGTTAAATTGTTAAATACCAGCATACTAAGTATAAAAAATATTGCAGAAGGTGATTTAAATTTTGGTTTTATTGAATTAAATAAAGCTAAGTTTTATTTGAAAACCTATAAAGGAGAAGAACATAATAACATTACGATATTTGCCGATAAATTTAAATCAGATTTACCTAATAATGGAAATGTATTAGAATTAAAAGCAAATAATATCAAGTTTTCAGGTAGTAATGTAAAAATAACGGATGAAAATCTAGAAAAATCAACTATTTTAAATCTTAATAACATTAATATCAGTAGTGAAAATTTCAGCATTATAGGTCCAAATATTAAAACGGATATAAAGCAATTATCGTTAGTATCACAAAGAGGATTTGTAATTAAAAATCTAACAGGAAAGCTTTCCTATAGTTTAAGTTCTATAGCCCTTAAAAAACTCAAACTTATAACAAATGACTCTCATATAAATGGCGATATTATAATGAATTATAAAGAGGGAGAACTATCAAATTTTATAAATAAAGTGAATCTAGATGTTCATTTCAATGAAGCAAAAATTTCTACCAACGATTTAAATACATTTTATAATGAATTTGGTATAAATCAAGACCTACTAATTGATGGAAATATAACGGGCACTTTAAATAATTTGACCTTTTCAAATGGTCAAATTAAAAATGGATTAATTAATATTACCGGTGATTTTAATTTTATTGACTTATTAAGTAATAAAAATGATTTTGCTATTTATGCAAACAATCATTCGATTTCATTAAACTACAATTCACTTAAAGGATTAATGCCAAAAGTATTAGGGAAGGTTTTACCAAAAGAAATTAGCAATTTAGGCACTATTAAATTTAATGGGAGTACAACATTTACGAAAACTTATTTAACAACATCAAGTATCTTGATAAGCGCATTAGGTTCCGCAAAAATAAATGCTGATATTCATAATTTTAATGATAAAAAAAATACTGCCTATATTGGAGATGTAGACTTTACCAATTTTGATTTGGGAGCTCTTATAAATACAGAAAGCATAGGAACTATTACTTCGAAATTAAATATTGAAGGAGTAGGTTTTACTCAAAAATCGTTAAATACTAAAGTTTCAGGAGAAATAAACTCTTTTGTTTTTGAAAATTATAATTATAAAAATATAACTCTTGCTGGAAATTTTAAATATCCATTATTTGATGGAAAATTGAACATTGATGATCCTAATTTAAAGCTAATATTTAATGGATTAATAGATGTGTCAAAAAAATTGAATCGATATAACTTTAAAGTTGGTATAGAATATGCAGACTTAAACAAATTAAACTTAATAAAGCGTGATAGCGTATCAGTTTTTGTTGGTAAAATAGACATGAATATGATAGGGAATGATCTAAATAATATCTATGGATCTATCTCTTTTAAAGAAACATTTTATCAAACTGAAAATAATGATTTTTATTTTAATGATTTCTTGATTACTTCAAAAAAGGATGGATTTAAAAGAGTTATAAATATTAATTCTCCAGATATTATGACTGGATATATTTCTGGAGAATTTTTAATTGAAGATATTCCAGATTTATTTATTAACGGTTTAGGAAGTATTTATGGAAACTTTAAACCAAAGAAAATAACTAAAAATGAATACATTGATTTTGATTTTGAAATCTATAATAAACTAATTGGAATATTTGTTCCCCAACTAGAGTTTGGGAATGATACCAGAATAAAAGGATCTGTTTATTCAAATGAATCTAAAATAAAATTTGATTTTGAGTCTCCCGAAATGGTAGTTTTTAATAATTATTTAGGAAAAGTTAAATTTAAATTAGATAATTTTAATCCATTATATAATACTTACATTTCAATAGATACTTTAGATAATGGCTTTTATAACTTAAAAGACATTAACTTTATTAATAAAACTATAAATGATACACTTTATGTAAGTACAAATTTTTCAGGAGGTAAAAATAAAGATTATTTTAATTTATCTTTATACTATACTGTTGACAGAGAAGGAAATTCTGTAGTTGGAGTAAAAAAATCTGACATTATTTATAATGAGAACAACTGGTATTTAAATGAGCAGGATGATAAAAATAATAAAATTGTATTTGATAATAGTTTTAAAAATATAAAATTCGATTCGATAACATTAAATCATAATGATGAATTAATACAATTTACAGGAGCTACAACCGATAGCACTTTCAAAAATTTAAAAGTTCAATTTAAAGATGTTAATATAGGTAATTTAGTTCCTAAAGTTGATAGCCTAAGACTCGAAGGAAATATTAATGGTAATTTAAGCATTCTTCAAAAAGAAGGTATTTATTATCCTAGTTCTAATATTATTATTGATAATATTGATGTAAATGATATACAAATGGGGGATTTTGTAATTGATATTTTAGGAAACAATGAGCTAACTCGATATGATATAAATACATCTCTTACTAATAACAATCTTAAATCTATAAATTCTATTGGTTATATTGAAGAGACTAGCGGTCAAATGAAAATACAATTAGATGTTGAATTGAATGAATTTAATCTAGGAGCAGTTAGTCCTTTTGGAGGTAGTGTAATTACAAATATTAGAGGCTTAATATCAGGAAAAGGAAAGGTTTCTGGAAAATTGAATTCTCCTGATATTTTTGGTGATTTTATCTTGAAAAATAGTGGTTTAAAGGTGCCATACCTAAATATAGATTTTAATTTAGATAGCACTACTAATCTTATTGTAACAAAAGAAAAATTAGAGATTTTTAAAACTACTATTACCGACACGAAATATTTAACAAAAGGAGTTCTAAGAGGGAACGCAACTCATAAAGGTTTCGGAAATTGGAAATTAGACTTAAGCGTAAATTCAGTTAATTTATTAGTATTAGATACTCCAGCAGATGAAAACCAATCCTATTATGGAACGGCTTTTATAAATGGGACTACACATATTCATGGCCCTATAAAAGAATTAATAATAGATATTAATGCTGCTACTGAAGTGAATACGGTATTTAAAATACCATTAAGTAATACTGAAACTATTGGAGATTTTTCTTTTATAAAATTTCTATCTCCTAAGGAAAAAGAAGCTAAACTTCGTGGTGAAACTATAGTAACGGACAATTTAAAAGGACTTGAATTAAATTTTGAATTGGATATTAATAAAAATGCAGAAATCGAGATTGTTATTGATCAAAATACAAAGTCAGCTCTAAAAGGGAGAGGAGCAGGAACTTTATTAATAGAAATAAATACCTTAGGAAAATTTAATATGTGGGGTGATTTTATAGTATATGAAGGTATTTATGATTTTAGATATGGAAAAATTATAAGAAAAGAAATTGAAGTTGAAAAAGGGGGTACTATAACTTGGGATGGTTTAGCTAGTAAAGCAAATTTAAACTTAAAAGCTATTTATAAAACTAAAGCAAATCCTTCTGCTCTACTCGATGACCCAACGGTTAACAGGAAGATACCTGTTGAAGTTTTTATAGATTTAACCAATAACATTACCCGACCAAATTTATTATTTGACATTAGTTTTCCTGATGTAAGTTCTTCTGTTAGAAGTGAATTGGAATATAGACTTCAAACTACTGAAGAGAGAGAAAAGCAAGCTTTATTTTTATTGACAACAGGTTCTTTCATTAGTGATACAGCTGGACAAAGTGCTGTTTCTGGAACAGTTACTGATGGTGTTAATGCTATCCTTGCTCAAATATTAGCAGATGATGATGCGATTATAAATTTCACACCCTATTACGATATGGGAATAGATACTCAAGAAATTGAAACTCAAGATGAATTTGGTGTGAAATTCTCTACTAAAATCACTGAACGAATTGTCGTAAATGGAAAAGTTGGTATTCCTGTTGGAAAAATTAATGATTCAAGAGTTGCTGGTGATGTCGATGTACAATGGTTGGTAAATAATGATGGGAGCTTACGAATTAACTTTTTTAATCGTCAAGCAGAATTACAATTTATTGGTGAAGATCAAACATTTGAACAGGGTATAGGTATTTCTTACCAAGTAGATTTTGAAACCATTAAAGAACTTATGAATAAACTATTTGGAATAGAAATAAAATTAGAAAAGGTTATTCCAGATGATAAGAAACCAGTTAGTTTTAAGGCGGGTACTTAAAATAATTAAAATAAAGCAATCATTGATATTTCTATATTTACAGATTTTGGCAATCTAGAAACTTCAACAGTTTCTCTAGCAGGAGCAGTTTCTTCATGAAAATATGAAGCATAAATTTTATTAATTTCTAAAAAATTATCCATATCACTTATAAAAATGCTTGATTTTATAACATTTTCAAAAGTCATACCAGCTTCTTTAAGTATAGCCTTTAAATTTTCCATTATTAACTGAGTTTCTTGCTTTATAGATCCAATCATTAATTCTCCAGTTTTTGGGTCAATAGCTATTTGACCGGATGTATATAAAGTATTACCTGATAATACTGCTTGATTATAAGGCCCAATAGGAGCTGGAGCGTCTTTAGTAAAAATAATTTTTTTCATATTGATTACCTTTGAAAACAGGATTTTATTTAATTATAGTCTTTTATCTGATTCTCTACGTTTTTCATATTTAATATCACTAAGCATAGAAGATTTAATACCTATAAACATATACCAAGATGTATGAATGCTGCCAATTGGAGTCCAATTAAAACTTAACCTCCAACTTTCTAAATCTCTTTGAAATCGAAATTGAGTTAAGGTTATTCCTTTATTTTTAATGTCATAACCCGATGATATGCCGACCTTCCAATTTGGTGAAAATTCTATATTTGAACTTAACATAATAGATTGAGAAGATATTTCATTTTGTCTAGTAGAATTTGCATACGTAATAGTATAAGCCATTCTTAAATCCCAGGGTATTGAAAAATTATACCAATTATAATCAGAATTCGAAATATCTTTATCGGATTCATTTATGTCATTTATTGGATTGGAATCTCCAAACAAATCATCTGGTCGACCTCCATTTTTAAATGTATCGGTTTCAAAATCATCATCTTCACTACCTTGAAAATCTTTACTAGAAAATGTATAATTAATACTAATATTAGCACGAGTTAATCTAAAGAGGCTTCCACCATTATTAATATTGAATTCATCTACTCTTATATTATTGTTATTTAAAGCATAAGGGTCAAGAGCTCCGTTAAAGTTAAAATCTAATTTTTTTACAATTGGAATACTTCCAGAAAAGATTAATGGATTCCAATTTAAGGAGTCTCCAGCAATATTATAAGCAGTATTAAAATTTAAGTTATTTAATAAAATCATCTTTTTTGGTTTAACTTGGGTAGTATCCCTGTCTCGTACTTTGGCTTCTATTGTATTACTAATAGACATTCCAATACTACTTGATCTTACATTTCCGGGGGCTCCATATAATGATTGTTCAAAACGTGAATATTCTACAACTAGCTCATTTGCGGTAGGATCAATATAACTATTATAAAATTGATCAAAGGAAGGATTAATATTATAACTTAAAGATGGTCTAAATACATGACGTAATGCTTCAATCTTTTTTCCTTTTCCAAAATTAAACATTCCATACAAGGTAGTTCCAAGACTAGTAGAAAAATTATAAGTACGATAACTATCAAATCCTTTTATAGTGTCTTGAATAACCCCTCCTTCTCCTGCATTATATTCTGAGTCATAATATTTTTTAATAGTATTAAACGCCCATGTTTCTTGATAGGTAGTATTTAATGAAGAACTTATATTTTTAAATATTTTAAAATTTGTGCTAATTGGTATTGAATGTCTTGCTCCAATTTTCGCATTGTTAAACATTTTTGAAGTAAAAAATTCATCACCTGTTGTTTGAATTCTGTTTTCAGCAGCTAAATTATATTGTAAATTAATATTTTCTATAATTCCCTTTTTTGAACCAATCTTGGGTTCAAATGGGAATATTCTAGATATACTAGTATTTAAATTTGGCAGTGACATATTAATTGCGTCTGTATTAGTGTTTTGAGAGTGTGTTCCGGCAAGAGAAAAATTAATTTGTGGAATTGTTTCAAATGTTTTTGAATAGGAAACTGAAGAACTTAGTGTATTTATTAAAGAACTTGCATTGTTTGTTTGATTTATCGATTCATTATAATATTGACTACTTCCTAGATTAACAGATGCAGCAAATCGAGAACTTGGATTTGCTTTAGCATCTTGATTATGATTCCATCTAATATTATAAACAGAACCTTCGTTAAAACCATCGAAGCCACGCTCACCATTTATTAGTTTTTCAAAACGTAAACTTAAATTTCCTTTAAATTTATAACGCAATGCATATGAAGATTCTGCCCTTATTGCATAACTACCATTAGTGTAATAATCTCCAATAATAGTTAAATCTAAATAATCGCTAATTGCAAAATAATATCCACCATTTTGAAAGAAAAAACCACGATCTCTATTGTCTCCAAAACTTGGTATTATAAAACCTGATGTTCTATCCTTTGTTAATGGAAAAAATGCAAAAGGTAGCCCTAATGGTAGAGGAACATTGGCTAAATACATATTTGTAAATCCGGTAACAATTTTTTTATTAGGAACAACTTTAGCTCTTCGTGTAAAAAAATAATATTCAGGATTCTCAATATCCTTAGCCGTTGTAAATTTAATGTTTTTAAGAAAATAAACTGAATCATTAACTTTTTTTGAAACTTCAGCTTTGTATTTAACTTCATCTTGTCCAGATCTAGAATTAAAAATTAATGCTTTTTTTGTATTCATATTAAATCGGATAGAATCTGGAATCACTTCATTTTGTGCTTGAGTAAATACTGGTAATTGTGAATAAACACCAGCACTATCGATTCCTTTAGCATAAATTTCATTTTTATTATAATCTAAAACAATATACCCACCTTCAATACGCATATCTTCATACGTTATATATGCTTCATTATAAAGATAAACCTTGTTTTCCAGCTTGTCTATATAGACATAATCTTCACCAAAATAATTAATAACTCCTGTAAGTATTTCTCCTTTAGAATTAACAGTATCAGGCTTAACACTATCTAATTTTGCTTCATTAAATTCAGAAAGATTTAAATTTTGATTGATACTAATAGTGTCTTCTACTTCTCTTATAGGAATTAAAGTTTTGTTTTTAGTAGAAGTTTCTTGAGAATACAAAAAAGTGTTGCATAAAAGCAGCAGTGAAAATGGTGCTAATAAAAAATGCTTAAAAGTTTGCAATGCTACGATACCTTTTTTTTGTAAATTTGGCTTTGTATTGTACATCTATTTTCTTAGAGTTACAACTTCAAAAATAAGCATATTTTATATGTGATTTTTTTTAAAAGGAAATTTTTAATAATACTACTACTATAATCAATACGTTAAGCATAAATAACAAATGGGAAATGCTCATGAAAAACAAATTATTTTATTTTATTCTACTAATAGCAGTCTTTCTTACTTCATATTCGTTTAATATTATTACAAATAATACAGAAAAGCCATTCATTGTAGTATTAGATGCGGGACACGGAGGAAATGATCCTGGTAATACAGGAAATGGCTATAAAGAGAAAAATATTGTTTTAAATATTGTTCTTGAAATTGGAAAAATTTTAGAAGCAGAATCTAATTTTAAAGTAATTTATACTCGCAAAACAGATGTGTTTATTAAATTACATGAAAGAGCACCTATTGCAAATAAAGCAGATGCAGACTTATTTGTTTCTGTACATTGTGATGCTTTTACAAATAATGCCTATGGCGCTAGTACTTTCGTTTTAGGCTTACATCGATCTCAAGCAAATTTTGAAGTTGCAAAAAGAGAAAATGAAGTGATATTTTTAGAGGATGATTATAAAGAAAATTATGAAGGATTTGACCCAAATTCTCCTGAATCGTTGATAGGTATGACTTTAATGCAAGAAGAATATTTAGATCAAAGCATATTATTAGCATCATTAATACAAGATAATTTCACTAATAATTTAAAGAGAAAAGACCGAAGCGTTAAACAAGCTGGCTTCATGGTACTTTATAAAAGTTATATGCCTAGTATTTTAATTGAAACAGGTTTTCTAACTAATAAAAAAGAGGGTGCTTATCTAAATTCTTTAAAAGGTCAAAAAGAAATGGCTAAAGAAATTGCAAAAGGAATAATAACTTATAAAAATAGTTTATCATTAGCGACTGGAGATATTAATAAACAAGATATTCTACAGAAAAAAAATATTGAAACTGCTAAAGGTAATAAATTTGAAGGCTACACCTTTAAAGTACAACTTGCAGCCTCTAGTAAAAAATTAAGCTTGCAGTCATATAACTTTAAAGGATTGATGGGTGTTTCAAGAGAAGAGGAGGGTGAGTTATTCAAATATTATTATGGAAAAACATCAGATTATAATAAAATACAGCTTATGAAAAAAATTGCGGAGGAAAAAGGACATAATTCCTGTTATATAGTCGTTTTCAAAGAAGATAAAAAATTAAAACTTTCTGATGTTTTAAATACTGTAGACAAATAATCCTAATTCATCAATTTATTTATAAATTTGTTTTTAATCAAAAATACAAATCATTGAAAATAGCTAAAGAAGTTAAAACCGGATTACTTGCCATATTTTCTATTTTATTATTAATTTATGGTTATAGTTTTCTTAAAGGATCTGATCTTTTTTCTAACGAAAGGATCTTTTATGTTTCTTATAATAATGTTGCTGGATTAGCAGTTTCTGCACCTGTAACCATAAATGGTTACGCAATAGGACAAGTTGAAAATATTGATTTTGAAAATAAAAAAGGAAGTTTATTAGTAACTTTTAAATTGAAAAAAGATTTTAAATTTTCAAAAAGTAGTATTGTCCGTATATATAGCACCAGTGTAATAGGTGGTAATGCCCTAGCTATTATTCCAACAATAGATAAAAATAACATTGCTAAAAGTGGAGATACTTTAAAAGGTGAAATTGAACAAGGAATTTTAGAATCATTGACTTCTGGTTTAAAACCATTGGAGAATAGAATATATAAAACACTTTCTGGTCTTGATACTTTACTTTACAATTTTAACTCAGTATTAAATGATAACACTAAAAATAATTTAAAAGATGCGATTGCAAGTTTAAATAAAACAATGAAATCTTTTGAAGGAGTTTCTTCAGATTTAAACTCATTACTAATTGAAAACAAGCCAAAACTTGATAGTACGTTTTCCTACCTTAAATCAACTACTAGTAATTTAGCAAGTTTTTCAGATTCATTATCACAAGTAAATATTAAAGCAATGGCTTCTAATTTAGAATCTACCTTAGAAAGTTTTGATGCACTTATGAAGAAAATTGATCAAGGAGAAGGTAGTATTGGCAAACTTTTAAATGACGAAAAACTCTACGATAACCTAGAAGCTGCCTCTAAAGAATTGGAAGAGCTATTAAGAGATTTAAAAGAAAACCCAAAACGTTATCTTCATATTTCTGTTTTCGGAAAGAAAGCAAAAGAATATAAGCCTAAAGTAACCGAAAAAAATAATTGATGCAATACCTTCCCAATATTCTATTTTTAATTCTTCTTCTTATTGGCTCGGGGTTTTTTATAAAAAATAGTAAAAAAATAATTCGAAATATTAAATTAGGGAATAAAGTTGATGCTTCAGATCATAAAAAAGAACGTTGGGCTAATGTACTTCGAATTGCATTGGGCCAATCTAAAATGGTTGTTAGGCCAATAGCTGGAATACTTCATGTTGTTGTATATGTTGGTTTTGTTATTATTAATATTGAAGTCTTAGAAATAATCATTGATGGACTTTTTGGAACCCATCGCATTTTTTCTGGTTTAGGGATGCTTTACAATATTTTAATTGCTTCTTTTGAACTCTTAGCTTTTTTAGTTTTAGTTAGTGTAATTATTTTTTGGATTCGTAGAAATATAAAAAGAATAAAACGTTTTTGGTCCCCAGAAATGAAAGGTTGGCCAAAAGATGATGCCAATATCATTTTGTATTTTGAAATGGTTTTAATGTCGTTATTTTTAATAATGAATGCAACTGATTTGCAGCTTCAAACATTAGGAGCTGAACATTATACAAAGGCAGGAAGTTTTCCAATTAGCAGTTTTTTATTACCCATTTTCGAAAACCTTTCACAAAGCAATTTAATAATTTTAGAACGTTCTGCTTGGTGGCTGCATATTACTGGAATATTTATCTTCTTAAACTATTTATACTTTTCAAAACATCTGCATATTTTATTGGCATTTCCAAATGTTTATTATGGCAGTGTATCACCTAAAGGGAAATTTAAAAATTTAGAATCGGTAACAAATGAGGTAAAGTTAATGATGGATCCAACTGTCGATCCTTTTGCTACACCATTGGATGGAGCAGAAGTTCCTGCAAAATTTGGAGCTAGTGATGTGTTAGATTTAAGTAGAACACAATTATTAAATGCTTATACTTGTACCGAATGTGGGCGTTGCACGAGTAATTGTCCAGCAAATCAAACTGGTAAAAAATTATCTCCTCGAAAAATAATGATGGATACAAGAGATCGTCTTGAAGAAGTAGGAAAAAGCATTGATACCAACGGAGTATTTATTCCAGATAATAAACAATTATTAGGAGATTATATTACCAAAGAAGAACTTTGGGCTTGTACTACTTGCAATGCTTGTGTTGAATCTTGCCCTGTAAGCATAGATCCTTTATCTATTATAATAGATATGCGTCAATATCTAGTTATGGAGAAATCTGCAGCACCTAATGAGCTTAATATAGCAATGACTAATATTGAAAATAACGGTGCTCCTTGGCCCTATAATCAATTGGATCGATTGAATTGGAAAAACGAATAATATGAAAAATGAGTAATATATTAAAAGTGCCAACCATGGCTGAGCTTTTGGCTCAAGGGAAACAACCTGAAGTGCTTTTCTGGGTTGGCTGTGCTGGAAGTTTTGACGATAGAGCAAAAAAAATTACAAAAGCATTTGTAAAAATTTTAAATAAAGCAAATATTGATTTTGCTGTATTGGGAACTGAAGAGAGTTGTTCAGGAGATCCAGCTAAGCGCGCAGGAAATGAATTTTTGTTTCAAATGCAAGCAATGATGAATATTCAAGTTTTGGATGGTTATGAAATTAAAAAAATAGTTACCACCTGTCCTCATTGTTTTAATACATTAAGAAATGAGTACCCAAACTTAGGTGGAAATTATGAGGTAATGCACCATACTCAATTTTTAAAAGGCCTTCTTAATGAAGGTAGACTAAAAGTAGAAGGAGGTAAATTTAAGGGAAAAAGAATTACTTATCACGATCCTTGTTATTTGGGTAGAGCAAATAATGAATATGAAGCACCAAGAGATTTACTTAAAAAATTAGAAGTAGAGCTTATTGAAATGAGAAGATGTAAATCTGAAGGTTTATGTTGTGGTGCTGGTGGTGCACAAATGTTTAAAGATGCTGAACCTGGAGAAAAAGAAATATTTATTGAAAGAACAGAGGAAGCTATTGAAACTTCACCATCTATAATTGCAACTGGTTGTCCTTTTTGTAATACAATGGTAACCGATGGAATAAAATTTAAAAAGAAAGAAGGAAAAGTGGAAGTTTTGGATATAGCAGAAATGATTATTAATGCAGATGAATTATAATAATGATAAAAGATTTTAATGATTTACCAGATGATTCTAGGTTATGGATTTATCAATCAAATAGAAAGCTAAGTAATGAAGAGCTTGCAATTATAGAACCTAGAATAATTGAGTTTTTAAAACAATGGACAGCCCATGGAAAAGAGTTGAATGCTGGGTATGAAATTAAATACAATCGTTTTATTGTTTTAGGATTAAATCAAGAAAATGCTTCAGCTTCAGGTTGTAGTATTGATGCTTCTGTGGGTTTTATTCAATCTTTAGAAAAAGAATTTGAAATTGATTTAATAGACAAAATGAATGTTACTTATTATAATGGAGACTTTATTGCACATAAATCTTTAAGCGATTTCAAAAAAATGGCAAAAGCAAAATCGGTTTCCAAAAACACAGTTGTGTTTAATAATTTAGTTAATACAAAAATCGACTACATTGAAAATTGGAAAGTTCCTGCAAAAGATAGTTGGCATAATAGATTTCTAGCATAGTTTTTGTTATCTTTCTTATATGAAAAAACTGTTTTTAATCTCATTAATTTTATTCTTTTATTTTACTGGATTTTCTCAACAGATATACCCTCTTTTAGTTGAAAAAGACCAGTTAAATCAAAAAAAATGGGTAGATAGTATTTATAAAGCGATGACTCTTGAAGAAAAAGTTGGACAATTATTTATGGTTGATGTTTTTTCTAGTGATCCTAAATCTAAAAATAATAAAATTGATTCTTTAATTAAAAACCAACACATTGGTGGAATCATATTTTCTAAAGGAGGCCCAAAACGTCAAGCAAAACTAAATAATCATTATCAAGATATTTCAAAAACTCCATTAATAATGGCAATGGATGCAGAGTGGGGATTAGCAATGCGTCTGGATTCTACTTTTGCTTACCCTTGGAATATGACACTGGGAGCCATTACTAATAATGAAATAATTTACAAGATAGGTAAACAAATAGGTGAGCATACCAAAAGGATAGGAATGCATATTAATTTTTCACCAGTTGTCGATATTAATACCAATCCAAACAACCCTATAATTGGGAATCGTTCTTTTGGAGAAGATCGTGATAATGTTACTGAAAAAGCGTTAGCATATATGCGCGGAATACAAAGTGCTGGAGTATTGGCTAATGCTAAACATTTCCCTGGACATGGGGATACTGAAAAGGATTCACATAAAACATTACCAACCATTTCTTTTTCAAAAAACCGATTGGACAGTATAGAGTTGTATCCTTATAAGAGACTGATAGAGGCAGGCCTGAGTAGTATAATGATTGCTCATTTAAATGTGCCTTCATTAGAACTTAGAGCTAATTTTCCTTCTTCCTTATCCAAGGGTATTGTTACCAGTTTGTTACAAAAAGAGATGGAATTTAATGGCTTGGTTTTTACTGATGCATTAAATATGAAAGGAGCCTCCAATTTTAAAGAACCTGGAGAAATTGATTTAGCTGCATTTTTAGCAGGAAACGATGTGTTGTTAATTTCAGAAAGTATTCCAAAAGCACACCAACTCATTATGAATGCTTATAATGATGGAAGAATAGCTGAAGTTCGTTTAGAACGGTCAGTTAAGAAAATATTATTCGCAAAATATAAAGTTGGATTAAGCAATTATCAACCTGTAAATTTAAAAAACTTAGTGGATGATTTAAATACTCCATTAGATAAAGTACTTTATGAAAAAGCAATGGAAAATGCATTAACGGTTCTAAAAAACGATCGTTTAATTATTCCTATTAAAAAATTAGAAAATACTAGAATAGCTTATGTTGAATTTGGTGATGATTCAGGCGAACACTTTTTAAGTCAATTACAAAAATATTCTAAAGTTGATTGGGTAAAAGCTAAGACCGCAGATGAATACAATAAAAAATTAAAAAAATACGATCTTACGATTATTGGTTTTCATAAATCGAATGTAAATCCTTGGAAGGCATATAAATTTACTGAATTAGAGTTAACAAGATTATACGAAATTGCTAGAAATAACAAAGTGATATTAGATGTATTTGCAAGACCTTATGCGTTATTAGATCTTAAAATATCTTTAAATATAGATGGTATTATAATGTCTTATCAAAATAGTAAGTTTCTCAAGAA
>JAQWNL010000007.1:0-8983 GCA_029268635.1 Flavobacteriaceae bacterium
AGGAATCGCCTACTACAAAAAAACAAAAAATTATGCCAAGATCAGTAAATTCAGTTGCTAAAAGAGCCCGAAGAAAAAAGGTGATGAAGCTAGCCAAAGGTTACTTTGGAAGACGTAAAAATGTATGGACTGTTGCTAAAAACGCAGTTGATAAAGCAATGCTATATTCGTATAGAGACCGTCGTGCAAAAAAGAGAACTTTCCGTGCCTTATGGATTACCCGTATTAATGCAGGTGCCAGACTACACGGTATGTCTTATTCTCAGTTTATGGGGAAGGTAAAGTCTAATAGTATCGAACTTAACCGTAAGGTGCTAGCAGATTTAGCAATGAACCATCCAGATGCTTTTGAAGCTATCGTAAATAAAGTAAAATAAGACATTAATAACATATTTATTTCACTTAAAATCCCACTCTAACGAGTGGGATTTTTTTATCATATTTATAAATCTCACATTAAAAAAGATTATGTATTTTAGTTAAAAAGAAGGTTATGCGATTTTTATTTTTATTTTGGACAATTTTACTTTCTACTTTTGTAAATGATCTCTATTCTCAAAATGCAACTATTTATAAAATAAACCGTCATGAATCAGTTTATATACCACTTGGTGAAATTTCATTTGCAGATAGTATTGTAGCGTTTAATATAGGAAAACCTGTTCCTTTTAAAAAGTATAGCGATAGTTCACAAGCCTTAAACGCACCTAATTATATATCCTATGATGTCCCAAATTATGTGTCTCTTGGCTGCAAAGGAAACCTAACAGTTGCTTTTACAGATAATGGGTTTATGAATCTAAAGGGAAATGATTTGTATATTTTTGAAGTTGGGCCTTCAAAAGAAGCCGCAAAAATAGAAAGATCTGAAAATGGTGATGATTGGATTTTTGCAGGAAATATTACTGGCGGAAAATCTATTATAGATTTAGAAGATCAAAATATATCTTCAGAAAAAGTTTTTTATTTTGTTAAAATAACAGATCAAAAAAAAGTCTGTAATAGCAAAACTGCCGGTGCAGATATTGATGCTGTTGGTGCTATTAATTGTGTTATCAAAATAACATTTAATACTGAATTACTTTTTGATTTTGATAAATATGAACTTAAACCATCAGCAGATATTATATTGCAAAAACTTTCAGAAACTATTCAAAAAGTTAAAAATGCAACAATTTTAATTGAAGGTCATACCGACAGTGATGGAAAAGGAGCGTATAATTTGACTTTGTCTCAAAAAAGATGTTTATCAGTTGAAAAAGAATTGAAATTCTTGCTTGGAGAAAAAGCAAGCTATGATTATAAATTAGCATCTTATGGAGAAAACAAACCTAAAGCCTTAAACAATACAAAAGACAATAAACAATTAAACAGAAGGGTTGAAATCATCATCCTTCCACCACAAAGCTATTATAAGTCTATAAATAATTAGGTCTTCTGTTTTTTCTTTTTTGCAGCGGGAAATAATACATTATTTAATATTAAACGATATCCAGGAGAACTAGGGTGTAGTTCTAATTCTGTTTTAGCATCTCCTATTCTATGCTGATAATCCTCAGGGTCGTGACCTCCATAAAAAGTAAAAAAACCTTTTCCTTTTATACCATGAATATACCGAGCCTCTCCATTTGTTTTTTGTTCGCCCAAAATTAAAACAGTTGCTTTAACCTGCTCCCTTGCATACGATGTAGTTTGGCCCATAAAACCTTTTACTAATGAAGTATGGTTCTGCACTAGCATGGTAGGAATTGGATCCCATTTCGCTGAATAATCCATCAATGTAAAATAATCTATTTCTTTATTAATTTTTCTTTTTGAAGTCATATCAATTGATGAAAATTCATACACCATAGGGCTTCTTTCCAATATAAAATCTGTAAATGCAAACGTATTATTATAATCAATTTTACTTTGATATCCAGGTTCACTCGGGTCTTCATCAAACATAGTTTCACAAATATCAATACCTTCTGCAGCTAACGCAATATCAAAACTATCGGTAGCACTGCACATTGCAAACATAAACCCTCCACCAATGACATAATCTCTTATTTTTAAAGACACCGCTAACTTAAGTTGAGATACTTTACTATATCCTAATTTTGCTGCCATTGCTTCAGCTTCCTTTTTATTTTTTATATACCAAGGTGCTGCTCTATAGACTCTATAAAATTTTCCAAATTGCCCCGTAAAATCTTCATGATGTAAATGCAACCAATCAAATAGTAATAATTGATCTGTCAATACTTCCTCATCATAAATTACTGTGTATGGAATTTCAGCATAAGTTAACACCATGGTAACAGCATCATCCCAAGGTTGGTTTCCTTTTGGAGAATAGACAGCAATTCTAGGAGCTTTTTCTAAGACAACTGCTTCCATATTTTGAGAAGGGCTACTTATTAAATTTAATATTTCTTCAGTTTTTGAATTCGATAGTACTTCAAATGATATACCTCTAATTTGGCATTCTTTTTTAATTTCTTCCGTATTCGGTAACAAAAAAGAACCTCCTCTATAATTTAATAACCATTTAACTTTTAATTGTTTTTCAAGAGTCCAATAAGTTATCCCATAAGCTTTAAGATGCTCCGTCTGACTTTCAGCATCCATAGGTATAAGTATGTAGGATGCAAAAACTGGTAGACTAAATAGAAAGGTAAATAATAAAATATAAAAATGCCTCATAAAGCTAAGATACAGACAAAATTTAAGCCGAAATAGTAACTAAGGATTTAAAAAGAACTATTTAACATAAATTTTTAAAAAGAATAATTAGTGCTCTGAAAAATAATTAAAATGGAACATTATCATTATTGCCAGATGATAAATCATTATTCATAGAGCTACCAAAAGCTTCATCTGGCGAAGCAGAAGAGTTTTCTTTAAAAGTATCATCATTTGCAGCAGCATTCATTCTTGAATGGAATTCATTAGAAAAATTAAAGTCATCTAAATCTTCAAACTTACCTAAATGTCCTAAGAATTTTAATCTAATTTCATCCAAACCGCCATTACGATGTTTTGCAACTATAAATTCTCCTTGGCCTTCAGTAGGACTGTGCTCATCATCATCCCATTCGTCAATTTTATAGTATTCAGGCCTGTAAATAAACGAAACAATATCTGCATCTTGTTCTATCGCTCCAGATTCCCTTAAATCTGATAATAATGGGCGTTTTGTTCCTCCCCTAGTTTCAACTGCACGAGAAAGTTGTGATAATGCTATTACTGGAATATTTAATTCTTTAGCTAATGCTTTCAGGTTTCTTGAAATAGTAGATATTTCTTGCTCACGATTTCCACCTTTTTGACCACCTCCTGCAGTCATCAATTGAAGGTAATCTACCATTATCATTTTGATGTTATGTTGTGAAGCTAACCTTCTAGCTTTTGCTCGTAAATCAAAAATTGAAAGCGATGGTGTATCATCTATAAATAATGGCGCTTTTTCAAGACTTTTAACTTTAACATTTAATTGTTCCCATTCATGTTTTTCAAGATTTCCAGTTCTTAATTTTTCTGAACTTAACCCTGTTTCTGAAGAAATTAAACGAGTAATTAATTGAATTGATGACATCTCTAACGAAAAGAAAGCTACCGGAATATTATGCAATACAGAAATATTACGAGCCATAGATAATGAAAAAGCTGTTTTTCCCATAGCAGGACGAGCAGCAATAATGATTAAATCACTAGGTTGCCATCCGGAAGTTAAATTATCTAATTTTGCAAAACCGGATGGAATACCAGATAAACCATCCTTATTAGCAATTTCTTCAATTTTTTTCTTTGCTTCAATTACAAGGTCCTGTGCGCTTATAGTTGATTTTTTAATATTTCCTTGAGTAATTTCATACAATTTAGATTCTGCTGTGTCAAGCAAGTCGAAAACATCGGTACTTTCATTGTAGGAGTCTTCAATAATTTGATTCGAAATTTTAATCAAACTTCGTTGAATGTATTTTTGAATAATAATCCTAGCATGAAACTCAATATGAGCTGAAGAAGATACCTTTTGAGTTAACTGAATTAGGTAAAAATCACCTCCAATTAAATCAAGACTTTTTAAACTTTTTAATTTTGAAGAAACAGTTAATAAGTCAATTGGAAGCCCTTCTTTAAATAGCATAAAAATGGCTTCAAATATTTTTTGATGAGCAGAATTATAAAAAACTTCTGGATGCAAAATATCAATTACCTCATCAACCCCTCGTTTATCAATCATCATCGCTCCTAATACAACCTCCTCTAAATCAGTTGCTTGTGGAGGTATTTTTCCTTTCTCTAACGAAATAACCTGACTTTGTTTATTAGAGAAAGAAGCTTGAGATTTAATTTTTTCCATAAAGCGAATGTAAATAAAATTGAAGGGTTCGGTTGTATAAAATCATTAATCTAAGTTAACCATTCATTAACAATTGAACTGTTGAAAACTCCAATAAATTGTTAATAAGCATAAAAAAATCCGAAAAATATTTTTCGGATTTCTTTAAAGGTTTGTTACTGTTGAAACTAAGAATTAAAGACACCCATTTCTGAATATTTTTTCATCCTATTTTTAACCAATTCTTTTGGGGATAAGTTCTTTAATCCTTTATATTCTTTTGTAATTGCATTTGCAACAATTTCAAATATTTTTTCACGATTACTATGCGCTCCTCCAATTGGTTCTCTTAGAATTAAATCGATCAATTTCTGTTTTTTCATATCGATAGCAGTCAACTTTAAAGCTTCTGCAGCTTGTTCTTTATATTCCCAACTTCTCCAAAGTATAGAAGAACAACTTTCTGGTGAAATTACAGAATACCAAGTATTTTCAAGCATTAAAACTTTATCACCAACTCCAATACCTAAAGCACCACCACTAGCTCCTTCACCAATAATAACAACAATAATTGGCACTTTAAGGCGGGTCATTTCTATAATGTTTCTTGCAATCGCTTCTCCTTGTCCTCTTTCTTCTGCTTCTAGTCCTGGATAAGCACCTGGCGTGTCAATAAAAGAAATTACAGGTATCCCAAATTTTTCAGCAGATTTCATTAATCTCAAGGCTTTTCGATACCCTTCAGGATTAGACATTCCAAAATTCCTATACTGCCTGGTTTTGGTGTTATACCCCTTTTGTTGACCGATAAACATAAATGTTTGATCACCAATTTTTCCCAAACCACCGATCATAGCTTTATCGTCTTTAAAATTACGATCTCCGTGTAATTCTAAAAAAGAATTACCGCAAATAACTTTTATATAATCTAAGGTATAAGGTCTATTTGGATGACGTGACAACTGAACTCGTTGCCAAGGTGTTAAATTTTTATATATATCCTTTTTAGTTTCGTCTAATTTTTTTTTGATTTGAGCACAGGTATTAGAAACATCAATATCGCTTTCAGCTCCTATCGTACAAGCTTTTTCATATTGCTCGTTTAGCTCTTTAATTGGTAGTTCAAAGTCAAGATATTCCATAGTATCTATTTTGTGTTATTAGAATAATAGTACACAAATATAAAGGATATTGTTTGTAAACAATCAATCTTTTTTTCTTGTTTTAATAATTCCGTTTATGACTACAGTTATTAAAATAATTATAGTCCCTACATAAAAAGTAGGGCTCATATATTCTTTTTCACCTAAAATCAATAATGCTAATAAAATTCCATAAATAGGTTCCATATTTGTAGTAAGCATTACGGTATATGGACTAATCCATTTCATAACATGAACTGATGCGATAAAAGCATAAGCGGTACATATAGAAGCTAAAATTATTAAATAGGTCCAATCGCTTACAGATAACTTAAAAAAAGTACCATCAAATCCATCTGTAAATAATATATATATGGTAATAAACAATGTGCCAAATAATAATTCGTAAAACGAAATTACTGATGCATTGTGACTTTTTACCATCATTCCATTAAATATTGAAAACAAAGCTCCTAAAAAAGAAGCTAATAAGGCAAGTAATATTCCTGATAAATATTCTGATTCAACTTTAAAAATAATATACAATCCTATTATTACAATTAATCCGAAAATTACTTCATAACTAATAATTTTTCGTTTAAAAAAGACAGGCTCTAAAAATGAAGCAAAGAAAGCTCCCGTTGACATCATCGCTAAGGTTATTGAAACATTAGAAACTTTAACTGCACTAAAAAATGCTAACCAATGCAAGGCTATTATTAATCCAATAAAAGCAAATTTTATTAGTGATCGCAAAGAAACTTTTAACATTCCTTTGTTGTAAATTATATAGATTAAAACAAACAGGGATCCTAATAACATACGGTGCCATACCAATGGAAATGCTTCTATTGTAATTAAATCGCCTAATACGGCCGTAAAACCCCATATGAAGACAATAAAATGTAAATGAAAATAATTTAAAAGCTTATCGTTTTGCATTTCGAAGTAAATATATCGCTAATATTGCAAATACAAAATTAGGAAACCAACTAGCAACAATAGGTGAGAAATCACTTTGTTGAGCCATCGTTCCAAATATTTTATCGAAGAAAATAAAAATCATCCCTATACCCATTCCAATAGCCAAATTAGCTCCCATTCCTCCTCTTCTCTTAACGGAAGAAACAGCAACAGCTATAATGGTTAATATATAAGCAGATATAGGTAAACTCCAACGTTTAAATCGCACCATTTCATACCTATTAATGTATGAAGAACCTCTCTTTTTTTCTCTTTCAATGAATGTATTTAACTCTGTGTAATTTAAAGTTTCTGCTATATACATTACTGGAGTTAAATCTTCTAAATCAAAACTAAAAGTAGTATCTTTTTTAGCTTGAGAATCTAAGATATCTCCATTTGCAGTAATGGTTCTTTTTAAATATTTATATAATGAATAGGTGCTATCAGTTTCATTATAATCTATTTTATCAGCTTTAATCTTATATTCCAGCTGATTTCCATTAAAGTGCTCTAAAGTAAATTTTTCTCCTGTTTTATCCTTTACATTAAAATAACTTACATAGATATAATCATTGTCATTTATTTGTCGATATACATTGGTTTGAGTTCTATCATTTGCACCTTTATTTATATACTTATATATAAACTCATTATAGCCTTTACTTGCCATAGGAGCTAAATACATTCCCATAATTAAAGCTCCAATACAAATAATTGTAGCTCCAATAATATATGGACGCAGAAAACGATAATAGGAAACACCACTGCTTAAAAATGCAATTACTTCGGTATGATTTGCTAGCTTTGAAGTAAACCAAATTACGGAAAGAAATAAAAATAAAGGAAATAATAAATTAGCAAAATAGATAGTAAAATAGATATAATATTCAGCTACCTCTATAAAAGGAGCTTCGTTTTTCAAAATTTTATCAATTTTTTCTGCTAGATTAACAGTGATCCCAATAGGTATAAAGAGCAATAGTAATAAGGTAAAAGTACCTATATATCTTTTTAATATATATCTATCGAGTATACTTAACATGTATTACAACCTATTATCCATTTGTTTTACCATCTTACTTTTCCAAACTCCAAAGTCTCCCGCTAATATATGCTTTCTCGCTTCACGAACCAACCATAAATAGAAACCAAGATTATGGATTGTTGCTATTTGCCTACCTAACATTTCGTTAACTGTAAAAAGATGGCGCAAATAAGCTTTACTATATGCGGTATCAATCCAGGTAATATTCATAGAATCTATCTCAGAAAAATCATCTATCCATTTTTTATTCTTAATATTTATAGAACCAAAAGCTGTAAAAAGCATTCCATTTCTACCATTTCGTGTAGGCATCACACAATCAAACATATCTATTCCCAAAGCAATATTTTCCAATATATTAATAGGAGTTCCAACACCCATTAAATACCTAGGTTTGTCCTTTGGAAGAATTTCTGTAACAACAGCAGTCATTTCGTACATTTCTTCGGCAGGTTCTCCAACAGAAAGTCCTCCAATTGCATTTCCTTCAGCTCCAACAGATGCAATATATTCGGCTGATTGTTTTCTTAAATCTTTATAAGTACTACCCTGAACAATAGGAAAAAATGTTTGTCCATAATCATACTTTAAAGGAGTTTTATCTAGATGAGTTAAACAGCGTTCCAACCATCGATGCGTCATATGCATCGATCTTTTTGCATATTGATAATCACAAGGATAAGGAGTACATTCATCAAACGCCATGATAATATCTGCACCAATTATACGCTGTATTTCCATCACATTTTCTGGAGTAAACGTATGATAACTACCATCAATATGAGACTTAAACTTAACCCCTTCTTCTTTAATTTTTCTATTTGCTGAAAGAGAATAAACCTGGTATCCTCCACTATCGGTAAGGATATTACGATTCCAATTCATAAATTTATGAATTCCTCCAGCTTTTTCTAAAATTGTTGTTGTTGGTCTTAAGTATAAATGATAGGTATTACCTAAAATAATATCTGGATTGATATCCTGCTCTAATTCTCTTTGGTGCACACCTTTAACTGTTCCTACTGTACCGACAGGCATAAAAATTGGTGTTTCAATAATACCGTGATCAGTAGTAATAGTTCCAGCTCTTGCTAAGGTTGAAGTATCTGTTGCTTTTAAATCGAATTGCATTGTAATATTTTAGGTTTCCTATCTTAACTAATAGGAACCAGCAAATATAAAATGATTTGTGGTTTTAAAGAGTAGAAGTGGAAGGTATAATTTCCTTTTAACAAATTTCATTTCTTTCTGTTAACTAAATTCCTTAAATCGTTAATAACTGACTTGAATTCCATTTTGAACAAGGAGATCAAAAGTCTATTTTTGAATCAGAAAAACAACAATATGCCAGATATTAATCACTTAAATGATTTAGTTGTACAAGTACGTAGAGATATTTTACGTCAAGTACATAAAGTAAACTCAGGACATCCAGGAGGTTCTCTAGTATGTGCCGAATTTTTTGTAGCTCTTTACCAAGAGATATTGGAGCGAAACCCATCT
>JAQWNL010000008.1:0-16892 GCA_029268635.1 Flavobacteriaceae bacterium
AATAAGGAAGTAAAGAAATTTAACTCTTATTTAGAAAAAAGTGGAAAGGAACAAACTACACTAAAAAGCAAAAAAGAGTTTTTAGAAAAATAACTGTTATTCAGAAAGAATGTAAATAACTGAAGAATCATTGTTTCTTAATTTAAGAGATTCTTCAGTCGTTCTGAATGACATTTTTTAGTAGCTATTTTTTATTTCAATAATTGTTAAAAAATAGGTGTATAACTATTTTAGCTGGATTAGAATAAGTAGTTATTAAATTATATTTTTAATAAAAGTTAAATTCATGGATTCACGCGACACTTCTTTACTGAAAATTAGACCAGAAATTCCAAATGCAAAAGTGACTTTATTAATGTCTGAAGAAGAATATTTTCAGAATAAAACAATCCGGCCTATTGCAAAACTTCAAAATAATTTATTAGTGGAAGTTTTTAAACATTATATAAAAAAGCATAAAAATGTATTTTATGACCTTTCCGTTGAAAAACGCATCGATTATATTGAAAATGCTATTCATAAAGATATGAAGTTTAGAAATTCATTGAAGGGAATCCTGATAGGTCAATTTACAATTGAAGAGCATCGAAAATACATAAGTAATTTATCAGCGATAAACAAAAGAATGATGGGTATTGTAAAAGAACGTTTAAAACAAAACATACAATTATTAGAGCTAGATTATGTAAACTAACTACAATATCGAAACACCATAAAAATCAGTTGTTAATACCTCACTCATATAATCAAAGTAAGGACGAAGTAATAAAAAATGGTGCATTAATCGATCTTCAAAATCTTTCGACAATACTTCATCGTCTGTAAAACGATGAGCTACAAAATAATTTTTCAATTTTATTAAATCAATATTTTTACCATCTTTATTAAAATCGCGAGGAGCGGTTTTTAATTTATTTTCTTGATTAAATCCCGTAAAAGCTTTTTTAAATTCTTTTTGATTAAGAATTGTTCTAATTTCAGTTGCGTCCATTTCAAACTCTCTTCTTATTCTTAACAAGTCATGAGTTTCTGGAGAGAAAAAACCTCCAGCCATAGAAGATTTTCCTGGCTCAATCCTTAAATAATAGCCTCCTCTTCTATTGGCTCCTGCCCTACTAAAACTTGTACTTCGGTGAATATTATAAGGAGTTTTATTTTTGCTAAATCGGAGATCTCTATTAATTCTAAAGACTTTTAATTTTGAAATTTCATCAGTAATATTCAAACTATCTTGAACTGAACCATAAAATTGTTTTAATAATTTTTCATTGGATTGATATTCCTTTTTATGTTCCGTCATCCAATCCCTATTATTATTTGTTTTCAATTGATTTAAAAAGGAAAAAATTGATTTTTGTATCGCAGCCATCTCTTATTTTTATTTGAAAGATACTAAAAAATATAAACCTCATAAAGTTCAATAAATCAATAATTTGAAAAGTATTTTAAAATTCATCAAATTGAAAAATATAATAATTACTTAAAACTAATTAATTATGACATCAACAAACAGAACTAAAGCAGCATTTTTAATTATTGCTGTAATTGCACTTATTTGGTATTTAATGGGAGTTATGGCTTATTTAGGTCAAGCCTATATGACAGATGAAGCCAAAGCTTTATTAACTATAGTAGAAAAAGCTCTTTACGATAACGTTCCAATTTAAGTAACCGCTGCTTTTGCTATTGCATTATTTGGAGGTATTTTAGCTTCAATTGCTTTATTAATGAGAAAACAAATAGCAAAAACTTTATTTTTAGTACCCTTAATTGGTATTCTAGTACAAATGATTTATAATTTCTTTATAAGTGGTGCTATGGATATTTATGGGCCTGGATAAATAATCATGTCATCTATATAATTGTAATTGGCGTATACTTATATTTGTATAGTAAAAAATCAATTATAAACTATTGGTTAAATTAACTTCTTCAGATATTGATAAAATTAAAGAATTAATATTTTTTTACTGGACGAATCAAACGAGATGATGGCATGGATCAAGCGCAATTATTTAAATAAAAAATACTATTTATGAAATTAGCTCCCCTTGATTGGATAATAATTATATCTTTTTTTACGCTTATACTAGCAATAGGTATTATTGTTTCAAAAAAATCTGGTAAGAGTACTTCTGAATATTTCTTATCCAATAGAAATATGCCTTGGTGGTTACTAGGATTTTCAATGGTAGCGACTACTTTTTCAACAGATACTCCAAATCTTGTAACAGATATTGTAAGAAACAATGGAGTTTCCGGTAACTGGGTATGGTGGGCATTTTTATTAACAGGTCTTCTTACTGTTTTTGTATATGCAAAACTGTGGAGAAGATCCGATGTTAATACTGATTTAGAATTTTACGACCTTCGCTATGGAGGTAAACCTGCACATTTCCTGAGAGGTTTTAGATCGATATATTTAGGGGTAGTTTTCAATATTATGGCAATGGCTGCTGTTACACTTGCTGCTATAAAAATTGGCCAAATAATGTTAGGGCTTAGCCCTGTACAAACAGTTTTAATTGCTGGCTCTATAACAGTTATATTTAGTGCCTTAGGAGGTTTTCGAGGAGTTGTTTATACAGATTTTGTATTGTTTTTTGTTGCTATTGCAGGTGCTATTGGTGCTGCTTATTATTTAGTAAACCTTCCTGAAGTTGGAGGTTTGGCAAATTTAATTAAACATGAAAATGTTGTAGGTAAGATTTCTATTTTTCCCGACTTTTCTGATACTGAAGCATTGATAGGGATATTTATAATACCGCTAGCAGTACAATGGTGGAGTGCATGGTATCCTGGTGCAGAACCTGGTGGAGGTGGCTATATTGCACAAAGAATGTTAGCTGCAAAAAACGAGAATCATGCTATTGGAGCAACTTTATTTTTCAATATTATGCATTATGCGTTACGTCCTTGGCCATGGATTTTGGTAGCCTTGGCTTCATTGGTTTTATATCCAGATTTAGCGAGTATACAAACAGAATTTCCAAATATTGAAGAAAGTAAATTAGGACATGATTTGGCTTATTCTGCAATGTTAACTAAACTACCTATAGGCTTGATGGGATTGATTCTTGCTTCATTGGGATCTGCTTATATGTCTACAATTTCAACACATTTAAATTGGGGCTCGTCCTATATTGTTTACGATTTTTATAAACAGCATATTGATAAAAATGCTTCTGAAAGAATGCTTGTGAATGTTGGAAGAATCTCAACCGTAATATTAATGTTATTTAGTGCTTTACTAGCATTAGTGTTAACAAACGCATTACAGTTATTTGAAATTATTCTAATGTTTGGTGCCGGAACAGGTTTAATCTTTATTTTGCGTTGGTTCTGGTGGAGAATAAATGCTTGGAGTGAAATAGCTGCAATGTTTGCTTCTGGAGTCATTTCAATTCTATTAAACTTTACGCGACTTAAAACCCTATTGTTCGATCACAAAATTGACGGTGGAAGCTTGGTTGAAGGTGTTTTCCCTGCCTGGTCGAAATTTCCATTAGTCGTATTAATAACTACTATAGTTTGGATTATTGTAACTTTTTTAACTAAACCTGAAAAAGATGAAACATTAAGAGAATTCTATAAGCAAACAACTCCTGGTGGTCCTGGTTGGAAAAAAGTTTTAAATACTTTTAATGACACAGAGTTTATAGAAAAAGAAAATACTAAAAAATGGTCTGTACCTTCAGGTATTTTAGCGATGGTATTAGGATGTATATTGGTTTATAGCACCATGTTTGCAACTGGAAATATTCTGTACGGCAATTATAATATTGCTTTAGGACTTATCGTTTTAATTATCATATCTGGTATATTATTAATAATACTTTGGAAGAAAAATAAACTTTCTACTTTAAGTTAGTGTTTTATATAGAAAAAAAATAACTACTTTAAAGGTATTTTTTCTTATTTGTTTATTAATATAATACCATACTACTTTTTATTTGGTAAATTGCATTCTTTAAAGTAATACTCTATTACCTACTAATACCTCTTATTCCTAACTCTTAGGTTTATTTAAAAATTTAGAAAATTCGATACATTGACAAATCAATTTACTAAAGAAAAATATATTGATGTTGCGAAATCAATTAAAGAAAGTGATTCAAAACTCTTAACTAAACTTCCAAGTTTTGTAGTTCGATTAATTTCTAAAATTGTTAAAGAAAAACAAATCAATAAATTATTAAACAAATATTCTGATGACATTGGTGGAGATTTTTTGGAAAGCGTATTAAAAGAACTCAATATTACTCTAAAAATAGAAGGCTTAGAAAATCTACCTAAAAACGAAAAATGTTTTTTTGTTTCAAATCATCCATTTGGAATCATAGATGGGTTAATATTAACTTCTATTGTAAACCACAAGTATGGAAATTTAAAGGCCATTGCTAATGATGCATTTGATTTTATACCACATTTAAAGCCTTTTATTATATCAGTAAATGTTTACAGACAATCATCAAAAGAACATATTACAGCTCTAAAAAACACCTACCAAAGTAACATGCCAATTACTCATTTTCCTGCTGGTGCAGTATCAAGAATTACAGCTGGTAAAATTCAAGATGATGTTTGGAAAAAAAGTTTTATTAAAAAAGCTAAACAACACAAAAGAGATATTGTTCCTTTTTATATTCATGGAAAAAATTCAAACTTATTTTATTCGGTTTATAGAATTAGAAAATGGTTTGGAATTAGTCAAAACATAGAGTTAGTATTATTACCAGGCGAAATGTTTAAGAAAAGAAATAAAATTATAAAAATTAATATTGGAAATCCAATAGCTCATAACTCTTTAGATAAAAGAGCTTCTGACTCAGAATGGGCTCAAAAAATACGTAATCAAGTTTATAAATTAGGAAAGAAGTAATAACTGCATTAGAACTTGATGATCCTAGAAAACGCAGCCTTGTAAAAAAATTAACACCAAAGTTCCTTAATAAAATAGCTTTAAATTTTAGTGAAACCATTGGTTCGGAAACATACAATCAATTTGTATCTAACAAATACATCTATTTTAGTTACATACTAACTAAGCCTGCATAGACTAAAAATTGTCTATTTGTTATCAATGTTTTCTCTAGCTAAGAAAGAATAAAAAAACCTCTTACAAATTAATGTAAGAGGTTTTTTTTGTTATGAAATACAATAGAACGTTAATTATTACCTAATATTAATGGCAAACCAGAATCACCAGATCCAATAACAATTACTTTAGTATTTGGAGATTCCGATAATTTTATCGTTGCATCTATCCCTTTATCTTGAAGTATTTTATCGGTTAAAGATGCACTTAAAATTCTATTAGATTCTGCTTTACCCTTCGCCTCAATAATTACTTTTTCAGCTTCTTTTGAAGCAGTTACTAATCTAAATTCATATTCTAAAGATTCTTGTTCTTGCTTTAATTTACGTTCAATAGCATCTTTAATAGTTAACGGTAAAGTAACATCACGTATTAAAATTTCGTTTAATTGCACAAATTGATCAGACACAATATTTTGAGTTTCTTCCAATATTTCAATCTGAATGGCATCGCGTTTACTAGAATACAATTGCTCTGGCGTGTAACGTCCTACAACACTTCTTGCTGCACTACGAATCGCTGGTTGCAACACTCTTGATACATAATTTTGACCCTTTTGCTGGTGTAAATAACCAAGATTGCTGATGTCTGGTTGAAACCAAGCAGAAGCCTCTAACTTAATATCTAGTCCGTTAGAAGATAATACTTGCATATTCTCAACTATTTCTTGTTGTCTTACTTCATAGATAAAAACTTTATTCCAAGGCGCTATAATATGAAACCCTTCACCTAACGCAGGCTTATCTGTTACTACTCCATTATCAAATGTTTTATACAACACTCCAGCTTCTCCAGATCCTATAGTTATTGCAGATTTTGCAACAATAACTATGACTAGTATTAATAATATAATTACTGGTATTCCAATTTTCGGTAATTTTTCCATTTTGTTTTTTTTAGTTTGTTAATAATTGTTATAGGAGTCCGTTATATTTTCGCAGAAACCATTCTGTTGACAAAGATAAGAGTATTAGTCCTAATAAGTATATCCATTCTATAAGAGGTTCGATTTTTTCTTCGCTTTTCTCAATTTGCTTAAAAGTATCATCCTTAATAAGAGAATCTATTAATGACAAAGCATCAGAAATAAAATAGTTCTTCCCTTCTGTATTTATTGATAATCTTGATAGTTTTGCTACATCCGCATTTAAAAATTGTTGTTCTGTATTAAAATCTAATATAGTAAATGCTCCATTTCGAGTTAATACAATATCATTATTTACGGAAACTTTAAATTCATATTCACCTGCCTCCAAATTGCTTAAATCAATTTCATAATAGTTTCTTTTCAATAATAATGGATATTCAGAGTTTTGTTTAGTATCTATATTTGTAACTAAAATGGATAAATTTGCATTCAAATTAAATACAAAGTTTTTATCAAAATATTGAGCTGAAATTCGAATAGCATTATTGTTATAGTAAAAATTTTCATAAGAAATTTCTAGGCGACTCCTTCTTTTATTAGATGTCAAATACTGAATAACTTTTCCAAAAAAATCATCAAATTCTTTATAGTTTTTAGAATCAATAAATGATTGTGCTCTCCATTTCCAAATACCTTCTCCATCAAAAATCGCATTTCTAATACCATTTATTTCAGTGGTGGCTAGCAATGGTATTCCTGTTTCGAATTCATCGATAAATTGTGTTAATATAATATCATGAGGAACTAGTATTTCTAAAGCTCCAAATAAAGTAATTAATGGTCTGTAATCTGAAAAATCAAGCTCATCAAGTGCAAAAGCACTATAATTTTGGTTTAAAATACCCACAACATTCTCAGATTGATTGCTCACTTCTTTTATATATTTATCCTGTATGCTATTCAGAAAATACCAATCTGTTTCTTCTCCAGTAAAAACCAAGGTATTTTTATTTAATTTATCGAGTTCAGAATAAATTTTAGCAAAATTTTGATTGGGTTGATAAAGGATTATTAATTGATGATCAACTATTAATGATAAGGCTTCAGAAGGTTTTTTAATACTAACTTTTCTTTGTTTATTAACTTCAATAGACCTTTTTATAGCTCCAATATCCGGGTGAATAATATCGCTTACTATAAGTATATTTGTGGATTGATCAATAACTTCTACGGCAAATTGTTTGCTATTATTTATTTTATTTTTTTCTTCAGAAATTGGATTAATTTGTGCTGTATATTTTTGAAATCCAACATTAGAAGCTGGCAACGTAAAATCTAATATTTTGGTATTTTTATTTTCTGTAAATGAAATATTCTTTTTATATACAGTTGTAGTGGCTTTTTTAACTTCAAATTGCGCTCTTATATTTTTTGCACCTTGGTAAACTACGATTACTTCTATTGGAAAATTATTCTTTAAAAACGCATAAGAATTACTGTTTAATTGCGCTATTTTTAAATCTATATATTTTGTAGAATCACCAATAACTACAGGGTATATTCTATTTTTAAAGTTTAATGAACTAAATTCATAATCATTACCTAAGGTTTGATTTCCATCAGTAATTAATACTGTTGGAGCAACTTCATCTTTAAATAATTGATTTATTAATAATAAAGCTTCCGAAATATTAGAATTTTTTTCATCAAAAGTTAAGGAGTCATTAATTTTAAATTCATTCCCAAAAGTATAAAATGAAAGGTCAAATTTTTTATTTAAATCTTCATTAGCCTTAAGAGTTGTGACAAAATCAGAAACGTTTGTGGCTTGATTTAATTCAGATACAGATTCAGAATTATCAATTAAAACAGGAAGATTAGGTTTTATTATAGAATAAGTCTCCGTTTTAAATTTAGGGTTTATCAGTAATAATAAAACTGAGAATATGGTAACAAACCTTAAAGAACAGTATATCCATACAGTGTTTTTTGAAAATTTTGTTTTATAGGCATACATAAAAACTGCCAATACAATTGAAATTATAATAGCAATAAGGATATATAATATAGTTTGTGTAGTCATCTAATTATTTGTTAAGACATGACCACTTATAAAAACAGGTAAATCTTATAAAGCTAAATTTAGTCACTTTACGTAAGCATACCGCCATCAACATTTAAAACTTGACCAGTAATATATGCAGACATATCACTAGCTAAAAATACACAGGTGTTTGCAACTTCTTCGGGAGTCCCTAATCTCTTTAAGGGAATAGTTTCATAATATTTTTTAATATTTTCTTCACCTAATTTTTCTGTCATTTCAGTAATAATAAACCCTGGAGCTATAGCATTGCTCCTAATATTTCGAGAACCTAATTCTATTGCCATTGATTTTGTAAAACCTATAACACCAGCTTTTGAAGCTGCATAATTACTTTGACCTGCGTTTCCTTTTAAACCAATTACAGAACTCATATTAATAATAGACCCTTTTCGCTGTTTCAGCATTATACGTTGAACTGCTTTAGTCATATTAAAAACAGATTTTAAGTTAACTTGAATAACACGATCAAAATCTTCTTCACTCATTCGCATCAAAAGGTTATCTTTTGTAATCCCAGCATTATTTATTAAAATATCTATAGATCCAAATTCTTTATGAACATCAGCAGCTAAATTTTGAGCATTATCAAAATTAGAAGCGTCACTTTTATAGCATTTTACCTTTACTCCTTCTTTAGAGGCTTCAGCTGCAATAGCTTTTGCTGATTCCACAGATGAGCTGTATGTAAATGCTACATTAGCACCATGTTTTGCAAAAAATTCAACAATTGACTTACCAATTCCTCTGCTACCTCCAGTAATAATTGCTGTTTTACCTACTAATAATTTCATGTATCTTTCTTTATTTTTTTTGTTTACTTACTATCCGTTGTTAATCATTCCTTTGAGTATAGACTATTTTAATATACTAGTTCAAAATAATATAATTAGCTTTTAAAAATTACAAGCACTAATATAATAAGTTATTAGTCCAATATGAACTAATACGGATGAATTTTATTTTTTTCAAAAAAATAGTATCAAAAAAATATGAGCATGGACTTAGAGCAATAAAGAAAAAGATAGAAAAAATAGAAGTTTGACATAAAAAAAGAGCTAATAATTAGCTCTTTTTTATATTCTAATCTTTATAATTTTAAGCTAAAATTTCTTTTACTTTTTTTCCGATTTCAGCAGGAGAATCTACTACATGAATTCCATGTGCCCTCATTATTTTCTTTTTTGCTTGGGCTGTATCATCACTTCCTCCAACTATTGCACCAGCGTGTCCCATAGTTCTTCCTAAAGGAGCAGTTTCTCCAGCAATAAAACCAATTATAGGCTTTTTACTTCCACTCTCTTTATACCATTTAGCAGCATCAGCTTCTAAGTTTCCTCCAATTTCACCAATCATGACGACACAATTTGTATCTTCATCGTTAATTAGCATCTTTACTGCGTCTTTTGTGCTAGTCCCAATAATAGGGTCTCCACCAATTCCAATAGCTGTTGAAATTCCATAACCTTGTTTTACAACTTGATCGGCAGCTTCATAAGTTAAAGTACCTGATTTAGATACTAGACCTATATTTCCTTTTTTAAATACAAAACCTGGCATTATACCAACTTTTGCTTCTTCTGGAGTTATAACTCCAGGACAATTTGGTCCAATCAATCTACAGTCTTTATCTTTTATATAATCTGAAACCTTAATCATATCAGAAATAGGAATACCTTCTGTAATAGTTATAATTACTTCAATTCCAGCTTCTGCAGCTTCCATTATAGCATCAGCTGCAAATGCAGGAGGCACAAATATAATAGAAGTATCAGCTTCAACTTTTTCAACCGCTTCTGCAACCGTATTAAAAACTGGTTTATCTAAATGAGTTTGTCCACCTTTTCCAGGGGTGACTCCAGCAACTACGTTGGTTCCGTAATCTATCATCTGACCTGCATGAAAAGTTCCCTCTCCACCAGTAAATCCTTGTACAATTATCTTTGAAGATTTATTTACTAAAACACTCATTTATATGAAATATTTATTAATTTTTTATATGTGCGAATATACTTTTTTTTAAAAGTTTTAACGCATTTCACACTTTAAATTATGGTATGAATCTTTAGTGTCATCCATTTCAGTAACTGGTTGACTAAGCAAATGTCACCAATACATTTTATCAACTTTAACCTCCCATATTCCTTTAAAATGGGAGATTCCAAGTTCTTAATCTGAATTCTCAAGAGTGTAAGCATAGTATCTGTATTGAATGGCAACCTAGTTACCGTCATGTAACAAATGGCTTATTTCTATTCTTAAATCATTATAAGTCCTTCTAATTTCTAAAAAAAAACGCGATTATATCGTTATTAATGAATAATAGATAATCCATCTGTAATATTCCAATTAAAACTAAATCTTTATGAAAATAGTTTACTAAAATGGTTTCGTCATTAATAATATTTGCTTGATGAAAATCTTTTAAAAGTTGCTTTGAAGAGCTACTCATTTTAATTTATCTAATTTATCCATTATTTCAGGTATCAACCTAATAGCAGCAATTTCTTTATATTTTTTTCTAAAATCATCAGCTGGAGTACCAAAATAAGATTTATGACCTTCTAATGATTTACTAACACCACTTTGAGCAGAAATTACTGACTTTTCACCAATCGTAACACCACTTGTAACACCAGCTTGTCCCCAAATTGTAACAAAATTCTCAATGATGACACATCCAGAAATTCCAACCTGTGAGGCAATTAAACATCGTTTTCCTATTACTGTATCATGACCAACATGTACTTGATTATCTATTTTAGAACCTTCTCCGATGGTTGTTGAAGCAGTTACTCCTTTATCAATAGTACATAATGCACCAATATCTACATGATCTTCTATAACCACATTTCCCCCACTTAAAAGTTTGTCAAATTTCTCAGGTCTATTTTTATAATAAAAAGCATCAGCTCCTAATATGGTTCCACTATGAATGGTTACATTATTTCCTATGATTGCATTATCATAAATACACACATTAGAATGGATGATACAATCGTTACCAATTTTAACATTATTTCCAACAAATACATTGGGTTGCAGAACCGTATTATTACCAATAATTGCAGATATTGAAATAGTTGCAGTAGCTGCAATAAAGGGATTAAAATGATTGGTTAATTTATTGAAATCTCTAAAAGGATCATCAGATATTAATAAAGACTTCCCGTCAGGACAGGATACTTCTTTATTAATTAATATAATCGTTGCTTTAGAAGCTAGAGCTTTATCATAATACTTTGGATGATCAACAAATACTATATCTCCCGATGCAACCACATGAATTTCATTCATTCCAAGAACAGGAAACTCAGCATCACCAATATAATCACAATTTAAAATTCTTGCAATACCTTCAATGGTTTGGGGAGTTGAGAATTTCATTTATAGCTATTATATTATTTTTTTATTCGTTCTTGATAGTTACTCTTGTCAGTATCTATTCTAATTTTATCTCCTTCATTAATAAAAAGAGGAACATTAATTTTTGCTCCAGTTTCAACAATGGCAGGTTTTGTAGCATTAGTTGCGGTATTTCCCTTAATTCCTGGTTCAGTATTTGTTACTTCTAAAATTACGTGAGCTGGTAAATCTACTGAAAGCGGCATATCATCATCAGCATTAATTTGAATAGTAACCGTTTCTCCTTCTTTCATTAAATCGGAATTATCTAAGGTGTCTTTTTCTAGTTGAATCTGAGAATAATTTTCATTATTCATAAAATGATAGGTACTCCCTTCATTATATAAAAATTGGAATTTATGAGTTTCTACCCGGACTTCATCAATTTTATGTCCAGCAGAAAAAGTATTATCGATTACTTTTCCTGAAGTCACACTTTTTAATTTTGTTCTTACAAATGCAGGCCCTTTACCAGGTTTAACATGCATAAATTCTATAATTTTAAATATATCATGATTATATTTAATACATAAGCCTTTTCTTATATCTGAAGTACTCGCCATAATTATTTTAATTTATTGATTTGAAAAATAACCTTTCATTATTCCTCTTTTTGAATTTTTTATAAACTGAAGGATTTCATCTCTTTCGGTTGTTGCCTCCATATCGGCTTCAATAAGTTGAACCGCCTGAGTATTGTTAAATCCTTTTTGAAATAAAGTTCTATAGATATTCTGAATTTCTCTAATTTTTTCAGAATTAAAACCTCTTCTTCTTAAACCAATAGAATTAATCCCAACATAAGACATTGGTTCACGAGCTCCTTTTACAAAAGGAGGAACATCTTTTCTAACCAAAGATCCTCCAGTAATAAATGCATGTTTACCTATTGTGCAAAATTGATGAACCGCTGTCATTCCAGCTAAAATAGCGTAATTACCAACAGTAACGTGTCCTGCAAGTGTACTGTTATTTGAAAAAATACAATTATCACCCACAATACAATCATGAGCTATATGGCAATATGCCATTATCAAACAATTTTTCCCAAGCACTGTTTTACCTCTATCAACTGTGCCACGATTAATGGTTACATATTCACGTAAGGTTGAATTATCGCCTATTATAACGATAGTTTCTTCATCTTGAAATTTTAAATCTTGTGGTATCGCAGAAATAACACATCCTGGAAAAATATTACAATTTTTTCCAATACGAGCTCCTTCCATTATGGTTACATTAGATCCTATCCAAGTACCTTCGCCAATAATTACATTATTGTGTATTGTAGTAAATGGTTCTATTACAACATTTTTAGCGATTTTAGCTCCCGGATGTACATATGCTAAGGGTTGATTCATCTATGAATTTTTAGTTTTAACAATTTTTGCCATTAATTTTGCTTCTGCAACTAATAATCCATTTACATAAGCTTTTCCAGTCATCACACAAATTCCTCTTCTCATTGGTTCGTCTAAAACAAGATCAAAAATTAAGGTGTCTCCTGGAATCACTTGTTTTTTAAATTTAACGTTATCCATTTTCAAAAAGAAAGTTAAATAATTTTCTGGATCTGGTACCACACTTAATGCCAATATTCCACCTGCCTGGGCCATTGCTTCAATTATTAATACTCCTGGCATAACAGGTGCTCCTGGAAAATGACCTACAAAAAAAGGTTCATTCATAGTCACATTCTTAAGTCCAACTACATGTTTTCCAGTAAGTTCCAAAATTTTATCTACTAATAAAAAAGGAGGTCTATGAGGCAATATATCCATAATAGCATTGACATCCTTTATAGGCTTTTTAGTTAGGTCAAAAACAGGTACTTTATTTCTTTTTTCAATTTTTATAATTTTGGATAGCTTTTTTGCAAACTGTGTATTTATATAATGTCCTGGTTTATTTGCTATTACTTTTCCTCTTATTCGAGTTCCTATTAATGCAAGATCACCAATAACATCCAATAATTTATGTCTTGCTGCTTCATTAGGGTGATTTAATATAAGGTTGTTTAAAATTCCATTGGATTTAACAGCTATATCGTTTTTATCAAAAGCAACCCGAAGTTTATTCATTGTTTCTGCAGACAACTCTTTATCTACATAAACGATAGCATTGTTTAAATCTCCACCTTTAATGAGGCCATGATCTAATAACATTTCAATTTCATGCAAGAAGCTAAAAGTTCGGCAATCAGAAATTTCTTTTTTAAACTCTGAAATTTCATTGATAGAAGCATTTTGAGTACCTAAAATATTAGTTCCAAAATCAACCATGGTAGTTAGTTCGTATTTTTCTGATGGTAATATCATAATCTCACTACCCGTTTTTTCATCTTTATAGGAGATTATTTCTTTTACTACATATTCTTCAACAAAAGCTTCTTGTTCAATAATACCAGCTGTTTCTAAAATTTCAATAAAATATTTTGATGAACCATCCATTATAGGAGGTTCTGGAGCATTTAGTTCGATAATACAATTATCAATTTGCAAACCTACTAAAGCAGCTAACACATGTTCTGAAGTATTTATATTGACTCCGTTTTTTTCAAGATTTGTACCTCTTTCTGTAGTAACCACATAATTTACATCTGCTTCAATAACTGGTTTTCCCTCTAAATCTATTCGCACAAATGCATATCCATAGTTCTCTGGAGCAGGCTTAAAAGTCATGTTTACACATTTTCCAGTATGCAATCCTACACCTGATAGTGAAACTTCTTTTACAATTGTTTTTTGTTTAATATCTAGGTTAGTCATTCGTAATATTTTTCTCTATGGTATCAAGTCTATTAATTATTTTAGGCAGGTTTTTAAAATGCACATAGCTCTTGTTATAATCATTATAAGTAAGTGCAGGTGATCCCTGCAATGTCTCATTGTCTTTCACATTTCTTCCTATTCCACTTTGCGCTTGTATTCTTACATTGTTTCCGATACTTATGTGACCTACAATTCCAACTTGCCCACCAATCATACAATTTTCTCCTATTTTGGTAGATCCTGCAATTCCAGTTTGAGCAGCAATAACAGTATTTTTTCCAATTTCTACATTATGAGCAATCTGAATTTGATTATCCAACTTCACTCCTTTTCTAATAATTGTAGACCCTAAAGTGGCTCTATCTATTGAAGTAGCTGCACCAATATCAACATTATCTTCAATGATCACATTTCCAGTTTGAGGAACTTTTATAAATTCACTTTTTTCATTAGGTGCAAAACCAAAGCCATCGGCTCCAAGAATGACATTACTATGAATAACACAATTATTGCCTATTTGTGTATCGGAATATATTTTTGCTCCAGAAAATAAAGTGACATTATTACCAATTTTTACATGATCACCTAAATATACATTTGGATAAATTTTTACATGATCACCTATTTTTACATGATCATCTATATAGGCAAAAGCACCAATGTAGATGTTTTCACCATAATTAGCACTTTCAGAAATAAAAACTGGTTGTTCGATTCCTGTCTTATTAATTTTTAATTGATTATAGTACTCTAGTAATTTTGAAAAAGACTTATAAGCATCTTCAACTCTTATCAAGGTTGTATTAACTCTATTTTCGGATTTAAAATTTTTATCTACAATAACAACAGAAGCCTTAGTGGTATAAATATATTTTGTGTATTTTGGATTAGAGAGAAAACTTAAACTTTCTGATATTCCTTCTTCAATTTTAGAAAGCTTAGATACCTCTACTTCAGGATCACCTTCTACTTCACCTTCTAAAATAACTGCTATTTGAGCTGCTGTAAATTTCAAATTTTATTTGTTTTAAGAATATTCATTTCAATGCAAAAATAGAAAAAAAGGTTTATTAATTGGTTTTTGGGAAACACATATAATTTTTAATGACTTTTTTAGACAATGCTTTTAAGTTAAATTGATCACTTGCTTTTGCCACATCGATCACTTTTCCGCTTTTTGTATATAAATTAATGGTCTCTTTTTCCATACTATATGCTTGATTAGTGATTTGTCCAGTAAAAACAAAATAAGAAGCTTCACTTTTATTGATATTATATTTTGACATTAAATCTTTTTTTAAATTTTTAATTTTATCAATCGAAAATTCTTGATTCTTGATTTCAATACTCAATAAATCACGATTTAGTAACATTTGTGAAATAGTACTTAACACAAAATCCTCTTCAGATTGCCATGATTTCATAGCAGATATAATATCATAGTCATCTAACTTAGCAAAAACATCTAAAATTTCATTATTTATATTCCCTTTTGTTACAGTTGAGTTTAAAAAATAGATTAAAGCGGGACTTGCTTCTAATTTTATTCCCTTACTACTAAGTTCTTTTGCTCTTTTTAAAAGTCTATTAACTAACTGTTCTGCTACAAGACTAGTTTTGTGCAAATAAACCTGCCAATACATCAACCTTCTTGCTAGAATAAATTTTTCAACTGAGTAAATTCCTTTTTCTTCAACTACAATTTTGTCTTCAAAAACATTTAGCATACTAATTAAACGTTGTGAATTTATAGCTCCTTCAGAAACACCAGTGTAAAAACTGTCTCTCCTTAAATAGTCCATTCTATCCATATCCAATTGTCCGGAAATTAATTGATAAAGGAACTTCCTAGGGTATTCATTCTTGAAAATTTGAATAGCAAGCGTTAATTTAAGACTAAATTCTTTATTTAATTCGTCCATAAAAAGCAACGAAATAAACTCATGATCTATTTTGTCAACAATACTATGCTCCATCGCATGCGAAAACGGACCATGCCCCATATCATGAAGTAAAATAGCTATATAAAGAGCTTCAGACTCTTCTTTACTAATTTTAACACCTTTAAAACGTAGTACTTGAACCGCTTTTTGCATTAAATGCATTGCGCCTAAAGCATGATGGAAACGAGTGTGATGGGCTCCAGGATAAACCAGATACGACATACCCATTTGTGAAATTCTACGCAATCGTTGAAAGTATCGATGCTCAATTAATTCAAAAATAAGTGGACTTGGTATCGTAATAAAACCATAGATTGGATCGTTTATTATTTTGAATTTGTTTTGCGAATTCAATTTTTAATTTTTTTTATTAATAAATATTATTTTAATAGGTACTTCGGAATTATTTTTGATGTACAAATTGAAACTTGCTTTTAAAATTTAAATTAATTAACAAATATACATATATGAGCGAAATAAAAGTACTTTGGGTTGATGACGAAATAGAATTATTAAAACCACATATCATATTCCTTGAAAAAAAAAATTATAGCGTCACAAAAGCCTTAAGTGGAATGGAAGCGCTCGAGGAAATTAAAAAACAAAATTTTGATATTGTTTTTTTAGATGAAAACATGCCAGGTCTAACTGGTATTGAAACTTTAGCAGAAATAAAAGAATATCAAGCAAATCTTCCTGTTGT
>JAQWNL010000009.1:0-21301 GCA_029268635.1 Flavobacteriaceae bacterium
GGTTGGAAGTTTTAGTTCTCGTTTTGAAGCAGATCGCACAAGGTTAAAAATTAAAGACAAATTTCCATCAGCATTTATATTAAAACCAGACAGAAATTAAAAATAATTTTTTATAATGATTAATTTTAATTAATAATATTGAATAATTAATCCATTTCCTATAAGGAAGGAAGCTTATTAATTATAACATAAAATTATACATCAAAAATTATGAATCAAAAAAAAACAGCTTTAAGCCGTTTTTTTTTGATATTGTTTTATTTAAAAGAATATTATTTAAGTTTCTTCTTAACAGCCACCTCTCTAAAACATTCAATAATGTCATTTTCTTTAATATCGTTGTAGTTTTTAACCTGCATTCCACAATCATACCCTTTTGCTACTTCTTTAGCATCATCTTTAAATCGTTTTAATGAAGATAATTTTCCTGTATATACAACTACTCCTTCACGAATTAATCGAATTTCAGCATCCTTATAAATTTTTCCACTTAGAACCATACAACCTGCAATAGTTCCTACTTTAGAAATTTTAAATGTTTCTCTAATCTCAGCAGTACCTGTAATTTCTTCTTTCATTTCTGGAGACAACATCCCTTCCATGGCATCTTTCAGGTCGTTAATCGCAGCATAAATAATGGAGTACATTCTGATATCGATTTCTTCTTTATCAGCAATCTGACGAGCATTCCCCATAGGTCGCACATTAAATCCAATAATAATCGCATCGGAAGCAGAAGCTAATAAAACATCACTTTCTGTAATGGCTCCAACCGCTTTATGTATAATATTTACTTGTATTTCGTCTGTTGATAATTTTAAGAAAGAGTCTGTTAATGCCTCAACAGATCCATCCACATCACCTTTAAGAATTACATTCAATTCTTTAAAGTCCCCAAGCGCAATTCTTCGGCCAATTTCATCTAAGGTAATATGACGTTGAGTTCTTACAGATTGTTCACGTTGTAATTGCGTTCGTTTAGATGCTATTGATTTTGCTTCACGTTCATCTTCAAAAACATTGAACTTGTCACCGGCTTGCGGAGCTCCATCCAATCCTAAAATTGATATTGGTGTTGCAGGCCCAGCTTCATATACTTTATGCCCACGCTCATCATGCATTGCTTTTACTTTACCACTACATTGTCCAGCCAGCATATAATCACCAATTTTCAATGTTCCCCCTTGAACTAATATCGTTGAAATATAACCTCTACCCTTATCTAAAAATGCTTCAACCACGGTACCGTTTGCGAATTTTTCAGGATTCGCAGTAAGTTCAAGTAATTCGGCTTCTAATAATACTTTTTCTAGTAATTCATTGATACCAACACCAGTTTTTGCAGAAATATCTTGGGATTGAATTTTACCACCCCAATCTTCTACTAATAAATTCATTTGAGCAAGACCTTCTTTAATTTTTTCAGGATTAGATACCGATCTGTCTATTTTATTTATTGCGAATATTATGGGCACTCCTGCTGCTTGAGCATGACTTATTGCTTCTTTAGTTTGAGGCATAATTGCATCATCTGCTGCAATCACAATAATCACTAAATCAGTTACCTGTGTGCCTCGGGCTCGCATAGCTGTAAACGCTTCGTGTCCAGGTGTATCTAAAAATGTAATTTGTTGATGATCTTCCAAAGTTACACTATAAGCACCTAAATGTTGTGTGATTCCTCCAGACTCTCCTGCAATTACGTTTTCTTTACGTATATAATCTAATAATGAAGTCTTACCATGATCTACATGACCCATTACTGTTACAATAGGAGCTCGGTGTATTAAATCTTCTGGCAAATCTTGTTCAACTTGAACTGCTTCTTCAATATCTGATGTTATAAACTCTACCTCGTAGTCAAATTCATCTGCAACTATAGTTAAAGTCTCAGCATCCAAACGTTGATTCATAGTCACCATCATTCCTAATGACATACAAGTAGAAATAATTTGTGTTACTGATACATCCATCATTGTTGCAACCTCACTTACAGTAACAAATTCTGTTACTTTAAGTAATTTGCTTTCTGCTTCTTGTATCGCTTGATCATCTTCTGTTTTTTGACGATGTACGTCTCTTTTATCCTTTCTATACTTAGCTCCTTTTCCTTTTGAAGATTTACCTTGAAGTTTCTCCAAAGTTTCTCGTACTTGTTTTTGTACATCAGCTTCACTAGGCTCTTCTTTTGGAGTATGTGCAATTTTTTTACGAATTCCTTTTCTATTACTTGGTTGGTTTCCAACTCGACTTCCTTTTGGAGGGCTTTTACTTATTCTTCTGCGTTTACTTTTTTTCTCTTTATCCGCCTCCTTAGTAACCTTTTTTTTCTTTTCCGGCTTTTTAAATTGTGCTAAATCTATTTTTTCACCAATAATTCTTGGGCCATCTAGTCTTTTATATTGAGTAACTACTGACTCTGGATCTTTTATTACATCTGGATTTTTACTATGATCAAAAGTTTTAATATTTGAAATTTCTTTTTTAAGAGGAGGAGTTTCGAGATTTTTTTCTTCTTTTTTAACTGCTAGATTTTCTTTTTTAACAGGAGTAGAAACTTCTTTTTTAACAATTTTTATAGCTTCTTTAGAAATTACTTTTGGCGCTTCTTTAGTTATTTTAGGCTCAACAATTTTTTCTTCTTTTACAGTAGTTTCTTCTTTTACAGGAGCAGAAACTTCTTTTTTAACAACCTCTTTCTTATTCTCTTTAGGTTTTTTTGTATTAAGATCGATTTTTCCATGTGTCTTAGGTTCTTCAAGCTTAACTTCAGCTTTTATAACTTTTCTAGAAGCTTCAATTCTTTGCTGCCTTTCTTCAAACTCGCGCTCAGAAGCTAAACGAATTTCTTCCTTCTCTTTTCTTTTCTCTTCACCAACTTCTTTAGAGGCTACCTTTTTACTTTTGTCTGTTTGAAACTCTTCAAACATCAATTGGTATTCTTTATTAGAAATTTTCGTGGTAGGTCGAGACTCCACCTCGTAACCTTTAGAGCTTAAAAATTCTACAGCTCGATCCAATGAAATATTGAATTCACGTAGTACTTTATTAAGTCTCATTGTTTTTACTTCAGACATATAAATGCTTTCTCCTGTTTTTCACTTTAAATTTAAAAATGCATGATAAAATTACTACTTAATCATCAAATTCTTCTTTTAATATATTTAATACCTCTTGTATGGTCTCTTCTTCTAAATCGGTTCTTTTTACTAATTCTGCAAGATTATTTTCCAATACACTTTTAGCAGTATCCAATCCAATTTTTTCAAATTCTTTAATAATCCAATCTTCTATTTCATCTTTAAATTCTGATAATTCTACATCTTCTTCAGCGCCTTCACGTAACACATCTATTTCATAACCTGTTAAATAACCGGCTAAGCGAATATTATGTCCTCCACGGCCAATCGCTTTAGAAACTTCTTCTGGTTTTAATATTACTTCTGCCCTTTTGTTTTCTTCATCTAATTTGACAGAAGTAACTTTTGCAGGACTTAAAGCACGAGTTATGAATAATTGAGTATTTGTCGTGTAATTAATTACATCGATATTTTCATTTCCTAATTCGCGAACAATACCGTGAATACGAGATCCTTTCATTCCCACACAGGCTCCAACAGGATCAATACGATCATCATAAGAGTCTACAGCTACTTTTGCCTTTTCTCCAGGAATACGAACTACTTTTTTAACACTAATTAATCCATCAAATACTTCAGGAATTTCTTGTTCAAATAACTTCTCTAAAAATTTTGGATGCGCACGAGACATTACTATAGAAGGCTTGTTCCCTTTAAGTTCAACGCTTTCAATAATTCCTCTTACATTATCTCCTTTTCTAAAAAAATCTGAAGGTATCTGTTTTTCTTTAGGTAAAATTAATTCATTCCCATCATCGTCTAATAAAATAATAGCACGATGACGAATGTGATGAACTTCTGCAGTGTAAATTTCTCCTTCTAAATCTTTAAAATACTTAAAGATGTTAGTATTGTCGTGTTCGTGGATTTTTGAAATCAAATTTTGCCGCAATGCTAAAATTGAACGACGTCCTAAATCTATCAACTTTACTTCTTCGGCAACATCTTCACCAATTTCGTAATCGGCTTCAATTTTTTGAGCATCGCTTAATGAAATTTCTTGATTTGGCTCTTCTACTTCACCATTGGCAACTACTACCCGATTTCTCCAAATTTCTAAATCTCCTTTATCTGGATTGATAATGATATCAAAATTATCATCATCACCATATTTTCTTTTTAGAGCGTTTCTAAAAACATCCTCTAAAATCGACATTAATGTTACTCTGTCAATTAACTTATCATCTTTAAATTCTGAAAAAGAATCAATTAATGCTAAATTCTCCATATCCTTACTATTTAAATGTTATCACCACTGTTGCTTCAACAATATCTTTATATTCTAAAACCGCTTCTTTTTGAACGGTAACTTTTCCTTTGCCAATAGGCTTAGGTTCACGAGCTTTCCAATTAAGCTCTATTTCGGTATCATTTACTTTTACAAGCTTACCTTCTAAAACATCATTATTTTGGGTTTTTACTTTTAAAGTACGCCCAATATTTTTTTTATATTGACGAAGTATCGAAAGTGGCTCTGAGAGACCTGCTGAGGCAACATCTAACGAAAAATCATTTTCTTCTCTATCAATATTGTGTTCTATAGCTCTGCTTAAAGCGATACAATCATTTACGGTTACACCTTGATCACCATCAATAATTACTTTTATTTGATTTCCATCTGAAATTTTAAAATCAATTAAAAATAATGACTCATTATCCAATAAGGCCTGGTTTAGTAAGTTTTTTACTTTTTCCTTCATCAATTTTAGCTATAAAAAGAGGGGACTTATGGTCCCCTCAGCTAGTTTTGTATCAAATTCGTTGCAAATATAGTGTTTTTTAAACTTTTAAAAAAACCTTTATTCTTTCGAATTATTTTTGTAACTTAAAGTTTTTTATTTTAAAATAAACAAACACCATATGAAACGTATATTAGTACCTACTGATTTTTCCGAACAAGCAGAAAACGCGTTAAAAGTAGCTGCTCAAATGGCTAAAAAAAATGGAAGTGAAATATATGTATTAAACTCTATTGAACTACCATCAAATTCAGAAAGTACTGGAGCCATGCCAGAATCATTGTTTTTTATAAAACTTGCCGAAAAACATTTTGAAGAATTATTGAAAAAACCCTACTTAGAAGACTTACTTATTCATATGGCAATTATTGGTCACGGTGAAATCTATAATGACGTAAGTAAAGTTGTAAAAGAAAAGAATATTGATCTTATTATTATGGGATCTCACGGAATTAATGGGTTTATGGAAATGTTTATAGGTAGTAATACTGAAAAAGTAGTCCGAACTTCTAAAATACCTGTATTGGTAATTAAAAATGAACATCTAGATTTTAAAACTGATAATTTTGTGTATGCTACCGATTTCTCTGAGGAATGTAAAGCCCCATTTAAAGAAGCGCAAAAATTTGCAGAAATGAGCAATTCATCTTTAAATCTGCTTTATGTTAATACACCAAGTGAATTTAAAACAACACAGGAAATTAACGAAAGAATAAAATATTTTGTGAAAGACCAAAATGAAGAAAATATAAATATCCATATATATAACGACACTTCTATAGAGAAAGGGATTTTAAATTTTGCAAGCGAAACCAATGCAAATTTAATAGGAATGGGCACTCATGGTAGAAAAGGAATTTCCCACTTTTTTAACGGCAGTGTTAGCGAAGACCTAGTCAATCACGCAAACATGCCAGTAATGACTTTTAAGATTTAGCTTAAAAATAAAAATTCCAATTGAAAATTGAATTGGGATTTTTGTTGGCCCACTAGATTAAGTTTTTTAACTCTTTGTTTATCACCCAAAGAATACTGAATTACATTATAAAAAGCTTTTTGATTATTTTTGTTCGATATTCAAATATAGATTGAAGTTGTTTTTTTACAAATAACTTATGTCCCCATTTCCCAATTATACCAAAAGGTAATTTATAGCTTACTACATCAATAATTTTACAATTATTATCATCTATTTTTTCAAATATATGCTCATGATGCCACATTTTATATGGCCCAAACCTTTGTTCATCTACAAAATATTTTTCAAAGTCAACACACGTAATTTCTGTTACCCAATTAATTTGAATACATTTGACAACATTTACTTTATAGCTTATAATCTGACCAGTATATAATGCTTTTGGCTTCCCAGAAGTAATTAAAAAATTCATTTTTGGTGGTGTTATTTTCGCTAAATTCTCTGGTGAACTAAAAAATATCCAAGCTTTTGATACCGATATAGGCATTTCAATAATAGATTTTAACGTGCATATGCTTGAGTGACTTTTAAAAGATAATACCATTTTATTTATTTTTTATTTACTTTTTTCTTCAGATATTCAAAAATTACTAAGTTTCCAAATAATAATGAGAAACAATAAACAACATCTTCAATTGGAATTGTATGAATCCTGAAACCTAGATTTTCTGAATCATTATACCATACTATAGGTGAAACGGTTAGGGACCCAGTTAATATCCCATTTATAATTAAAAAAGGAATAAAAATTATTAAAAATGTAACGTAAAATTCCTGCAATAGAATTTTATGATACATTAAACCTAATAAAAGAAAAAAAGTTAATACCGTAAAACTAACAAACGTATAGCTTTTCGAAAAGTTCATTAATAAAACTGAAATGGTTATTATAATTAATGCAATAGTTATGTAAAATGTTGTTGTTTTTTTTAATTTAAGGGATGGAAATAGGTATAAGAAAGCATAATGAATAAAAAGGCAACAAAAGGGGATAATTAAAAAAAAGAGCCATTCTTCAATAGGCATTTTAAAAATCTTTATACCCAAACAATAATTATCATTAAAGCCCCATATCCCTGCTTTTGTAAAAAAATAATCCCAAATTAAAAAAACAATAGCAATGATTATGGTAGAAAGAGAAAACTGTTTCCAATATTTAATAATATCAAGAACAAAAATTGAATATAATAAAGGAACTAAAAGAGATCCTAAAAGAAGATATAGGTATAATCCTGCCATTATTTTTTAATGTGTTTTTTAAAATATTTTTTTGGGACATTAAGCATCCCAAAACATTCTCCATCTTCTTTTTTTAAATGCTTGTGATGAATTTTGTGTGCTTTCCTCAATCCCAATAGGTAGTCGCTTTTGGTATGTTTAAACCATTTAAACCTTTGGTGAATTAATACATCATGAATCATAAAATAAGTAATACCGTAGCCTAGAACTCCAAGCCCAATAAAAAACTTATAATTCAACTCAGGATTTACTCCAAAATAGAACAAGGCAATACTTGGGATAGCTCCTATGACAAAAAAAGCGTCGTTTTTCTCAAAAATATTTTGATACTTAGGTTGGTGATGATCTGCATGCAGATACCATAGAAATCCATGCATGACATATTTATGAATAACCCAGGTAGCAACTTCCATTAAGAGATAAGTAATTAGTGTAATTATAATGTATAAGGCTATTATCATAAGGAAGTATTTTTGTGTATGTATAAATCTAAATAATCTGAATCATCTGATATTTCTAAGATTTTACTTAGAAATATTTTGTCTTCTTCTATATTAGTATCGTACCCTAAAATGACAGGCGATGTCTCTTGCAGAAGGAGACGCACGTACCTAAGGTGGACGTTTGAAAGGTTTAATTGAATTAGCAAGTCTAACTTTTCTTTAGTTTGTTTAAAAATTTTAATTTTTGAGATAGGGTTGTAACTGTACTGTGCTTGTTTCATTTCAATGGCGCACACATATCCTAAAATAGAAGGTTGCGAATTTAAAGTGTATTTTTTAACAAATACCTCTTCAGATTCTTTTGTTTTTAAATCATGAAATTCCTCAACCACTTCTTTTATTGAAGTAGTAGAAAGAATTAAACTCATAGTTAAAAACAGCAAGCTCATCATTATGTAATCTTAATTTTATAGCTAATATACGATTGAAAAAGGAGATATATTTTCAATAAATTTGAAACTCTAATCCTTTTATTCATCAAAACCTCAGCCGGAGTTTTGTCAACCTTTTTTAATAGTTGTAAATAATACTTATAGGCTACATATACTCCAAACCTAGCTTCTTTTGGTAAATTTTTAATTCCAATATAAGCAGCGTTGAAATCCTCTTTGATTTCTTGAACAATCTTGTTTTTATCTTCTGTGGTAAGATTTTCGGGATCTATGTTTGGAAAATAGGTTCGATTTAAATGAGTGTAATCTTGTTTTAAATCTCTTAGGAAGTTCACCTTTTGAAATGCAGAACCAAGACTCATTGCAGCGTCTTTTAATCGATTATATTCTTTAGTGTCTCCGTTTACAAAAACTTTTAAGCACATAAGACCTACAACATCAGCGGAGCCATAAATATAATTTTCCATCTCTTCTTTGTTGGCATAGATTTGTTTTGATAAATCTGCTCTCATACTTATTAAAAATGCGCGAACAAGGCTATCGTCAATGCTATATTCGATTACGGTTTTTTGAAAGGCGTTGATAATTGGATTAGTGCTTATACCAAATTTTAGAGCATAGGAATATTCCTCTTCAAATCTATTTAAAATATCCTCTTGTGGATACCCTTCAAAACTATCGACTATTTCATCTGCGACGCGAACGAATCCATAAATATTATAGATTGCTTTACGGATACCAGGAGCCAATAAGGAAACCGCAATTGAAAATGAAGTGCTGTATTTTTTGGTAATTAGTGTAGCACTTTCATTAGAAATATCATCGAACAACTTCTTCATAGTTTTAATTGTTTTAAAATAGATTCTGCCGCTATTTTACCCGAAATCAAAGCGGGCGGAACTCCGGGCCCCGGTATTGTTAATTGACCCGTAAAAAATAAATTTTTAACTTTTTTACTTTTAATTCTCGGTCTTAAAAATGCTGTTTGCAAAAGTGTATTTGCTAAGCCATAAGCGTTCCCTTTATAGGAATTATATTCTTTTTTAAAATCATTAACACAGAACGATTCTTTAAGAATAATATTATTTTTTACTTTTTGTCCTGTGATTTTTTCGAATCGATCCATAATCAATTCAAAATACTTATTTCTTAATGCTTCAGTGTCCTCTAAATCCGTTGCTAGTGGGATTAAAAAAAAGCCGTTTTCTTTACCTTCAGGAGCTGAACTAGAATCTGTTAATGATGTGAAATTTGCATAAAAAAGAGGTGATGTAGGCCATTTTGGGTTGTCATAAATTTCAACTGCATGTGCATCAAAATCTGTGTCAAAAAATAAATTGTGGTGCTTTACGTTTTTTAATTTTTTATCAAAACCTACGTAAAAAAGCAACGAGGAAGGTGCGAATGTTTTCTTAGACCAATACGATTCTGAATATTGTCTATCTTTTATATCTAAAAGCGATTCTGTATGATGGTAATCGGCGCCACTCAATACAATGTCAGAATTTATAGTTTTACCATTTATTTTGATACCTGTTGCATTTCCACTTTCAACAACTATTTTTTCAACATTGCTCTTCGTATAAAAAATAACACCAAGCTCTTCAGATAGTTGCTTCATCCCTTCAACAACGCTGTACATACCTCCTTTAGGATGCCAAGTTCCTAAACCAAAATCAGCATAGTTCATAAAATTATAAAAGGCGGGAGTATTACTTGGTTTAGCTCCTAAAAATAATACAGGAAACTCAAGTATCTTTATAAGTCGTTTGCTCCGAATTTTCTTGCGAACTTGTTTGCTAACAGTAGAGAAAAATTGTGTTACTCTTAAAGCCGTTGTTGGTGTAATCAATTCCAGAGGAGAAACACCTGGTTTGTATACCAAATCTTCTATGGCAGTTTTGTAATTTTCTTTCGCAGAGTCGATAAACTTTTTTAGATGTTCTGAGCTCCCCATTTCCTCTTTCTCGAACATTTTGCAAATAGCATCTAAATTACCACCAATAGTTAAGGAATCTTCTTTTCCAAAAAATACTTTGTATGCAGGATCTAATTTTTCGAGCTCGTAATAATCAGATGGATTTTTTCCGAAATCATTAAAAAAACGTTTAAAAACATCGGGCATCCAATACCAAGAAGGACCTATATCAAAAGTGAACCCTTCGTTTTTATATTGCCTAGCTCTACCACCAATTTGCTCGTTTTTTTCAAAAACAGTAACACTGTGTCCAGCTTTAGCTAAATAACAAGCTGCTGATAATGATGAAAATCCAGATCCTAAAATATTGATGTTTTTACTCATTTATATTTAATTTTTAAATCACAAATAAACCCTAAGAATAACTTCCTAAGGGATTTACAATAAAAAATAAACAACAACTTTTATAATTTAATTATCAAAGATATGATAAATATTTTGTTTTGTTTAATATATATATTGTTTTATCAAACAATAGTAAGGGTATTATTTATTGTAATATTTATAATAATAAATTATTTAGGATTTCATAGTTTCTTCTTTATTGAGAATCAATTGTTCTAATCCTGTTTTGAAAATAATTTGTTTGTTTTTATTTTCTTTAGAAAATTCTTCCCAAACGTTACCCACAATAATACATTTGTTTTTATTATGAGCCACTAGTTTTTCAACGTTATTTAAAAAAGCTGTTTTCTCTTCTATAGTCCTATCAATCATAAAGTAATTGATCCATGTTATATTTTTAAATTGAGAATTAACATAAAATAAATTGTCAAAAGGAATGCTTTTACCAAGGTATACTGTTCTTTTTCCTTTTAATTTTAAATAATAATTTAAAAAGAATAGACCTAAATCATGAATTTCACCATAAGGAAGAAATAAAATATTTACAGGTTCATTAGTTGTTTCTATATTGGGTAAAGCAGCTATGTTTAAAGCTATTTTTTGATATATTAGATTAGATATAAAGTGTTCATGAGTAGGCTTAATAGAGTTTGTTTGCCATAATAAGCCCAAATGGTTAAGCAAAGGAATGTACGTATTTGAGAAAATCTCAATAAATGAATCTTTTTTTAATAATTTTAAATAGGTATTTTGAAATAAGTTCTCATCAAAAGTGTACATACATAAAATTAAAGAATTAATCTCATAATTATTAGAAAAATCACTTAAAGCAACTGTTTTTGATTCTTTAGATAATAGATCATCAGATAATTTAGAAATTTTAGAAATCTTATAATTATTTTTATATAGTAAACTAATGTTTAATATCTTTTGTAGGTCAGAAAGGCTGTAAACTCTGACATTTCTATTTATTCTAGAAGGCGACAATAAGTTATATCTCTTTTCCCATATGCGAATGGTATGAGCTTTGATACCTGTTAAAATTTCAAAATCCTGAATGGTAAAAGTATCTTTAATTTTGTTCATCTATTTAATAATTATAATAAACAAAAGTAAACGTTTTTTTTTTTATTACTATTGATTTGTGAAAATACTGTAAAAAAAATATATTGAATATAATTACAACTTCTTTACTTGAAACTTGAATAGACATAGTATTGGAATCTAAACAAAAGATAATCTATATTATTTTTTTATTTATTTGTTTTAAATAATCTAATATTCTTTGAATCCATGCTCTCTTATCAGTCTAATTATGGATCGGAATTAAAAAGCGGAGTAAAAAAAAGGTAATACTTTTATTAGAATAATTTTTTGTTTAACATTGTATTTTATTTATTAAACGTTATATAATTATGACTTATTTATTTTTACTTTTATTAATTAACATCCAAAATAATCCAATTAAAATTTTCAATTTTAATAAAAACTCAAATATATATAGTTGGAGAGTAGTAGACGACAATGTGATGGGCGGAAAATCATCTAGTAATATAACTTTAAGTAAAGATGGTTATGGAGTTTTTTCTGGAACGATATCGTTAGAAAACAATGGAGGATTTTCCTCTGTACGGCATATTTTTAATGCTTTGGAAGTAACTAATCAGAATAAAATCTACATAAAAATAAAAGGGGATGGTAAGGATTATCAAATAAGAATAAAAGATAATTCAAGAAATTACTATTCCTATATAAAAAGATTCTCTACTTCTGGAGTATGGCAAGAAATAGAAATACCTTTAAAAGAAATGTATCCTTCTTTTAGAGGAAAAAAACTTAATAGTCCTAATTTCTCCCATGATTCTATAGAAGAAATCGTATTTTTAATAGGAAATAAAAAAAATGAAACCTTCCAGTTAATAATCGATAAAATAGAATTGAAATAAAAAATGAAAATATTACTCACCGGTGCAACAGGATATATTGGGAAACGACTTCTTCCTCTTTTGGTAGAAGAAGGACATGAGGTAGTTTGCTGTGTTAGAGATATAGATCGATTTCATCCTCCTTTGTCCATAAGGTCAAGAATTTCAATAATTCAAATTGATCTTTTAGACAAAGACTCCCTTGATAATATTCCAAAAGATATTGATGGCGCTTATTATTTGGTCCATTCCATGTCTGCATCTTCCGATTATCAGGTGCTAGAAAAACAATCTGCAATTAATTTCAGAAGTGCAATAAATAAAACGCAATTACAACATCTTGTTTATTTAAGTGGTATCATAAATAATACTGAATTATCCAAGCATCTTGCTTCCAGAAAGACAGTAGAATTAGAACTCAACAAAGGAACTTATAGTTTTACAACCTTAAGAGCTGGAATTATAATTGGATCTGGAAGCGCTTCATTTGAAATCATTAGAGATTTAGTCGAAAAATTACCTGTTATGGTGTCTCCAAAATGGCTAACTACAAGATGTCAGCCTATTGGCATTTCTGATGTAATTGCTTTTCTTTCTAAATCTATTTTTAATTCTAAAACCTATAACCGAGATTTTGACATAGGGGGGTCAGATATTTTATCCTATAAAGAAATGCTTTTAGAATTTAGTAGAATGAGAAAATTAAACCGAAAAATTTTGATTGTTCCTGTTATGACCCCTCGACTTTCTTCTTATTGGTTATATTTTGTAACATCAACATCCTACAGGTTAGCAGTAGCGCTTGTAAACAGCATGAAAATTGAAGTGATATGCCGCAACACAGATTTAAACGAAATTCTAGAAGTTACTCCTTTAAGCTATAAAGAATCTTTATCAAAGGCCTTCGCTAAAATTAAAAACAATGAAATTATTTCAAGTTGGAAAGATGCTTATGCCAGTAGTGGATTTAGTAGTCATATTTCTGATTTTATTGAAATTCCGACCTATGGATGTTTTAAAGATCAACGAAAAATGGCTTTTAAAAATAAGGAAAATTGTGTTGATAAAATATGGAGTATTGGCGGACAAACTGGATGGTATTATGGAGATTGGTTATGGAAAACAAGAGGATTTATAGATAAATTAGTAGGTGGAGTTGGACTTAGAAGAGGTCGTACCAGCTCTCATACTATAGATGTAGGTGATGCTTTAGATTTTTGGAGGGTATTGTATGCAAATAAAAACGAAGGCCGATTACTCTTATTAGCTGAAATGAAATTACCTGGAGAAGCTTGGCTTGAATTTAAAATTGAATCTGGCGAACTTATTCAAACTGCTACCTTTAGACCTTTGGGGGTTATGGGAAGGTTATATTGGTATTTAGTATTACCATTTCATGGTGCTATTTTTAATGGAATGCTAAAAAAATTAACAAGTTCTGATGGGTATTAGTATTTTATATTTAAAATTATAGTAAACTATGAAGGTTTCAATATTTTGGTTTAGAAGAGATTTAAGACTAGAAGATAACATTGCTCTTTATGAGTCGATTTCTTCAAAAAAGAATGTTTTACCCATCTTTATTTTTGACGACAACATTCTAAATGAATTGCCCAATGATGATCCGAGAGTAAATTTTATATACCAAATAGTCTTTGATATCAATTTGGTGCTTCAAAAACACAATACTTCTCTGTTAATTTTAAAAGGTAAACTCGAAGATGTTTGGAATAAATTAATACAGAATTATACCATTGAAAGTGTATTTATAAATAAGGACTACGAACCTTATGCTATAAAAAGAGATCAAAAAATTACAGAAGTTTTAAAAGCGAACGGTATTGAATTAAATTCCTTTAAGGATCAAGTGATTTTTGAGGAGTCTGAAGTTGTTAAAGCTAATGGCGAACCATATACCGTATTTACTCCTTTTAAAAGAAAATGGTTGGCATTATACAATCCCTTAACATTAAAACCTAAAATTACTTTTGAAAATTTTCATCAGGAAAATTATCCATTTCCTAAAAAGGAAGACCTAGGATTTAAATCATCTAACATCTATGTGAAAGATTTTAACCTTAATGTTATTAAGACCTATGCCGAAACTAGAAACTTTCCAATCCTAGATTCCACTAGTTATTTAGGCCCACACCTTCGATTTGGAACCATTAGTGTCCGCCAAATAATATCAAAACTAGACCCTAATAATGAGGTCTTTTTAAGTGAATTAATATGGCGAGAGTTTTTTATGCAGATACTATTTCATTTTCCCCAGGTGATAACTGGAAACTTTCGTCCAAAATATGATGGTATTAAATGGCTAAACAAGGAGGAAGATTTTAATAAATGGTGCCATGGTGAAACCGGATATCCAATGGTCGATGCAGGAATGAGGCAATTAAATAAAACTGGATACATGCACAATCGCGTGAGAATGGTCACTGCAGGTTTTCTTTGTAAACATTTATTAATCGATTGGCGATTTGGAGAGGCTTATTTTGCAAAAAAACTTTTAGATTACGAACTTTCTTCAAACAATGGAAATTGGCAATGGGCAGCAGGAACAGGCTGTGATGCCGCTCCATATTTTAGAATATTCAATCCGATAGAACAATTAAAGAAATTTGATACATCTGAAGGATATATCAATAAATGGATCTCAGAATATGGAACAGCGCAGTATCCTGAGCCAATAGTCGAACATAAATTTGCAAGGACAAGAGCCTTGGAACAGTATAAAATTGGAATAAATAATATCGTTTAAATCAAAAATAATATGAATAAAAACTATGTAATAATTGGAGGTTCCTCTGGAATAGGAAAAGAATTGGTAAGCACACTTGTAAGAGAAGGTCACAATGTCTTCGCTACATACAACGAAAATAAAGTTAAAAATAATGATAAGGTACAATATCAGAAATTTAATGTTTTAAATGACCCCTTAAACCTTGATAATTTACCAGATGAAATTGATGGTTTAGTTTACTGTCCTGGAAGTATTAATTTAAAAGCATTTAAACGATTTACAGACGAAGATTTTATTTCTGATTTTAAATTACAAGTTGTTGGTGCTACTAGCGTAATTAAAGCTCTAATGCCAAGATTAGCAACTGGAGAAAACTCCTCAATTGTATTATTCTCAACTATTGCAGTTCAAAACGGATTTAATTTCCATTCTCAAGTTTCCATCTCAAAAGGAGCTATTGAAGGGTTAACAAGATCCCTAGCAGCAGAATTAGCACCTAAAATTAGAGTGAATGCAGTTGCACCTTCTATTACAGATACTTCATTAGCAGGCAAATTTTTAAATACACCACAAAAGATAGCTGCTCAGGCTGAAAAAAATCCATTAAAAAAAATAGGAGAAGTGAAAGATGTTGCCGAGGCAGCAGCTTACTTATTAACTGACAAATCTTCTTGGACAACCGGCCAAATACTTCATGTAGATGGCGGGTCTTCAACAATAAAATAAAATATCCTGTTTAAAATATTTAAAAAGAAAACGGAAATTGAAATACTTAATAACAATTATAAAGAGTTACTAAATAAAGCTCATAGATTATCAACAACAAGTAGAAAATTAAGTGATCAAAAAGTTGCGAAAGCTGCTACAGTTTTAAATAAAACTGAATTGCTGGAAAACAATTAATTATTACAATACAACGTTTTTTTTTAATTTATTTAAAATTTGATCGTATTCGGAGTTGGGCAATACTAATGCTATTTGAAATATTGTTTGGTAAAGAGGTTATGTCGTATTTATTTTTAAAATCGTAATAGTAAAAATAATTCATATATAGGTATTTAAAGCCTTGGAACAATTATAAGGTAGATATGCCTTTTTAAATAGCATATTATAAATAATGCAACATACATCAATACATTTAAAAATAAAAAACCTCTAATAATCCGTATTTAAGAATTTTAGAGGCTGTAAAGTTGGCCCACTAGGGCTCGAACCTAGACTCTTCTATACCAAAAACAGACGTGTTGCCAGTTACACCATGGGCCAATACCGCAATGCGATTGTAAATTTAATACAAACTTTGGCTTGTACAAATATTTTTGCAAAAATATTCTATATTTTACCTCTTTTACTTTTAATCAAAATATCTACTCCCTATATACGTTAGCTTTTATTAACTTGGAGCTATATATATTATTAGTAAATTTGCCCCAAATAAAATTGAAATTATATATGGATTCCTTCAACTTTAAACAATGGAATAATATTTTAGGATGGTTTGTCTTTACCATTGCCTTAATTACTTATTGGCTAACTGTAGAGCCTACTGCTAGTTTTTGGGATGCAGGTGAGTATATTACCACCTCCAGTAACTTAGAAGTTGGACATCCGCCAGGAGCTCCTTTATACCAATTATTAGGTGCTTTTTTCTCCATTTTTGCCATGGAGGCAACCAATATTGCACTAACCATTAATTTAATGTCAGTATTTGCAAGTGCATTTACCATTTTATTTATGTTTTGGTCACTTACATTATTACTTACAAATATCATTTCAAAAAATAATGCGATTACTAAAGAAAGTAGTTATGCCATATTAGGAAGTGCCGTTATTGGGTCTTTAACTTTTGCTTTTTCTGATAGTTTTTGGTTCAATGCTGTAGAATCTGAAGTATATGTGATGGCCGCATTTATAATGTCTGTATTATTTTATTTAGCATTGCGCTGGGAAAAAGACATGCATACACCTCGAGGAGATCGATGGGTTGTTTTAATTGCTTTTGTAATTGGACTATCATTTGGGGTTCATTTTATGGGACTTCTTACTATTCCTGCTATGGGAATGCTTTATTTTTTTAAAAATTATAAAACAGTTACGATTAAAAATTTCATTGTTGCTAATGTGGTGATGGTCACTATTTTACTTTTTATTTTCAAGCTATTATTGCCAATGACTTTAAAGTTTTTTAGCGCTTCAGAAATATTTTTCATCAACAGTATTAGACTTCCTTTTAACTCAGGAACCATCATCGCTGGAATACTCTTTATAGCTCTTTTTTCTCTTTTACTGCGTTATACTAGAAATCATAATTTTGTAAAACTTAACACTTTATTGCTTTCTATATTATTTATTTTTATTGGCTTTTCAAGCTGGATAATGCTACCCGTTAGAGCTAATGCAGGAACTATGATTAACGAAAACAATCCTAACAATGCTCGTGAATTATTAGCTTATTATAATAGGGAACAATACCCTGAAACCCATCTTTTTCATGGCCCATTGTTTACCGAAAAATATGTAGGACTCGATCCTAACAACCCATATAAAAATGACAAACCTAAGTTTGAAAAAGATGAGAAAAACGGAAAATATATTATTGTAAATGACTACGTAAATGCTTCTCAAAACACCGACGATTCACAAAAAGGATTCTTTCCTAGAATGTGGAGTACAGAACATAGTTCTAATTATATGGAATTTACTGGAGGGCTTGAATACACCATTAAAAAAGACTATTTAGGAGAATCTCGTTTGGTCGATATTGTAAAAGATTTTAATCAAGATATAAGAGAAGGAAAGGTAGGAGCTAATGATTTTGATAATTTCCTGAAAGATTTTGGGCCTTTTTTAAATATTCAAAAACCTACTTTTATGCAAAATATGGCATATATGTTTGAGTACCAATTTGGATATATGTATTGGCGTTATTTTATGTGGAATTTTAGTGGAAGACAGGATGATAAACAAGGAGAATACACAGATTTACATGGAAATTGGCTTACCGGAATAAGTTTTATTGATGACGCTAGATTAGGACCACAAGAATTTATTGCTAGTGATACCAAAAATAACAAAGCAAGAAATACTTATTTTATGCTCCCATTATTATTAGGAATAATAGGGATTCTTTTTCATTTTAAAAATGACCCTAAAAGCTTTTGGGTACTTTTAATATTTTTCCTGTTTACGGGTATCGCTTTAAAAGTATACCTAAACGAACGTCCTTTTGAACCAAGAGAACGGGATTACGCATTGGTAGGTTCCTTTTATGTATTTGCCATCTGGATAGGATTTGGAGTTTATGCTTTATTTGAAATTGTTAAAGAAAAAATAAAACCGAAATTGGCGGCACCTCTCGTTCTCGCTGTTACTGCATTAGCAGTTCCAGTATTAATGGGCTCACAAAATTGGGATGATCATGACCGTTCTAATAGATACACAGCGCAATCTATGGCAAAAATGTATTTGGATTCTTGTGATGAGAATGCCATTATATTTACCATTGGATATAATGATACATTTGCATTATGGTATGCACAAGGTATAGAAGGCTATCGACAAGATGTAAGAGTTGTAAATACCAGTTTATTTCAAACAGATTGGTATATCGACGATATGAAGAAAAAGGCTTATAGCAGTGACCCTATTCCTTCACAATTAACTCATGATAAATATAAATATGGCTCAAGAGATTTTCTTTTCTTTCAAAAAACAAGAAAGGATACTATCGACATTAAAGACTGGATGGATTTTGTTGCGGATGATAGTAAAAAAACCCAAGTAGAATTAGAAAGCAGAAAATGGGCAAATACATTTCCTTCAAAAGTAATTAGAGTTCCTGTCGATAAAGAAGCAGTGTTACGTAATGGTATTGTGGATCCTAAAGATGCTGATAAAATCGTGTCATATATAGACATTGTTTTAAAAGGAGACGTGCTTTATAAAAATCGTCTTTTAATGTTGGATATAATTGCAAATAATAATTGGGAACGTCCAATTTATTTTAGTGGTGGTGCTTTTGGAGATGATGACTATATTTGGATGAAAGAATACCTGCAATTAGAAGGAGTCGTTTATAAATTAGTCCCAATTCTCACTCCTTTAGATAAAGGAAATCCATTTGACATGGGTAGGATTGATACAGATAAGATGTATGACATTGTTATGAACTGGAAATGGGGCAATAGTGGTAATACTAAAATATACCACGATGTGGAGACTCGTAGAAATGGCATTACTTACAGAAGCAATATGTCTAGATTAGCAAGCGCATTAATTGAAGAAGGTAAGTTTGACAAAGCTGAAAAGATATATGATCTAGCTATGAAAAAAATGCCTGTAGACTATTTTGAATTCTATTCCTTATTGGAACCATTTATTTTAGGGTATTATCAAATAGGTAAAGATGATAAAGCAAGAGAGGTATACCAATCTGTTGTCAAACATTATCAAGAACATTTACTTTTCTTCAGTAAATTAAGTTATAGCAGACAAGAAGCCATTGGCGATGAAATATTTAGTGACTTAGGAAGGTATAGAGGATTAATTGATATTTTAGCTTCTTTTGATACGGAAGAATATACGGTTGTAGAAGCAGAAAAATTCAATACTTATTTGCAACTATTTAATTTCTCACTAGATCAAAATGATATGTTAGATGTAAAGGAGGAATTATTGCATGACAAGAATAATGAAACTCTATTAGATACCATACCTAAAGCTATAGAGGATTCAATGCAATAACATGAAACTCTATTTCGCAAAACGTGGAGTGGAGCGCAAGATGACAAATCACCAATCAAAAAAAAAATAAGAATCAGAAATCAACAATGTTTTTAGACCTCCATTTGGGAAGTTAACATTAAAGCAATCTAAAAACCTTCAGAAAAAAGGTTCCATATTATTATGTGGGATGTTTTTAGTGTTGATTTTGATATTGAAAGATCAAATGAAAAATGCTTATATAATATTTTAAAAAAATATTCAGCCAGGAAGTATTGTCGTTTTTCATGACAATATAAAATCTAATGAAAAATTAATATATGTTTTGCCGAAAGTATTGGATTCTTTAAGAGACAATCATCTACTTACGAAGCTATAAAGTTTTAATTAGACATACTCATTTACTAATCCAATAAGGGTATTGGCATCTTGCTCTCCACTCTGCCGCCATTTCATTTCGCCTTGTTTATAAATCATTAATGTTGGAAGCCTTTTTACACGAAGTGCATTAGATAATTCTTCATTTTTTTCAACATCAATTTTTATTACTCTAGCCTTATCACCTAGAGAAGCAGCAACATCCCTTAGCACAGGATGCATTAATTTACAAGCTTCATCACAATCTACATAAAAATCTAATAGGACTGGAACGGAATTTTCAATTAATTCTCCAAATTTTGACATAATTCTAACTGTTTGGTAAAAAATTGTTCTACAAATATAGGGTTTTCAAGTGATTATGCATTACCTAGTTTTTCTTAAGTTTTATAACAGATATGGCTTGCCAAATACCAATGTTTCCTGACATCCTAAATAAACTAACTTATTAAGGTTTTAATTTACTATCTTAAAAGAAATCGAATTACATCCTAAGTTTTTAAAATAGTTTTAATAAAATTACTACATTTAAAATCTAAGTACATTTTAGATGAAAAGAAGAAAATTTTTAAAAAGAGCTTCATTAACAGGAATTGGAGTTACAGTTGGCACTACTATACTTGCTAATGCATCCTCAAATAAGGTTAATGAGATTGAAGAAAATTTATTAACTAACACAAAAGAGAATCTTCCTATTATAATTTCAACTTGGAATGTTCCTAATGCAACTAAAAAAGCTGGGATATTATTAGAAGAAGGAGCTACATCCCTAGATGCCATTGAAAAAGGTTGCATGGTAGAGGAAGCAGACTTAAGCAATCAATCTGTTGGAAATGGAGGTCGTCCAGATAGAGATGGTTATGTAACATTAGATGCTTGTATCATGGATAAAAATGGCAACTACGGTTCTGTAGTTTATATGCAAAATATTGTTCACGCCATTGCTGTTGCAAGAAAAGTAATGGAAGATACACCTCATGTGATTTTAGCAGGAAAAGGCGCTGAAGAATTCGCTATTTCTAAAGGGTTTGAAAAAACAAACCTTTTAACGGAAGCTTCAAAAAAAGCTTGGGAAAAGTGGAAAAAAGAATCAAGCTATCAACCTTTAATAAATATTGAGAATCACGATACAATAGGTATGCTAGCAATTGATAAATATGGCGATATTTCTGGTGGATGTACTACAAGCGGATTAGCCTATAAAATGGCTGGACG
>JAQWNL010000010.1:0-11190 GCA_029268635.1 Flavobacteriaceae bacterium
TTGTTGCATTCAAAAATATTTGTATTTTTGCATCCGCATTTAAAAATTAATGGTCCGTTCGTCTAGGGGTTAGGACGCCAGGTTTTCATCCTGGTAACAGGGGTTCGATTCCCCTACGGACTACAAAAAATAAGAATTAAAAACAACAAAATGGCGAATCATAAGTCAGCATTAAAAAGAATTAGAAATAGCGAAGTTAAACGTTTACGTAATCGTTATCAACACAAAACAACTCGTAACGCAATGAAGAAATTCGTTGAAACTTCAGATAAGAAAGAAGCTGAGAAATTGTTTCCTGTTGTAATTTCTATGATCGATAAGTTAGCTAAGAAAAATGTTATTCACAATAACAAAGCAGCTAATTTAAAGTCAAATATGACTAAACACATTACTTCTTTATAGTAGTAATTTGTTTTAAAATTTATAAAAGCAAACTCCTTTAGGATTTCCTATCGGAGTTTTTTTTGTTTTATAAAGTCACCTGTGTCTTTGAAATACAATATAAGTCACTCTAAAATAACACTTGATCTAAAAGTGAAATTTAATAGTTTAGAAAATCAAAATATGATAGCTCCAAATGCTGATTTGGTAAACTTAGACATAAATCCTTTTATAGAAAAAAATTGGATTCTACCACTTAAAAAAAATCAAAGTAATACACTTTTAGGCACTAGAGTTTTACAATCACCTCCATTACGAATGACATCTCGAACAATAGAAGAAGAAATATTAGATACATTAGGAGCACAAACTAAGAATATACTTTCAATTTTTGTAAGTGCTGAATTTGTTTGTGCAATGGATTGTTCATAATTAAAATCAGTACTGTTTCTTAATCCTCTAAGAATATAATCTGCTTTTACAGTTTTACAGTAGTCTACAGTTAAACCTTTGTAGGTAGAAACTTTAATTCGTGGTTCATTTTTAAAAGCATTTTCGATATGTAGTTTTCTTTCTTCTAAAGAAAACATATATTTTTTATTTGTATTTACTCCAATAGCTATGATCACTTCATCAAAAAGGTTCAATCCTCTATTTATGACATCTAGATGCCCTAATGTAATTGGATCGAACGAACCTGGAAATACAGCTTTTTTCATAGTTCAAATGTAAATTATTTTATTTTAATACATTTTGTATCAGAATATCAAAAAACGATGTTAGTGTTGATCCGAATTCTTTTACTTGTTGCGGAATAATACTTTCTTTTGACATTCCAGGGTTAGTGTTAATTTCTAAAAAATAAACAATTCCATCCTGAATAATAAAATCACTTCTAGTCACTCCTGTCATATTTAGCAATTTATATATTCTTACAGCTTCAATCCTTATCTTTTCTGCCTCAGATACCGAAATTCGAGCAGGTGTAATTTCATTAGATTTCTCTAAATATTTTGCTTCGTAATCAAAAAACGCTCTTTTAGAAGCAATTTCTGTAATGGGTAACACAATAACTTTATCTTGATTATTATAAACACCAACAGATACTTCAATTCCTTCTATAGATTTTTATATGATAATTTCAGAATCTTCTTCAAATGCTTTTTCAATGGCACTATCCAATTCTTCTTTTTGAAAAACTTTACTAATTCCAAAACTAGAACCAGCCCTATTGGGTTTTACAAAACAAGGAAGTCCTACCTTTTTTAATATTTCAGTTCTAGAATAACTTTCTCCTTTATTAATATAAAAAGAAGTAGCACATAAAACACCCAATTTACTTAATACCGACAAGCAATCTCTTTTGTTAAAACAAAGAGCTGATTGATAAAATTCGCTACTCGTTTGAGGAATACCAATTAAAGACAAATAAGCTTGCAGATAACCATCTTCCCCAGGAGTTCCGTGTATAGTATTAAATACTGCATCTGGAATTATAGTATTATTACCATTAAAAAAACTAAAATCAGCTTTATTAATAGGATGTTTTTCACCCAAGGAGTCTATATAATTCCAACCTTCTTTTAATATATGAACTGGATAGATACAATATTTATTAGCATCCAAAAGCCCACAAACAACTGTTCCACTCAATAATGAAATTTCAAATTCGCTAGAATAGCCTCCCATTACAACAGCTATATGCTTTTTACTCATAACAATTTATTAAAAGGTGCGTTTTACAAAAATATCATTATTCATTTATAAAGATACTAACTTTAGGTTTTATATTTTTGTAAAATAACTATGCGCTATGACATTTATTAAATTTTTATTTACCAAAGTATTTTTAAAACAATTATCTATAGCGATTATTGTATTGTTAGGCTTAGCTTTTGTTATTCTTTTTTGGTTAAAATTCACCACTAATCATGATCAAAAAATAGAAGTCCCAAATCTAGCAAAAATGAGTTTAGATACTGCAGAAAATAAATTGAATAAAATTGACTTGCGGTTAGAGGTCATAGATTCCTCTAATTACAATCCTGATTTTCCAAAATATTCTGTAATAGATCAAATTCCAAAAGCAGGCGAATTTGTAAAAGAAAATCGTAAAATTTATCTTACTTTAAACAGATCTAGTTATATATATTTAAAGATTCCAGAAGTGGTTGGAAAAACAAGAAGACAAGCTGAACCTACTTTAATTTCTATGGGTTTTGAAATAGGAAAAATAACTTATAAATCATACATTGCTCTAGATGAAGTTTTGGAATTAAGTTACAAAGGGAAAAAACTAATATCTGGTGAAAAAATTCAAAAAACTTCGGTGATAGATTTAGTTTTAGGCGATGGTGAAGGAGGACTTAAAACACAATTAGAAAATTCAGAAAAAGAAATATAAAACGAGTATGGAGGATAATAAAATGGAAGACCCAGAAAATGAGGATTTATATGAACATTTTCGCTTTATAGCACAAAAGGGTCAACAACCTCTTAGGATTGATAAGTATTTAATGAACTATATAGAAAACGCTACTCGCAGCAAAATACAGCAAGCAGCGAAAGATGGAAATATCTATGCAAATGACATTGTGGTTAAATCTAACTATAAGGTAAAACCAGCTGATGTTGTTAAGGTATTATTTAAGCATCCTCCCTATGAATTTTTATTGGTTCCAGAAGACATTCCATTGGATATTGTTTATGAAGATGATGATTTATTGGTAGTAAATAAACCTGCTGGAATGGTGGTTCATCCTGGCCATGGAAATTATAACGGAACGTTAATAAATGCACTAATATTTCATTTTGATAACCTTCCAAACAATAGCAGTAATCGTCCAGGATTGGTGCATCGAATTGACAAAGATACAAGCGGACTTCTAGTCGTTGCAAAAACGGAAGAAGCAATGACGCATCTTGCTAAACAGTTTTTTAATAAGACATCAGAAAGAGAATATATAGCTTTGGTCTGGGGAGATGTTAAAGATGAAGAAGGAACTATTAAAGGTAATATAGGACGCCATCCAAAAAATAGATTACAAAATATCGTTTTTGAAGATGATACCGAAAATAAAGGAAAGCCGGCTGTTACACATTATAAAGTTATAGAACGCTTAGGCTATGTAAGTCTATTATCTTGTAAATTAGAAACTGGTAGAACCCATCAAATAAGGGTTCATTTAAAGTACATAGGCCATACTTTATTTAATGACGAACGCTATGGAGGCGATAAAATCTTAAAAGGAACCACATTTAGCAAGTACAAACAATTTGTAAATAATTGCTTTAAAGCTTTACCCCGACAAGCATTGCATGCAAAAACTCTTGGTTTTAAACATCCAACCACAGAAAAAATGATGAGATTTGATTCTCCCATACCAGAAGACATTGAAAAATGTATTGAAAAATGGAAAAAATACTCTATCAATTCAACAAATCAATAATACCTATTTTTAATGAAAATTATTATTTCTCCTGCAAAAAGTCTTGATCTTAAAAGTGAAATCCCTACTAATGATTTTACAATTCCTATTTTTATAGATAAAACAGAAATACTGAATGCAAAAATTGCTACTAAATCTAAAAAAGCTATTAAGGAACTGATGAACATCAGCGATAATTTAGCAGAATTAAATCACCAACGTTATCAAGATTTTTCAGTACCATTTACCAATAAAAACGCTCGCCAAGCTGTTTATTCCTTTTCTGGAGATGTATATGGTGGCTTAGATGCTTATTCCTTAAAAGAAGAAAAAATAGTATCGATGCAAAAGCAGCTTAGAATTTTATCGGGTTTGTATGGAATCTTAAAACCTTTAGACTTAATGCAAGCTTACCGTCTAGAAATGGGTGCTCCATTAAAAATAAATAGGAATAAAAATCTTTATGAATTTTGGGGTCGTTCCATCACCGATCATTTAAATGAAGAACTTGAAGATGATGAATTATTTGTGAATCTAGCAAGTCAAGAGTATTTTAAAGCAGTTCAACCTAAACAATTAAAAGTAGCTGTTATTTCTCCTATCTTTAAAGATTTTAAAAATGGAAAACTAAAAATAATTTCTTTTTTTGCTAAAAAAGCAAGAGGATCCATGGTGCGTTTTATTTTAGATCATAACGTAACTTCTTTAGAACAATTAAAAAACTTTAATACTGATGGTTATGGCTTCAGTAATGAGAATACTTTAAATGAAAATGAACCTGTTTTTATTAGATAGTTTTTAATTAAGTTTTACTGTTTTCTTATTATTTTTTTATCGCTTAACCAAACAGTATGTTTTCAGTAAACTCGATTAAATGAAAAATCTTATTAAAAAACAGAAGGTTTTGGGGAGTGTTCGTTGTTAAATTATTGTTGGAAGATTTTTTTTCTTCAACAATACATTCATCCCATTAACTCCTTGTAGACCTCCTGTGTGGACCGCTAGTATAGTACTATTCTCTTTGAAATATCCTTTATTTATTAAATCAAAAATTCCAAAAATCATTTTTCCAGTATATATAGGATCTAATGAAACTGCTGTTTTGTTTTTAAAATCATTCATAAATTCAATTAGTTCAGTATTTACTTTTGCATAACCTCCAAAACAATAATCATCAAGGATTCTATAATTTTTTTTTCTAGTAAATTTATTGATATATGAAGTTTGAAAAGTTCCCTTAAGAGCTGAAAAGCCTAAAACAGTTTGCAAGGAATTAGAAGACTTAATTAAGCCTGCAAGAGTGCCTCCAGTTCCTACTGACGAACATACATAATCAAAAGAAGTGTCTTTATTAGTTAGTATCTCAGCACATCCTTTTACAGCAAAATCGTTAGTTCCACCTTCTGGCAATAAGTAGAAATCTCCATAAATTGATTTTAAATTTTCAGAAAAAAATAATTCATCTTTTTTACGATATTCCTCTCTTGAAATAAAATATAAAAGCATGCCACAACTTTTAGCAAACGATAAAGTAGCATTAATCGATACTTTATTAACTAACTCCTCTCCTCTTATAATTCCAATAGTTTTAAACCCATATTCTTTTCCCAATGCAGCAACAGCAGCAATATGATTGGAATAAGCACCCCCAAAAGTCAATAAGGTAGCTTTATTTAACCTTTTTGCTTCTAAAATATTATATTTTAATTTCCTTAATTTATTTCCAGATATATCAGGGTGAAGTTGATCTTCTCTTTTAATGACCAAATTAAAGTTTGATATAGAAAATACTTCTAATGGAATTATTTGATTTCTAACTTGATTAGTTTCTATAAACAAACTGATGTTTTAATAATTTAAGCAACAAAATTATAAATAAATAAACATACAAGGTATATTAATAGACCAATATGTTAGTGAAGTTTAAAATACTAAATTTAATAATTATGGAACAAATAATGATCATACTTATCTTTTTTTAATGAATAAGGAAAATGGATTAATAATAACAGATCAAAATCAAAATAATTATTCAAACAAGATAAGAAAATGTTATTTTTGCAAGGTGTCCAATTTTAAAAAATACATTCCTTTAGAGGAAGGCGATTATTACCTAACTCCAGAAGGTTATAAGTGCTTTACAGAAAGATACCATTTAAAACGCGGATATTGCTGTGAAAGTGGTTGCAAGCATTGCCCTTATGGATTTGATAAAAAAACGAATTAATAGCTTTCTGTCGGCTGTTAAAAAAATACTGAATAAAGTTATGACCTTTAAAAAAGAATTACAACAAGGAATACCAAATAATCTTCCTGTATCTATCAATTATGATTCTTCTATTAATCATGCACCTAAGCGGAAAAACATACTTTCTTTAGCTGAAAAAAAACTAGCTCTTCAAAATGCACTTCGCTATTTTGATGCCAAACATCATGCAATACTTCTACCTGAGTTTAAGAATGAATTGGAAACTTATGGTCGCATTTACATGTATCGTTTTCGACCAAAATACAAGATGTATGCACGTCCAATAAATGAATATCCTGGAAAATGTGAACAAGCAAAGGCAATTATGCTAATGATCCAAAATAATTTAGATCATGCTGTAGCTCAACATCCGCATGAATTAATTACCTATGGTGGCAATGGTGCTGTTTTTCAAAACTGGGCTCAGTATTTATTAACCATGCAGTATCTTTCTGAGATGACAGAGAAACAAACTTTAGTGATGTATTCAGGACACCCTCAAGGTTTATTCCCTTCGCATAACGATGCGCCAAGAGTTGTTGTCACTAACGGCATGATGATTCCTAATTACTCCAAACAGGACGATCTAGAAAAATTTAATGCGTTAGGAGTTACTCAATATGGACAAATGACTGCAGGAAGCTATATGTACATCGGTCCTCAGGGAATTGTTCACGGAACTACCATCACGGTATTAAATGGGTTTCGAAAAATCAATAAAAGTCCTTTTGGAGGATTATTTGTTACTTCAGGTTTGGGAGGAATGAGTGGTGCACAACCCAAAGCTGGTAATATTGCAGGTTGTGTTACCGTATGCGCAGAAATTAATAAAAAAGCAACCGAAACAAGACATTCTCAAGATTGGGTCGATGAAGTATACTCAGATATTTTGAAATTGACTAATCGTGTGAAAACTGCAGTAAAAAACAAAGAAACTGTTTCTATTGCTTATGATGGAAATATCGTTGACGTATGGGAAACTTTTGACAAAGAAGATTTACACATTGACCTAGGAAGTGATCAAACCTCACTACACAATCCTTGGGCAGGAGGTTATTATCCGGTTGGATTATCCTATGAAGAATCCAACGAAATGATGGCAAATAAACCGGAAGCTTTTAAGGAAGAAGTTAAGAAAACGTTGCGGCGCCATGCAGATTCTATTAACAGGCATACGGCAAAAGGAACTTACTTTTTTGATTATGGCAATGCCTTTTTACTCGAAGCATCGCGTGCTGGAGCAGACGTATTAGACACCGTAAACCCTTTAAAAGAATTTAGATATTCTAGTTATGTTCAGGACATAATGGGACCAATGTGTTTTGATTATGGTTTTGGTCCTTTCCGATGGGTATGTGCTTCAGGAAAGCCAGAAGATTTATTAAAAACTGATCAAATTGCTTGTGAAGTTTTAGAAGAAATGATAAAAACATCTCCTCCTGAAATTCAACAACAAATGCACGATAATATCCAATGGATAAAAGGAGCTCAAGAAAATAATTTGGTGGTTGGATCACAAGCAAGAATTTTATATGCTGATGCTGAAGGAAGAATGAAAATAGCAGCTGCATTTAACAAAGCCATAGCCGATAGTAATATTGGATATATAATTTTAGGAAGGGACCATCACGATGTATCAGGAACCGACTCTCCTTATCGGGAAACATCCAATATCTATGATGGTAGCCAGTTTACAGCTGATATGGCCATACAAAATGTAATTGGTGACAGTTTTAGAGGAGCTACTTGGGTTAGCATCCATAATGGTGGCGGCGTTGGCTGGGGCGAAGTAATAAACGGGGGCTTTGGTATAGTTCTTGATGGTAGTAGTAATGCACAAAGACGACTAGAATCAATGCTCTATTGGGATGTGAATAATGGAATTTCTAGAAGAAGTTGGGCTAGAAATAACGAAGCCATTTTTGCTATAAGAAGAGCGATGGATAAAAATCCAAATCTAAAAGTTACGCTTCCAAATTTCGTTGACGATTCTTTATTTAATAAATAATAAACACATGAAAAATTTAAAATTTATTCCCCTATTGTTAATCATTGTTCTTAGTTCTTGTTCTTCTGTTCGAGTTGTTTCAGATTATGATTCTATAACAGATTTTAGCAAGTACCAAACATTTGCTTTTTACAAACCGGGTATTGATAAATCTAAAATTTCTGATTTGGATAAAAAAAGAATTATGCGCCAAATTGAAGCTAGTTTAAAAGCTAAAGGCATGATAATTTCTAAGAACCCTGATTTATTAGTAAGTTTATTTACCAAAGAGAGAGAGCGCATTGATGTGTATAATAACAATTTTTATGGATATGGCGCATGGTATGGTGGTGGAAGTTCCATTACTTCTACTCCAGAAGGAACCTTATATATTGATTTAATTGATCGCAGTAAAAATGAATTAGTATGGCAAGGAATTGGAAAAGCTGATTTAATAATGAGCAATGTAGAAAAGAGAGAGGCAAGAATTAAAGAAATTGTTACTAAAATACTTGCTCAATATCCACCTGTTATTAAGACTAATTAGTAGGTGCACTTAAAATAAAACCCCCTATAAAATGAAATTATTTTATGCATTAATTGCATTCAGCATATTTATTTTTAATACTGCTGTTGCTCAAAATTATCATTCAGGAACCATCACCACTAATAACCAACAAACTTTAGAAGGAAGAGTTTCTATAGACAACGATTCAAAAAAAGTAGTATACAAAAAGAGTGGAGGTTCAGAAATTTATAATTTTACAGCTATTAAAAATATAACTATTGGAGCTGCTAATTATTCTAAAATAACTTTTGATAATCAAGAATATTTAGCCACTACGTTAGTTTCCGGAAAAGCTTCTTTATACGAACTTAGAGATGATAATTTTTTGATAGTTAATGAAAATAAAGTTCAGAAATTTAATTTAGAAATTGACAAACAACAAATTCCAGGAATCCTATCATTGCTTTTTAATGATTGTAATTCTGTTAGAGATGACATAAATAAAACGGCGGAATTTTCAGCAAATACATTAATAAGTTTAACTAATTCATATAACAATTGTGAATACGGAACTTATGTTCCTACTGAAACTGAAATAAACAAAGCAAACACTTATAATACAGATATATTTAGGCTTTATGCTGCTTTACTAGGAAGCTTCAACAACACAAAAGCAAATGATAATGGTACTAATAGCTCAAACGGTTTTGGTTTTGGTTTTGGTCTTGCGGCTTCACCAAGTTTTATGGGGAAGCTACAAGGAAATATTTATATAGATTTTGATTTTTCTATGATTTTTTCAGGAGATACTAGTTTTAAAAATGGAGGTGTACCATTAAATTATAAAGTAAATAGCTACCGATTCTCATTAGGATTAGAGTATATATTTAATAAAAAAGGTGTCTTATCTCCATTTTTAGGGATAGGATATGGATATACTTCAGATTATTATAATGGTTCTATAGAAACAATTAATTTTAAAGATCACGATCAAAACTATTTCTTTTTACCAAAAGTAGGTGTTCTTTATAAATTGAAAAATGAAAATCATCTTGGATTAACGGTAAGTTATATTTCAGAATATGAAAATGACTTGACTTTCATATACAATGAATCATCTAATCCTCTTGTTATTAAAAACAGTTTTGTAACGATAGGCTTAAATTATTATTTTTAAAAGAATAAAAAAGGGTGTTTTCAATAAATTGAAAACACCCTTTTTGTATTAAAATATATTGGAGCTTAGTTTTTAATTAGACTTTTATTAACCACTCCATTTTCTGTTTCAACTTTTAAGATATAAACACCAGATTTCCAATAATAGGTATTAATGGATATCGCTTTTGAAGACACGTCATTAACGGTTAAGATATTTTTTCCTAAGGCGTTATAAATTATAATCGATGTAATTACAGTATTGCATTTTACTTCCAAATTGATTTTAACTGGATTTACAAAAGATAGATTACTTTCAAATTCATGATCATTGACTGCTAAAATTTCCTCAGTAAAATTTTGAGCATAAATTTTAGAACCAGCTCCTTTATCTTCAATAAAAACAGTAACACTTTGATTATTTACTGGTTTTGTAAATTGTATTCTTCCTTTATTTGCTGAATAAGTAGCCAACGGTCTTGTTTCTTCTGGCCAAGTAAAATCACCATTCTCATCTAACATTAAAGCATGTAATGACGTGGGGGAAGCGCCATTATCTAAACCGTCTTTAATTAATAATAATGGAGAATCATTTATTAAATACATAGATCCAGCATGTACTTTTTCACTGCCAATTGGGAAAATTACTTTTGCATTATCAGTAAACATTCTTGCTCCAGTTTCTTTATCAAACTTTTGGATATACTCCCCTTTCTCACTTTGGCTGGTATTGGTATAATTACAACTTGCCCATATATAAGCTGACCCCTCTTCGAATGCAATTTTTGTATTCATCTCATAATCGGTTTGGTTGGTATCAAAATCTGATCCATTTATACCCCAAGGTAATGTGCCGTCTGCATCAATACGTTGTAAAAAAGAATCAAATCTGTTTCCTGGAGAAGCTTTATACCCCATATAAACAACATCACCATCTTGCAAACCATCATAAGTAGTAATAAAAACAGTTCCGTAATTTGATAATTGTGTAGGATTAGACCATTGTAAAACCCCAAATGAATCAAATCGTTGTGCAAATAAATTAGAGTTCACCCCATAAGTTATGCTATGGAAAACCATTATATAATCTCCGTTAGATAACTCAAACATGTTTGCAGGCACTGTATTGTTTCCTCCTTCAACTATAGTTTGTGTTACTTCCCATAAAGCATTTCCAGAAGTATCATATTTCTGCATTACACTTTCTCCTTCTGGAAACCAAGAAACAATAGTTTCACCAGTTGATAATGGCAAAACGGTTACAGAATATCCAGAACCGACATTAATACCATTGGAGCCCCATAAATGATTTCCTTCTGTATCCAATTTAAAAACAAAAGCAGGCTCGCCATTCCCTGTACCTGTAATACCTATATAGAGGTTATCTTCATTATCTGTAACAACACTCCAAGTAACAGTATAAGTACTCATTGGAATTGCATCACTAACCAACATACCATCACTTCCTAATAATTGTAACCCA
>JAQWNL010000011.1:0-19141 GCA_029268635.1 Flavobacteriaceae bacterium
TATTTTGTAAACATACTTTTAAATTTCATAGAAATAACCCCAAATATTGCTTCTGAAATAATTCCACCGCTCATTTTTGACACTCCCGCTGTTCTGTCTGTAAATATCACAGGAACTTCTATAATATTAAATTTGTGCAAATATGCTTTAAATTTCATTTCGATTTGAAAAGCATAACCAATAAATTTTATTTTATCTAGATTTATTTTTTCTAAAACCGCTCGTTTATAACAAACAAATCCAGCAGTAGTATCTGTAATATTCAGTCCTGTAATACACCGTACATATTTAGAAGCGACCCAAGACAGTAATACTCTACTCATAGGCCAATTTACTACGTTTACACCTGTTTTATATCGGGAACCTACAGAAACATCAGCTCCTTCCAGTTCACAAGTATCATAAAGCTTTAATAAATCATTTGGGTTGTGTGAAAAATCGGCATCCATTTCAAATACAAATTCGTAATTTCTTTGTAATGCCCATTTAAAACCGTGGATATATGCTGTTCCTAACCCTAACTTTCCTTTTCTTTTCTCTAAAAAAAGATGATTTGAAAATTCATTTTTTAATAACTGAACAGCTTCTGAAGTACCATCTGGAGAATTATCATCTACTACTAAAATATCAAACTTTTTTGGCAAAGAAAATACAGTACGAATAATTCGTTCAATATTTTCAATTTCGTTGAAGGTTGGAATAACCACCAATGCATTAGGCATATTATTAATTTTTAACAAATGTACCTTTTTTAGGTTAAATAAATGTGAATGAAAATATAAATGAGTCTGTTTTTAAGCATTAAAATATACTACCTTTATAGTTCTTAAAAATAAATTTGCGATACACTAACAGAATCATAGAATCCTTGGATTGGGTAACCTTAATTATGGTTGGTTGTATCATAGTTATAGCAATTTTAAAAGTTATTTATTCCAAACGTTTCGTGGATTTTATAAGATTACCTATTTCCAATAATTACTTTTTAGCAAAAGGTAAAACTGAAGAATTAAGACACCCTTTTAGTATTTTACTTTTTCTGATTCAATTAGTATCCATCTCGTTATTTGCCTATTTGTTTTTTTTAGAAAAGGGCAAAGCCACTGTGCTTTTGTTTTTTCAGATTCTATCTGCAGTATTTATTTTTATAATCGTAAAAATTAGTATTGAAAAAATGATTGGGACTATTTTCTCTATTGAAAACGTTATTGATCAGTATATTTATGAAAAACTAACCTATCGTAATTTCATATCATTACTATTAGTTATTGCCAATCTCATTTTTTATTTTTCAATTAAACCAGATTTAAACACCTTATTGATATTTACAGGTATACTATTTCTTACAAATATCCTTATTTTATTTTATAGTTATAAAAAATACAGAAGTTTAATATTTAGTAATTTCTTTTATTTTTTATTGTATATTTGCGCTCTCGAAATTTCGCCCTATCTTATACTTTATAAAGCATTTATATAGCTAGGTTAACTAACAAAAATAGTCTTATTATGAAAGTAAAAACTATTCTGGTTTCGCAACCTGAACCGAAAGTGGAAAATTCTCCTTATTTCGATTTGATTGATAGACAAAAGGTTAAGATTGATTTTAGAAGCTTTATCCATGTAGAAGGAGTATCTAGTAAAGATGTTAGAGCTCAAAAAGTGGATCTTTCTAAATTTACTGCAATTATTTTAACCAGCAGAAATGCTGTTGATCATTATTTTAGAATCGCACAAGAGTTGCGCTTTAAAGTACCTGACTCTATGAAGTATTTTTGTCTAAGCGATGCAGTTGCTTATTACTTGCAAAAGTATGTCGTTTACAGAAAAAGGAAGATTTACGTTGGTAAAAGAACTTTTTCTGAATTGACACCTATTATAAAAAAATACAAAACAGAATCTTTTTTATTACCATCATCAGATAAGTTAAAAGCTGATGTTCCTTTAATGATGAATCATTTAGGAGTTTCTTGGAAAGAAGCTACTTTCTACAATACTGTTGTAAGTGATCTTTCAGATTTAAGAGATGTTTACTATGACATATTAGTGTTTTTTAGCCCAAGTGGTATTAAATCATTATTTGAAAATTTTCCAAATTTCGAACAAAACGATACTCGAATCGCTGTTTTCGGAAACACTACCGTTAAAGCTGCGACAGAACAAGGCTTACGTGTAGACATACAAGCACCAACTCCTGAGACTCCATCAATGACCATGGCTTTAGAAAAATATATTAAGGCCGTAAATAAAAAATAAATTAATTAATTTAAGGTTAAAAAAAAGGCGCTACAAAAAATGTAGCGCCTTTTTTATTCTAGTATTCTACTAACCTAATAATGGAGCACCAGCCAGAATTTCTTCATTAGCATAAGATTCAAAATTCTTAAAATTCTTTTTAAAAGATGCTGCTAATTTATGAGCTGTTTCATAATAGCCTTTGTCATTATTCCAAGTAGATCTTGGACTTAACACTTGACTAGGTACATTTGGGCATATTCTTGGCTGTTGCAAACCAAATACAGAATGGATGTGATAATTATTTGCATTTGCAGCTTCTAATGAGCCATCGATAGCGGCCGTAATCATCGCGCGCGTGTATTTCAGTTTCATTCTAGTTCCCACTCCATAGGGACCTCCTGTCCAACCAGTATTTACAAGCCAAACAGACACTCCCGCCTCTCTCATTTTCTTACTTAACATTTCTGCATACTTAGCAGGATGCAAAGGCATAAATGGCGCACCAAAGCAAGCAGAAAAACTTGGTAATGGTTCGTTAATTCCAGCTTCTGTACCAGCAACTTTAGCTGTATAACCACTAATAAAGTGGTACGCAGCTTGACCTGGAGTCAATTTAGAAATTGGAGGTAAAACTCCAAAAGCATCTGCGGTTAAAAAGAATATATTTTTCGGATTTTTTCCTATAGAAGGGACCTGAATATTTTCAATATGTTCAATTGGATAACTTACACGCGTGTTTTGTGTAATAGATACATCTTCAAAATCTACGACTCCGGCATCATCCATCACCACATTTTCGAGAATAGCACCAGGCTTAATAGCCTTATAAATATCGGGCTCATTTTCTTTTGAAAGGTTAATAACCTTGGCATAACATCCACCTTCGAAATTAAAAACGTTGTTTTCTGCAGTCCAGCCATGCTCGTCATCACCAATTAACTTTCTATCTGGATCTGCCGAAAGCGTGGTTTTCCCAGTTCCAGACAATCCAAAGAATATAGCTGTTTCACCATCCTTACCAACATTTGCAGAACAGTGCATTGGCAGCGTATTCTTATCAATTGGAAGGATAAAATTAAGTGCAGAGAAAATTCCTTTTTTAATCTCACCAGTATACCCAGTACCACCTATCAATGCTATTTTTTTTGTAAAATTTAAAATCGCGAAGTTATGTTGACGTGTATCATCTATTGCTGGATCTGCCATGAATCCAGGAGCATTAACGACAAGCCATTCCTGTTCAAAGTTTTCCAATTCTTCATTTGTTGGACGCAGGAACATATTATAAGAAAACATATTTGACCATGAATATTCGTTAATTACCCGAATATTGAGTTTATAGTCTGCATCAGCACATGCGAAACAATCCCTAACGTAAATTTCTTTATTGGAAAGATAGTCGGCAACTCTATTGTATAAATTGTCAAACTTTTCAGATGAAAATGGAATATTAATATCTCCCCACCAAATTTTGTCTTTTGTTATTTCGTCTTTTACGATAAATCGATCCATCGGTGATCTACCTGTAAACTCTCCAGTATTTACCGCAAGAGCACCACTATTGGCTAATTTTCCCTGTCCATTTAATATCGTATCGTTCTGTAATTGTGCTGCGGTAAGCTGATAGTTAACATTTGCATTATGAATTCCGTAACTCTCTAACGAAATTATTTTTGTAGTTTGGTTTTTATTTACCATCACAGTTTTTAAATATTGTAGGACACAAAATTAAGAATTCTATTAAAAACAGGCGTTTTAAATCGAATATTTTGTGGTTATTTATTCACAATTACTCCATAAGCCAAGCGCAACCAACCAATTATTAATAAAAACCGCCAATTGGAGTAATAAAAGCAATCGTTTTTGCATTTAAAGGAAAAAATTCGTTTAATGTTAGTAAATAAATAGAACCTGAAAAAAATAGGATTCCAATTATAAAAAAACGAAACACCCATTTTTGAGTTTTTGGTAAAATATTAGTTGATATGCCTAGTATTAGCATTACTATTACATGATACATTTGATATCGAACTCCAGTTTCAAAAGAAACTAAGGATTTTTCAGTAATCAATTCTTTTAAACCGTGAGCGCCAAAGGCGCCAATCATAATTGTAAGCGCCCCTAAAATAGTAGCTGTAACCACAATATTTTTATTTATTTTCATCTTCAAAAAGGTTATTATTTAGTAATTTAGTACTGTTGTATAAACAATCTTCAAATCTACGAAAACCCAAAGAATGAGAAATATATTGATTATAGGAGCAGGACGATCAGCAACGTGTTTAATTCGTTATTTATTAGCTAAATCTAGCTCAGAAAAACTATTTATAACTATTGGGGATATCTCATTAGATGCTGCCCAGAAATTCACTAAAAACCATGCTAATGCAAAAGGACTTTTGCTAGATGTATCCAATAAAGAACAACGAGAAGAATCAGTAAAAAACTGTGATATAGTTATATCTATGTTGCCAGCACGTTTCCATATCGAAGTTGCAAAAGACTGTATAACGTTCGGTAAAAACCTTGTAACTGCTTCTTATATTAGTGACGAAATGCAGAGCTTAGATGAAGAAGTTAAGGCTAAAGGCTTGGTATTTATGAACGAAATTGGAGTAGACCCTGGCATCGATCATATGAGTGCTATGAAAGTTATTGATGGTATTAGAGACAAGAGTGGGAAGATACTATTATACGAATCTTTTACAGGTGGATTAGTAGCGCCTGAAAGTGATGACAACTTATGGAATTATAAATTTACTTGGAATCCAAGAAATGTAGTTTTAGCAGGTCAAGGAGGAGCCGCAGAATTCTTACAAGAAGGACAGTACAAATACATCCCTTATAATAGACTTTTTAGACGTACCGAACTTATTAAAATTGACGGTCAAGGAAAATTTGAAGTTTATGCCAATCGAAACTCTTTAAAGTATCATGATGTTTATGGTTTTAAAGACATATTAACTTTGTATAGAGGTACTATTAGACGAGTTGGGTTTAGTCGGGCATGGAATATTTTTGTGCAACTAGGAATGACTGAAGACGGTTATACCATACCAAACTCCGAAAACTTAACATATCGTAAATATGTAAATTTATTCTTACCTTATTCTCCAACAGATTCAGTTGAACTAAAATTTCGACACAGTTTAAAAATAGACCAAGATGATCTTATTTGGGAAAAATTAGAAGAATTAGATATTTTTAATGGTGAAAAGAAATTAGGAATTAAAAATGCTACACCGGCTCAAGCACTTCAGAAAATATTAATGGATAAATGGACTTTAGCTGAAGATGATAAAGATATGATTGTAATGTATCATAAATTTGGCTATGAACTAGATGGAGAAACCTATCAAATAGACAGCAGTATGGTTACTATTGGTGAAGACCAAACCTATACAGCTATGGCAAAAACTGTAGGTTTACCCGTTGCCATTGCATCATTAAAAATCTTAAATAAAGAGATTACCACTCCTGGAGTTTTAAGACCTATTGCTAAAGAAGTATACGGGCCAATTTTAGAAGAACTAGAAACTTACGGAATCTACTTTAAAGAAGAAAAAAAAGAATATTTAGGATATAATCCTGATAATTTATATTAGCTAATTCATGCGAAATCAAGAACCTTTTGAATAGTAGTTTTTGTAACTTTTATATTATTTATCTTATAGATGACAATGTTTGTATGACAATTTATTGACCTAGCTTAAAACCTCTTCTGGTAAGATACCTGCCTTACTTCGACAAGCTCAGCACGAGACGAAGGTATTTATCTTCTACCCATAAACATACTAATAAAATAAAGTAGTGTTGCCAAAGACCCTAATGCAGCAACTAAGTAGGTTCTTGCCGCCCATTTTAATGCATCTTTAGCTCCCGCATGTTCTTCTTGTGTTAGCATATGTTTATTCTCCAACCAAGCCAATGCACGATTGCTGGCATCATATTCTACCGGTAGCGTAATAAAAGTAAAAAGTGTAGTTACTCCAAAAAGTACAATTCCAACCAAAAACAACATAGATCCTAAAGCACTTCCAGTGTAAATTAAGATTAAACCTGCCATGATTACAAAATTTGAAATCTTGCTGGATACTCCAACAGCAGGAACAATTTGCGAACGCAACCTTAACCAACTATAAGCTTTAGCGTGTTGTAAGGCATGACCACATTCATGAGCTGCAACAGCGGCGGCGGCGGCACTTCTTTGCCCATAAACTGCTTCACTTAAATTAACAGTTTTATTTGTTGGATTGAAATGATCTGTTAATTGTCCTTTTACCGAAACAACTTGTACATCGGTTATTCCATTATCTGAAAGCATTTTTTCAGCAATTTCTTTTCCGCTCATTCCGTTTTTAAGCTGAATTTTTGAGTATTTTTTAAATTTACTTTTTAGTCTGTTACTAACGTACATACTCACTAAAAAGATAAGTCCAGCTAATAAATAATATCCTCCCATATTTATCACCCATTAAAATAGGTGTCTTTTTTTTAATTAATAGTTCCCTGCGAAAGCATGTATTAAATAAATGTAAATTTTAATACCCTTTAAATATAGCAAATACTGTGCAAAATAAATTGAAATAGCATTTTATCGTTACCGGAAAGTAATCCTTAAATTATCTAAGCAACTATATTTACAATCTTACCTGGAACAATAATAACTTTCTTAGGCGTTCTACCTTCTAAATAATGAATCGTTTTTTCGTGTGACATTACGACAGATTCGATTTCATTCTTAGATAAATCCAATGGCAATTCTAATGTAAATCGCATTTTACCATTAAAAGAAATTGGATATTTCTTTACATCTTCTACCAAAAAATTTTCTTTAAATTTTGGAAATGATTCTGTAGAAATACTTTCTTTATTCCCTAATTTACTCCAAAGTTCTTCTGAAATATGAGGTGCATAAGGTGATAACAATAATAATAAAGGCGCTAATACCTCTTTTGAATTACATTTTTGAGTGCTCAATTCATTAACCGCAATCATAAAAGTAGAAACGGAGGTATTAAAACTAAAATTTTCAATGTCTTCTATTACTTTTTTTATGGTCTTATGAAGTGTTCTCAAATTATCTTTTGAAGCTGGTTTATCAGTAACAAATAAACTTTCATCAACTCCACTATGAAACAACCTCCACATCTTTTTTAAGAAAGAATGAACTCCAGTAATACCAGCAGTACTCCAGGGTTTAGCTTGTTCTAAGGGGCCTAAAAACATTTCGTACATTCGTAAGGTATCGGCACCATATTGTGTGCAAATATCATCTGGATTTACCACATTATATTTGGACTTAGACATTTTTTCCACCTCTCTGCTTACTTTAAAAGTTCCATCTTCTTCTGTGATAAATTCAGCATCTTTATATTCTGATCTCCAGTTTTTAAATGCTTCTATATCCAATTCATTTGAGGTGTTTACAAAAGAAATATCCACATGAATAGACTGCGTATTTAAACCTTCTATTTGACTGCTAGTAACTAATTTATTTTCTCCTTCAACTCGATGAACAAAGGCGCTTTCACCTAAAATCATTCCTTGGTTAATCAATTTTTTAAAAGGCTCATCTACACTTAAGAATCCTCTATCTTTAAGAAATTTTACCCAAAAACGACTGTATAATAAATGTCCTGTTGCATGTTCGCTTCCTCCAATATATAAATCTACATTTTCCCAATAATCTGTGGCTTCTTTTGATACAAACTCCTCTTTATTTAAAGCATCCATATATCGAAACATATACCAGCTACTTCCTGCCCAACCAGGCATCGTATTCAATTCTAAAGGAAAAATTATTATATTATCAATATACTCATTACAAACAATTTTATTATTATTGGTATCCCAAGCCCAAACATCTGCGCGTCCTAATGGAGGTTCTCCAGTTTCAGTTGGTAAATATTTTTCTATTTCCGGCAACCGAATAGGCAAATGTTTTGCAGCTATCATTTGAGGCAATCCATCTTTATAATACACCGGAAAAGGTTCTCCCCAATAACGCTGTCTTGAAAAAACAGCATCACGCAAACGATAATTGATTTCCTTAGCACCTCGATGCTTTTTTTCTAATTTTTCAATTACTTTATCAGTCGCTTCTTTATAAGAAAGACCGTTTATAAAATCACTATTTGCAATGATAGTTCCTTCTTTTTCTGAATGCGCTTTCTCTGAAATATCAATTCCTTCAAAAATGTTTTTAATAGGAATACCAAAATGTTTTGCAAAATCATAATCTCGTTGATCACCACAAGGTACTGCCATCACAGCTCCTGTACCATATCCAGCTAAAACGTAATCACCAATCCAAATAGGAATTGGTTCTTTGGTTATTGGATGTTTTGCATAAGCTCCTGTAAAAACTCCGGTAATATTTTTTATATCCGCAATACGTTCTCGCTCCGTTTTCTTTGCAGATACTGTAACATATTCTCCAACCTCTATACGTTGATCGATCGTTGTAATTCTATCTACCAATTCATGTTCGGGAGCTAGTGTTAAAAAAGTAACCCCAAAAATAGTATCTGGCCTAGTGGTAAATGTTTTAATAGCGATACCCTGAAATTCTTTCTTTTCGTCTAATAATCTAAATTCTACGGAAGCACCAACAGATTTACCAATCCAGTTTCGTTGTGTTTCTTTTAAAGATTCACTCCAATCCAACGTTTCTAATCCTTTAAGAAGTCGCTCTCCAAATACAGAAATTCGCATACTCCATTGAGTCATTTTCTTCATAATAACAGGAAATCCTCCACGTTCAGAAACACCGTTTACAATTTCATCGTTTGCTAATACTGTGCCTAATTGCGGGCACCAATTTACTTCGGTTTCCGCTAAATAAGTTAAACGGTAATTCAGCAATATTTTTTGTTTTTTTTCTTCAGAAAAACTATTCCACATAGCTGCAGAAAAATCAGGTAGTTCATTTCCATATTTAGCGTTTAAATCAATATTTCCTTCTTTTTCAAAAACACCTATTAAATCAGAAATTGGAAAAGATTGTTCGTGTAGCTTGCAATACCAAGATTCAAATAATTGAATAAATATCCATTGCGTCCATTTATAATATTCTGGATCTGAGGTTCTAACCTCACGACTCCAATCAAAAGAAAAACCAATTTTATCTAATTGTTCTCTATAATGTTTAATGTTTTCTGTAGTCGTTTTTGCAGGATGCTGTCCTGTTTGTATTGCATATTGTTCTGCTGGTAAACCAAAAGAATCGTAGCCTTGAGGGTGCAATACATTATAACCTTGATGCCTTTTATATCGAGCATAAATATCACTTGCAATATAGCCTAATGGATGGCCTACATGCAATCCTGATCCAGAGGGATAAGGAAACATATCCAATACATAATATTTGGGTTTTTTGCTAAAGTTTTCTGCCTTAAATGTTTGGTTTTCTGCCCAATATTTTTGCCATTTGGCTTCAATCTCGTTAAAATGATAATTACTCATATTTTGAAAAAATGGAAATTAGTAAGTAAAAACTACTTAATAAGCCGCTAAATGTAATTATTAAAAAAATAAATTATGTATGCAAATTTAAGAGTATTGTACGAAAGACAAAAGTTTAAACGTTTCTAAAACAGAATAATAAATATATTTAATAATTTGACTTTTGAAATTTATTTTTTTTAAAACCATACTTAAAATAAATTGTATTTTTACTTTTCCTAATTAATCCTCTTTTATGGCATCCTCTTTTGAAAAATATCAAAAACGCAGATTGATTTCTTCCTACTTTTCTGTAGTAATTAGCATTTCTCTTGTATTGTTTTTATTGGGATTACTGGGATTATTAGTTCTAAATTCAAAAAGAGTTGGTGATTTTTTTAAGGAACAGATAGCAGTTACTATTTTTCTTAAAAACGATGCAAAAGAAGTAGAAGTTACTCAATTAAAACAAAGTTTGGCATTAGCCGATTACACAAAATCTGCTGAATATGTTTCAAAAGAACAAGCAGCAGAGGAACACAGTCAGACCATAGGAGAGAATTTTACAGATTATTTAGGATACAATCCTTTACAAAATAGCATTGATGTTCATTTAATTGCTAGTTATGTTACTCCCAAATTAATTGAAGAAATTACAACCGAAATAAAGAACAAAAAATTTGTTGATGATGTGGTTTACGACAAACCATTAATTGCCAAGCTCTCCGAAAATATAAAAGAAATTAGTTTTTGGGTATTAATTATTAGTAGTGTTTTTCTATTTATAGCGGTTTTATTAATTAACAGTTCCATACGTCTTTCTGTGTATGCGAAGCGTTTTACCATAAAGACCATGCAAATGGTTGGCGCAACCAAATCCTTTATTCGACGCCCTTTTATATGGAGAAGTGTTCGATTGGGAATTATTGGAGCCATCATAGCGATGGTGGGTATGGGCGTTGTTTTATATTACCTCAACCAAACTTTTGTTGAATTACAATTAATTGAAAGCAAGTTGATGCTTGCCCTTTTATTCGGTTTTATATTCTTTATGGGAATATTTATTTCTTGGATCAGTACTTATTTTGCGACCCAACGTTTCTTAAATTTAAGAACTGACGAATTGTATTATTAACCGCTTATACTATGAAAAAGATATGTTTCTTAAAAGATGTAAGAATCAATTATTTTTTAAATTAATAACGGTTTAGAACAAGGACTGAGTATCAAAGAATAAAAAAATAAAATTTAAATAAAAAAGTTACCTTGCACCTTCCAAAATACTTTATAGTAACCTCAGCATATATTTCGCAATTTAGCTTGAATAACACCGTTATTTATTCGGAGTTTAAATAAAAATATTATTAAAAAAGAAACCCCTTTTACGGGTAATGAATATGGGAGAACAGAAAAGAAAAGAGCAAATCAACGCAAAGAGACAATTTATTTTCCGCAGGAAGAATTATAAATTTATGCTTATTGGTATTGCATTTATCACATTAGGATTCATCTTAATGGCTGGAGGCGGAAGTGATGACCCTGCAGTTTTTAATCCTGAAATTTACAGTTGGAGACGTATTCGATTAGCACCAACACTTATACTAATAGGATTTGCTATCGAAATGTATGCTATATTATTAAATCCTAATAAGAAATCATAAATGGATAGTTTAGACGCTATTATCCTTGGAATTATTCAAGGGTTTACTGAATTTCTTCCCGTATCGTCTAGTGGTCATTTAGAGTTAGGAAAAGCAATTTTAGGAGATAACTCGATTCCAGAAGACAGTTTGTTATTTACCGTTGTACTCCATTTTGCTACTGCATTAAGTACCATCGTGGTTTTTAGAAAAGATATTTGGGAACTTATCATTGGCTTGTTAAAGTTTAAATGGAATGAGGAAACTCAATTTTCAGTTAAAATTATTATTTCAATGATTCCTGCAGTAATTATTGGACTGTTATTTGAAAAGCAATTAGAAGCTTTTTTTGGTGGTAGTATTGCATTTGTGGGAGCTATGCTTTTAGTCACTGCACTGTTACTTTGGTTAGCCGATCGTTCTAAAAAAACTGGTAAAAAAGTATCTAATTCCAATGCCTTCATAATTGGGATTTCTCAAGCCATTGCGATGCTTCCTGGAATTTCGAGAAGTGGCGCAACGATCTCTACATCAGTTTTATTGGGAAATGATAAAAGTAAAGCAGCTCGTTTTTCATTTTTAATGGTCGTTCCATTGATATTTGGAAAGATTGCAAAAGATATGGTTAATAGCGAATTATTTTCGGAATCCATCAATTACACCTCTTTAAGTTTAGGTTTTATTGCAGCTTTTATTAGTGGCTTAATAGCCTGTACTTGGATGATTAAATTGGTACGTCAAAGCAAACTAACTTATTTCTCTATTTACTGCGTTATTTTAGGATTAACTGCAATAGCTGCTAGCTTTTATATTTAAAAATGAAAACTTTAGAAGCATATAAAGAAGGCAAGGTTTTGCTTATCGACAAACCCTTAAATTGGACCTCGTTTCAAGTGGTAAATAAAATCCGATGGTTGATAAAACAACAATTTGGAATTAAAAAAATTAAGGTGGGTCACGCTGGAACTTTAGACCCATTAGCAACAGGATTATTAATTCTTTGTACTGGAAAATTGACTAAAAAGATTGAAACCTACCAAGCAAAAGTAAAAGAATATAGAGGAACCATTAATTTGGGAACCACCACTCCAAGTTATGATTTAGAAACCGAAGTGGATCAGACTTTCGATATTTCAGGAATTACGGAAGAAGACATTATACAAAACACAAAACACTTTATAGGTGAGATCCAACAGCAACCTCCTATTTTTTCTGCTTTAAAAAAAGATGGAAAACGTTTATACAAATATGCTCGTGAAGGAGAAAAAGTGGAGATTCCAAAAAGAAGCGTAACCATATCGGAGTTCGAAATTACAAAAATAGATGTGCCAAATATAGAATTTAGAGCGGTTTGTAGCAAGGGAACTTACATCCGTTCCTTGGCACACGATTTTGGAAAGTCACTTAACAATGGCGCTCATCTTTCTGCGCTACGCAGAACTAAGATTGGTGAATTCTCTGTTGAAGATGCTTTAGATGTTTTAGCATTTGAAGAAGCTTTTAAAGTAATTTAACTAATCTTTAATAACGTATAACAAACTATTTATTTTTAAATAGTTTGTTTAGTTCTATGAATTTCAATTATTAATACAAAGCATTTGTGATCACTATACTCCTATTAGGGAGTCTGTATTTATTGTTTTATTTTGTAACACTATCTTCAAATCATATAGTCCCTGAAGAGGAATTTGAAATTGAATATGCGATAGAAAACTAATTCTAGATGAAGATATAGCAGAAATTACTAAGGGAAAAATTAAAATTGAAACCCATCAAGTTTATAGTAAAGCTGAAGAGTTTATTAAAGAATCAGAAGCCATTGAAGATAAATTATCTGAAATTAATGATGTCATCTCAGATTCAAAATCGGAACGAATTGCTATTTCTCTAGAAAAAAAACCGCAAAAAAAAGATGCAAATGCTACTAATTTAGAATCCACTTTAGCAACTAACAACAACTCGAAGAGCACAAATAGTTATCGTTTAATTAACCGCAAAGTGATTGAATTTCTCAATCCTGTTTATATCTGTGAAAGCTTCGGAAAAATAGTATTACATATTGAAGTAAATGCAAATGGTTATGTAATAATGACTTCAGTAAAAAAAAATACTTCTACCACCACTAATTTGTGTTTAATAGAAAGTGCTATAAATAATGCTACAAAAAAACTCGTTTTACAAAAGATAAAAACAAGCCTTCTCAAATGGGAAGTATCACGTATATTTTTCCTGGTCAGGAATAGTTATTCAATTAACTTTAATAAATTACTTGCAATACATTTTCCTTTATTCTGATTGTACCATACTTGAATTTCTTTTTTAAATTCAGGAGTTAAGGTACCGTGAGCTGCTTTAAACTCTTTGGTTTTATTCATTATTATTAAAGGCGACGGTCCCCAATCGTTAATCACTTCTTGAGTTTCGTTATCAAAAACTATTAATTTAGGAATTGACATCGACCTATTGGTTAAAAAAAGATTTATCAATTCTTTATTTTCATCGCGATACAAAACTTTAAAATCTATATTCTTTGCTTGTGTAACTAACTTATTCATAACAGGCATAGAATGTGCAGCATCTCCACACCAACTTTCAGTCAATACCAACCAAGTAACATTCTTATAGTATTCTTGAAATTTTTCTAATATAGTTTCATCGATCTTCAAAGTCTTATCTAAACGTTTCATCCGTGAATTATTTAGTAAAGTATAACTTGATAAGGCTTCCGATTGATATGGTCCAGAACTTGTTCCATGCGCTGAATGAATTGCTACTTGCCCTCTATATTCTTGATAGTTTATCGCTTTCTTTAAACTTTCCTTAACTAAGGTATTTGTATGAATCGTATTTATTATTTCCATAGCAACTAAGACGTTATTAATGACAAAAACTTACTATTTTTAAATTTCAATAAAAATTTTATGAAACGAGCATATTAAAATTTTGATACTTAAGTAGCTTTCTAATTACGAACAGCATGCCTGTGCTGAGCTTATTGAAGTATGACCAATTTAATAAAATAATATAAACACATGAAAAAAATAAGATGTACTTAGTGTGGAGATGACCCTTTATATGTTGCTTATCATGATAATGAATGGGAAGTTCCCATTTATGATGATCAAACTTTGTTTGAGTTTTTGATTTTAGAAACCTTATAAGCGGGTTTAAGTTGGATTACCATTCTTAAGAAAAGAGAAAACTTTAGAAAAGCATTTGATAATTTCGACTATAAAAAAATAGCAACGTATTCCGATAAAAAAATAGCTTCTTTACTTAAAGATGCTGGGATTATTAGAAACAAACTAAAAGTAAATTCTGCGGTAACCAATGCACACTGTTTTATGGAAATACAAAAGGAATTTGGTAGTTTCATTACCTATATTTGGGGATTTGTGAATAAAAAACCAATAAAAAATAGCTATAAAAATCAAGCTGAATGCCCTGCTAATATTCCTTTGAGTGATAAAATAAGTAACGATTTAAAAAATCGGGGTTTTAAATTTGCAGGAACCACCATTATTTACGCTCATATGCAAGCTACTGGGATGGTCAACGGCCATGTAGAAGCTTATTTTAGACACCAAGAAGTCTAGGCTATTAAGGTTTAATTAGTCTCAGGGACAACTGTTTTGTCTATGGTCTTTTCTACATATTTTACAGCTTAATTACTTTCTTAGATACTTTTCCAAATTCTCCTTCAAAAGTTACAAATAAAGTACCTTTCAATTGATTATTCAATTCTAAAGTTAATATCCCATTTCCATTTTCAAGGGTAGTTATATTTAATTTTTGACCTAATACATTAAAAATAGACACGTTTATTTTACCTTCAATTTGATTTAAATTAAATGACACATTCCCTCTTGTAGGGTTTGGATAAGGATTTGAAATATTAGTACTCGCCCAATCTTCATTTGAAAGATTTTCAACTAATATGGTCCAAAAACCTTCAGGAGCAACAATAGGTCTCGCCAGTGTTTTTCCAGAAATTGATTCGGCTTCTATATAATATTCTATATTAACAGATGAAGATGGAATTAATAAATCTGTAGTCCAATCATCACCACTCACTAGACTCATAGCCGTCTGATTAAAATCTGTAGCGCCTTCTTCTCTCCAAAAAACATTAGCAGCACTTACTCCAGAAATATGTTTAATCATGGTATTTATAGCAACTGTTGAATTCGCATTGGCATCGTCAACCGGTTGATGAACAATCCAAAGAGGGTCATCTACCCCTATAGTATGTGTGATACAATGTATAGCTCCCAGACTTGCTATTAAATTTTCATCTGAGTTATCTACATCAATTCCAACAACATTATAGCCTGGTAATAATTCTTGAATATATGCTAAAGCTGGTTCATCTACCTCGGATCGATAGGTAGGAACCAGAATCGTTTTATTAATAAAAATAGCATTACTAAAGGTACGATAATAACCACCCGTGTCAGGATAACTACCAGAAGTACTTGATGGAGCATCGATCCATTTTATTTGGTATGGAGTACCAAATGGTGATTGAAAATTACTTAAAACATAGTCTATATTTTCTTCAATTTGTGGGCCATCTGCAACCCCGTTTGGATACCTACTGACTAAAATAGTTTCTTCATCTAATAATTTCATATGCATATCAATATGATGGATCTCATCATAAGGAAGTGTCTCCATTTTTATATAGTTTTCAATTCCCATATATTCATACATAATCCCATCTATTTCCTCTTCCGTTTTAGCAGAAACTCCATAAGGGTTGTTAGAATCATTTTCATCTAATATTAGTTTGGAAGCAAATGCGTTACCCAAACCATCCGACATATAATTTCCGCCTGTATTTACTAAATCGTTGATTCCGGTATTTGTTACATAAATAGGCATTCCTACCATATTTGCATGGGCAGTTGGCATTATATCGTCTAAAGGACGTGGGCGATTGTATATCCAATCGGTATAAGCTCGTTCTCCAACATCATCTGAATAAATGGTGTTTCCGCCATAATCACGAATCCAAATACTGTTACTTCCTAAATTTAAAAATTCTACATTGGTCAAATCTACACCTTGACCCGTTAAATAATTATTCACACTAGATTCGTTTTGTGTTGTTATGATAACTTTACACTCGGCAACTCCAGCTTCTACTATTTGACGAAGAATATTTCTATAACCATCTGTCCATCTTATTACTAAATATTCTACTTCTTCCCATTCTGCAGCAGCTCGAACAGGGCCAGAAGGAGGATCTGATATTATTTGGTTATTTGTAAATCGAAATTGCGGAAGTAATTCTCTTTCTACTTCAGTTAATCCTTTTGGAAGTGCATCTAATTCTTGAGCAGATAAGCTAAAAGAATTAACAATCAATAAAATTATAACAGAGAGTTTTAAAGATAGGTATTTCATTTTCAATACTTTTTCATAATATACGAAGATACTTAATTATCATTTTATCGATTCAAATATTTTAAAAATTCATTTCTAGGTATTTCTTTAGCACCAAAACGTTCCAAATGTGCTGTATACATTTGGCAGTCGATTAATTGATAATTTTTAGTCTTTAGTTGTGCTACTAAATAATAAAAACCAACTTTAGAAGCATCACTTACTTTGCTAAACATACTTTCTCCACAAAATACTTTTTTATCTATCAAATCTATACCGTATAGACCTCCAACTAATTCATCGTCTAACCAAATCTCTAAAGATGTCGCAAGTCCTATTTCATACAATTGCAGGTAGGCTTCTTGCATTTGACTGGTGATCCAAGTACCTTGTTGCCCTTCTCTTTTTATTTGAGAACAATTTCTTATAACCTCCCAAAAACAAGTATTATACGTAATGGTAAACTTATTTTTATGGATGATCTTTTCTAAACTTTTAGAAACTTTAAAATCATCTAAAAACATGATCATTCTAGGGTCTGGACTCCACCATAAAATAGGTTGATAATCGTCAAACCAAGGGAATATCCCTGAACGATAGGCATGGATTAATCGCTTAACAGAAAGATCACCTCCAACAGCAAGTAATCCTTCTTTATCAGCTTCTTCGGGATTAGGAAACCAAATGGAATTGGATAAATGATGCATAGAAACTTTTTATAAAAATACAAAAAGCCTAAAGATTATATTGCTGTAATCTTTAGGCTTTTTGTATTGAGATTCTTTCCCGATTACTCGAGGGTATAAATGACAAGCTTCGATAAGAGTGACAACAAAATTAGAAAGGTAAATCGTCTTCTCCTTCTGTTTTAATATTATCTGCTGCTTGAAAAGCTTCTTCTGGCGGCATTGGCGGCATATCTGGAGAACCAGTTCCAGTTGAAGCTGCTAAGTTTTCAATTCTCCATCCTTGGATAGAGTTAAAATACTTTATTTCTCCTTGTGGATTGGTCCATTCTCTACCTCTTAAATTGATGCTAATTTTTACATCTTGTCCAGCTGCAAAATTATTTAACAAATCTGTTTTGTCTTGCACAAATTCCACCATAATAGATTGTGGATATTGTTCTGCTGTTGTAACAACTACCTCTCTTTTTTGGAAACCATTGCTTCCAAAAGTTTGTGTTTCTCCAATTACTTTAATCTTTCCTTGTACTTCCATCTTTTAATCTATTATTTATATATTCATTAAATCTATTGCTAATAGCAATCTAAAAGCATCAAAAACAATACCTTTTTGCAACATATCTTGTGCTTGTTTTTGAGTATTCTCTTTATTTGCAACGTCAATATGTGGGCATTTATCAATTCCCAGCTTTATAAATTCTCTAACTTCTTCTTCGGTCGGTATTTTTTCAGAATTCCCGAGAATTCCTAAGTCATTTCCTGTTAAAACAGTACTATTTCTAATTGATGTTGGTAATGCATCTACTCCTATTCCCATAGTTCTTATTGGTTTTAGTACTTCAAACATTCCTTCTTTAGATCTGTTATACCAGTTAGCTCCCATACGGGCAACGGTATCAATTTTTACAGCATCAATTTTTCCTTCAGCATCTAAAATAGACTCCTTAATATGTAATTTAACTACCTCAGCTATTATTAGATTTCCAGCTCCACCTTTGGCGCCTAATGCAATTACATCATTCACTTTACATTCAAATTGAACTGGCGATTCTAATACTCTAGGAGGCTTTACCATATCTGAGGCTACTTGCGTAAATCCAGCTTTTACAAACTCATTAACGCCATCTGGATATTCGGTAGATGACAATGACATTTGCTGTACCATCTCAAAATTAACAATATTTATAACCACCGCTTTAGTTTTTAATACATTTTCTAAGGTGTGTTTAGTTGTATTATCCCGAACTCTTCTCGCAGGCGAAAAAATTAATATGGGTGGATTGGCACTAAAAACATTAAAAAAACTAAAAGGAGATAAATTTACATTCCCATCTTCATCCATTGTACTTGCAAAAGCAATAGGGCGAGGTGAAACAGCACTTAATAAATAACCATGTAATTTTGCAGTACTAACATCTTGAGGTGTAATTGAAATCATCTTTAGCAAATATATCGAAACCGCTACTTGTGTAAAAATATGTTTATACAATAATATCAACAAATTTACTTTATATTTACTCTAAAGCATCAATAGCGAACTATATTAAAAAAAATATGCTAAAAAACACCTCAACAACTCGTTTGTTATTATTCATTTCTTCTATAACTATCATTTCATTAATTATTTGGAATACTTTTTCTTTTTTCAAAATATTAAAAGAAAATGAACTGACAAAAATGGAAATTTGGGCAACAGCTCAAAAAGACATAAAAAAAAGTGATCAATTAAAACTAAGTTTTAGT
>JAQWNL010000012.1:0-12568 GCA_029268635.1 Flavobacteriaceae bacterium
TGGAAATCATCAAGGTATTATTGCAATCACCTCTCCTATTGCATTTTATTCATTAGAAGAAATTGTAGAAAAAATACTTTCAGAGAAAGAAAAACCTTTATTTATTATATTAGATCAAATTAGTGATGTGCGAAATTTTGGCGCAATTATTAGAACCGCTGAATGTACTGGCGCAGATGCCATTATAATACAAAAAAAAGGAGGTGCACCGGTTACAGGAGATACTGTTAAGACATCGGCTGGAGCTATATTTAAAATGCCTATTTGTAAAGTTGATCACATAAAAGATGCTATCTTTTATTTAAAGGCTTCAAATATCACTACCGTTTCAGCTACAGAAAAAACTAAAAATACTGTTTATGATTTAGATTTAAACAAACCACTTGCTATTATTATGGGTTCTGAAGGAAAAGGTGTTTCTAAATCAGTTTTAAATATTGTTGATCATAGAGCGTCATTGCCTCTTTTAGGAGATGTAAACTCTTTAAATGTTTCTGTAGCTTGTGGAGTATTTTTGTATGAAGCTATAAGACAACGATCTTTATAAATCTTTATTCTCTTTAGTAATTGATTTTTTAAAAATATATTTTATTGAAGTAGATTCTATTTGAGGCTCAATAACTTCTGTTTCAGATATAGTTTCTATGAAATTTCCATCTTTATCAAAATTTTTCATAAAAGGATCATTATCTGGATTATAATCTTCTTTTTCCCAAACATATTTTTTAACTGGAAGTGTTTGCTTATTAAATATTAAAGCAAAAATTATTCCTACCATAAAACCTGACAAATGACCTTCCCAAGATATATTAGGATCTGTTGGAAATATATACCAAATAAAACCACCATATAAAAATATAACAATAAATGACAATGCAGTTAGTTGATAGTGTTTTGAAAATATACCTCTAAACATTAAAAATGCTGTTAACATATAAATTACACCACTAGCTCCAATGTGTATACTTGACCTTCCTATTATCCATGTAAATAAACCAGTTAATAACAAACCATATATTAAAACCTTCCATCTTATTCTTCTATAAAAATAAAATAAAGCAGAAGTTAATACCAATAATGGTATAGCGTTGTTAAATAAGTGTTTAACATCTCCATGTATAAATGGACTAAATATGATTCCTATTAAGCCTTCTATTTTTCTTGGATAAATCCCTAAATAATTTAAATTAATATTGAAACGTGATTCTATCCAAAAAACAATTACGATCGTTAGCAAAAAAAGTAATGGAAATAATAGTACATCATTAGAAAAATATAATTTATTTTTTTTAGTCATAATCATTTAATTTCAAAAAACAATCCCTTTTTCAAATTTCGGTTAAATTGTCAGTACAAGCACGTTAATAAAATTGTATTTTTACAGCTATGAATATTCCTTTAGCTGAGCGCATAAGACCTAAGTCCTTAAATGACTATTTAAGTCAAAAACATTTAGTTGGCGAAAATGGTGCTATAAAGTCTCAATTAGATTGTCAGATGCTATCCTCTATGATATTTTGGGGACCTCCAGGAACAGGAAAAACAACACTTGCTATGATTCTTGCAGAAGAATCAAAAAGACCTTTCTACATGTTAAGCGCTATTGATAGTGGTGTAGCTGCAATTAGAGAAGTTATTGAAAAAGCTAAAAAAAGCGATACACTCTTTAGTACAAAGAATCCAATTTTATTTATTGATGAAATTCATCGATTTAGTAAATCTCAACAAGATTCACTCCTGAAAGCTGTAGAAAAAGGGTGGATTACCTTATTTGGAGCAACTACGGAGAATCCAAGCTTTGAGGTAATACCTGCACTTTTATCTCGCTGTCAACTTTATGTCCTAGAATCATTCAGTAGAACTGATTTAGAAGCACTTTTAAAGCGCGCTATAGATAAAGACGAATATTTGTCTAAAAAGAAAGTAACTCTTAAAGAAACGGAAGCTATTTTAAGATTATCCGGCGGAGATGCAAGAAAACTTTTAAATATACTTGAATTGGTCGTTCTTTCAGAAAATTCAGATGCTGTTAGCATTACTAATGAGATGGTATTACAAAAAGTTCAAAAAAATACTGTTTTATATGATAAAACAGGAGAACAGCATTATGATATCATATCTGCTTTTATAAAATCAATCCGTGGCAGCGACCCAAATGCAGCTGTTTATTGGCTTGCAAGAATGATTGAAGGTGGAGAGGATTTAAAATTTATTGCAAGAAGATTAGTGATATTAGCTTCCGAAGATATTGGAAATGCAAACCCAACTGCATTAGTCCTAGCCAATACAACTTTTCAATCTGTAAATATAATTGGCTATCCAGAGTCCAGAATTATTTTAAGCCAATGCGTTATATATCTTGCTACTTCACCAAAAAGTAACGCCTCTTACCAAGCTATTAAGGATGCTCAAAAAATTGTAAAACAAACAGGAGATCTATCGGTGCCAATTGCGATCCGAAATGCTCCCACAAAATTGATGAAAGAATTGGGGCACGGACAACAATACGAATATGCCCATGATTTTGATAATAGTTTTGTTACACAGGAATTCCTGCCAAATGAAATAAAAGGAACAAGAATTTATACTCCAGGAAACAATAGTAAAGAAAATATTATTAAAAAATATTTAAAAAATCTATGGAAGGATAAATATGGTTATTAATAAATATACTATAATTTAATTTTCTATATTATTGACAGTTGCTAGCTCTTTAGCTTTTAAGCCAAGTAGATGTATTTTTACATTATTGTATAAAAAAAGGCTATTAAATTAATAATAACCCTTTAATATTTTAAAAAATATCAAATATTATTCCTTATCAAAAACTATAATATCAGCCTCCGTACCATCTGAAACTACTTTATAAGCTCTAAATTGGTTACATCCAAGAAATTGGTAAACCTCACCTATAGTCGAATCATAACCATTAAGAGTTAATGTACCCTCTTTATTTGAATCAAAATCTACATCTCTTACATCTACCCAAGTAAAAGTATTATAGGTTTCAGAATCAAGTCCACTCACTGTAGCTATACTACCAGTTGCGTCGTTATTAAATACCAATGTAATTGCAGTCGGAGTTTCTGTTGCTGAGTCTACACCATCCCAAGTTCCTACAAATGAAGGGCTGTCCCAACAAGATGGTACCGGAGTAGGATCATCACTACTACTACAAGATACAATCAGAACGGTTAATAATAAAAAAATAATTTTTTTCATGATTTATTGTTTTAGTTTATTAATCAAAGAACAAATATATGTAAAATTAATGGTTTATGTTTTATTTTTTATACTGTAAAAAATGGATGAGAATTAATTAATATAATTATATACCTTTCTTTTATTTCCGCTACCTATAATTAAATTGTTAGATGTATCAAAAAAGGTCTCAACTATTTTATCTTTTTTATTTTTGAAATTAATTTTTGAACTTTTCACATCAATCTTCCCAATTAATAATAAATCCTCATCAGCGTCTATTAATTCTTGATAAAGTGTATAACCTATAGCTGTTTTTCGCAATAAAAAAGTTTTTCCCATATACTTATAATTGGTATATTTATTTAAAGGAAGATTTAACTTTATTGTTTTCTCTATTGTTGATTCAGCTTTTTTTAATGGCTCTTTCTTTATAGAGTTTATAGCGGAAATAGAAGTTTCAACAATAGGTAGGTTTTTAGTGTTTTCAGATAAAATTTGAGGGTTTGAAATTATTACTATACCTAAGTCTTCAATTTCTTTTTGTATTATATTAAGATTAATTATGCCATCAAAAGCATTTCTAACAGATTCATAATATGCTTTTTTATAATCTTTAACTTTACTTTTTCCATAGTTAGTTCTAAAAATTTCTTCTCCTGCACAATCTCTTAAAACCAATTGGACTTTAGTCATAATAAATCCAGGTGTCCCTTCAGCTTCAGCCCAAAGTCCATCACATCTAATAACATTTAAGGGAACTTCTCTGTCAAAATAAGCATGAAATCCATATTTGTTAAATAGAAATTTAATTAATGAATTTAATTGATATTGATCCTTTTCTTGTTGAAATTCAAATTGTTCTGATACAATAACATAACTATAGTCACTTAAGGATTTTTGAGAAAAACTTTTAGATATTATACCAATAAAAAGAAATATTCCTAAAACTAATTTATTCATTTTTGTCTATTATTATATTAAACCCGAACTGTAAAGATATACTTTTAGCCTTTGCTAAATTAGAGTACCATTGTAGATTATCAGCCACTATATAGAAATTAACCATCTTAATATTAGTTATTAAACCCAATCCAATATTTGAATAAGAATAGGAATCTACAGAATAGGTTGCTTTTACGGAAAAATAATCTGAAAATCGGTGATTATAAAATAAAGTTGCAGCGATTTGTGGCCCTTTGGGTCTAATAATACTAAAATATTGAAAACCAATAGATTGATTGTATTTTTGATTTTCTCCCATTTTTAAACAATTACAAGTTTTATCACCTCCTATCGCTTGACCAAAATTATATTTAACAGAAGCATACATTTTAATAGGGCGCATTTGAATATAAGAATTATAAATGGTATCTAAAGTAAAGGCTGTCCCAATATCATCAATTAAATCTTCGTAATAAGGCAGTGAAGAATCTCCATTACCTAAAGGTGGAAATAATAATTCTATTCCGTCCAAGTTATATTCGCCACTTACTTGATAAGATTCAATATTTTTTTTATGAAATATAGCGCCTAAATCAAGTATGCTAGCACTTGCAGTCCATTTTTCATTTATTTCGTAAGTTGTGCCTAAATCAACTCCAATACCTAAATTTCCTCCAAAAAATGACCTTCCTAGGAGTTTGTTTATTACTTGATTCTTAGTATCTAAATCACTTAAAGAAGTAATCCCTGAAGTATTTAAATTTATAGTTGCATTACTTACTATATGCTCATAAATATTATCTCCAGATTCACTAGGTATTGTCACAAAAGTACCCGAATTACTAGTGCTGCTAAAACTTAGCATACTGGAATATAATTTTGTTCTAGCTCCAACAGTAATTTTTTTATTTATTTTTTTATTTACCCCAAAATGATATACCGTTAATAAATCTCCTGAAGCATTTATTTCACCTAAGTCAAATTCTTTTCCAATATAATTAGCATTCCCTTCCCAAGCTAATATTGCTAAATCTTTAGGAAAATATAATACAAAATCAAATTCTTGGTAAATACCTCCTGAAAAATAATAATCTTTTTTATTTTTCCAGCCAACATTTAATATCTCTAATTGTTGAGTTGCAGTAAAAAAATCTTTATTTTCTAATTCGAATATTTTATTACTAATGCGAGTATTAATATCTAAACTTGATTCTTGAAATATATCATATACTGAAACACCAGATGAACCAACATTAACATGGATATGAGATAAAAGCGGAACTCCAAAATGATACTCATAAGAGATTCTACTCCCTGGGTTTAAGAGCATCGCTTGTGGAGTTTCTTCTAAGCCATAAAGCACTTCTTTGTTTTGAGAAAGTAATGAAACTATCCAAAACATGAAAACACATGTAATTAGATATTTCATTATTCAAGACTTAAGTAATAGATAGTTTTAGATTGTAAATTTAGCATTCCATCAAGATTATCTAAGGAAGAAGGTGCTATTACATTAACAACCACTTTATCAGCCTTAGTTAAATTAACGATATTACCTTCTTCAATTATTTCGATATGCTCAGTAATAACAGGATTGCTTATAGAACCTGAATTTACTGGAATTAGAATTTCATAGTATACATCATTATTTTCATCTAGAAACTGATATTGAGTACTTAATTGAATCGAAAAACTATTTGTGTTTTTAAAATAAAAATCTGCTTTTTTTAAATTGTCAATCGTAAAATCTTCTATTAATAAATCAAAAAAAGTAGTGTCTGATACCACTAAATTATTAACACCTATGTTCGTAAAATTTTCAGAACTTAGATTAAAAAAAAGAAAATCAAGTACTACTGCAGGCGTTATTAAAATATCATCTGATTGGTTAAAATCAGTATCTTTCACACAAGCCGTAAATAATAAGATAACAGCTGTGAATAAGAAAAGTAGGTGTGATTTCTTTTTCATTAATCAGGAGATTTAATAGATAACGGATTAATGCTTTAGATATTACTGCTACAAGTAAGATTTAATCTCGGATAGAAAATTAATTATTTTATATCCATTTGGTATTTTTTCATTTCGATAATTGAAAAAAATCGTTTCCATACCAATATTTTTAGCACCTAATATATCTGCTTCAAAAGAATCTCCAATCATTACACTTTGATTTGCGCTTGTACTGGCTCTTTCTAATGCTTTCATAAATACTATTGGATTTGGTTTTTTTAAACCAATTTCTTCAGAGGTAGTGATCGTTGAAAAATAATGAAAAATACCACTGTTCTTTAATTTTTTATATTGTACTTCTTCAAAACCATTAGTTATTATATGAAGTTTGTACTTTTCAGTTAAATAGTCTAAAATATGTAAAGTTCCATCAAAAAGATGGTTGTCTAATGGAAGCTCTTCAATATAAGCATCTGCTAATTTATCTATAAAAAGAGTAGTGTATTTTTTATTAAACATTTTAAAGGAATCTATAAGCCTACCTCTACGTAACACTTCTTTCGTAACTCTTTCTTCTCTATATTTTTTCCAATATTCTAGGTTAATTGGCTCGTATATTTTAATAAAACGTTCAAATTCTACATCAATTTTAAATAGCTTAAAGACTCTTTTATATGCAAGCTTTGAATTTTTATCAAAATCCCATAAGGTGTGATCTAGGTCAAAAAAAACATCTTTTACCAGTAAGATATTTGTCATTAAAATCTATTTATTAATTTCAGAAAAATTGTTTTCAAAATAGTATTTTTTCTACTATTCATGAAGTTATAATTGTAAAATATCATCGAAAAAGTACCGTTTACTTTTTTAACAGATTCCATCATTTTTTCAATGGCAGCTGTTTTTTTTGAAGTAGCTATTTTAATTAATCCTTTTGTAACCAAGGCTATTGGATGTATTTTTAATGGAGTAACAATTTCATAATCCAAATCGTAAAATAGAAAAGGAGAACAGGTACTTGCCCGAAAACCCATTACATTTTCGTAAACCATTGTATAATCCGTTGCAATTTCTAAATCTATTAAATTTCGGTAATTATGAGGTAAACTTACTAAATAATCATTATTCATGGAACACACTAAAGCTCTATTTGTAATAGCTTCTATTTTTTCTTTTTCTTTATTTAGAATTACTAAATCTTTTAATGCTTCGTCCGAAAATATCAAACCTATTTCTTGATAATCTGAAATATTTTTAACCAATAATTTAAAATATTTTTTTTGAGAATTTAAACTTTCTTTAAAATTTTTAGATGCTCCTAATAAAAAGAAAACGGTCAATTTAGATTTACTGTTTTTTGCCGAATTTATAATCCAATTAAACGTATTAAACGGATCTTTTCTAAACCCAAATAATACAATACTTCTATCAAAAATACTTTTTAAATTAAAGCTGAACAAATCATTAAAAAATCCAATTATTGTTCTTAACAAACCTTTGTTTTTATATAATGACGGTTGGTTTGCATTGATAATAGTATGAAAAATGGGCTTCCTTATTAAAAATTTAATATCGGGAAAACTTTGCAGTAATAAATTCTTGAACTTATAAGCCCAAATATCAACTACAGGATCTTGTAAAAAACCAGATTTAAAAGCGATACTTTCTGAAGCTAAAAAACGTCCTTTTTCATCTTTAACCTGTGGCAAATACTCTTCATATCTAGATAATAGATAGAAACTGGCAGAAAAAATATCAAATGGTAAGGAGCTATTCTTTCCCACAGCAAAGAAACATTTTGTATCTTCCCAATCTTTAACAGAAATATCAATACTTTCAAACCCTTCTTGCATTAATAATTCGGAACTCTGAATAAATAATTCATTACCTAATTCTTTCTTACCATAGGATAATTTTGGTCCAGAGTAGGCTATAAACTCTTCTACTGTAGAGGTAAACTTTACTTCAATACCTAAAATTCTAAAGCAAATATGCTTAAAAATATAGGTAATTCGTTGTGTCGTTTTAATAGAGTAAATTAATAACATAAATAGTACTATAGCAGGTTTTCATAAGCAAAGCTAAAATACGCTTTTTCAGTAATAATTATATGATCCAACACTTTTATGTCTATACTTTCAATTGCAATTTTTAATTTTTGAGTGATATTTTTATCTGCTTGGCTTTGCACGAGCGTACCATAGGGATGTTATGAGTTAAAATGAGGCCAATTGCGCCAATTAGCAAAGCAGTTTTTAACACTACCTAACATCAACTAATGTAAGTGTGATACCTCCTTTGCTTAACTATATTTTTTGCAATACTTTATTTGAATTATTTAAATAAACAATCCAAAATTCCTCGTGATTAATTCACCAATAATAAGCTGCATTAATTCAAAAACTGAAGAACTGGATGTTATTTTTTTTCTAATGCTTCTTCTCCCCTATGCCTTCTTCCAAATTCTAATGCCGCTAGGATGGTTATAGCTTTTGCTTCTCCATTACCTTTAAATTTCATCAGGTTTTTTACCGATAATTTATCGAGTTCATTTAAGTTGATAGCTACAGAAGCTATTATTCGTTTACTCAAGCCTACTGCACTTCCTTCTCTATTACCAGAGTTAATTAGTATGGCAATTAGTTCTGGTTGGCTTAATGCATTTTTGCCTTTTAGTAATAATTTTTCTCTAGGACGTTCATCTTCAAACCATTGCTTTATAGAAAAATAGGGTTTGTATTCTTTCAAAATGAATGATTTTTATTACCGGGGAGTCATTAAAAATAATGATGAATATGTAAACAGAAAAATATTTTTATATGAAATCAGGGAATTTGTTATATGTCTATAAAAACACTTTTGATTATTATGTAGACTGGATAGTTTTATTTTAAAAATAGAGATCAACCATTTAATAATACTATACTATCAAATTTTTTAGCTCATCAAAATCCAACCCTCCATAATCCCCACTACTCATTAGCAACAGCGAAGTTTCATTAAATTTTTGAGAAAATAAAAATGTTTTAAACACTGTTGGGTTAGTATAAATAATTAAATTTTCTCTTTGAAAAGCATTGGCAATTTGCTCACTGCTAATAGCTTTTAGTTTTTTAATTTCTATTGCATGGGGTGAGTAAAAAACAACAGCTACATCTGCAGCATCCAAAGCTCCTTTATATTCTTTTAAAAACTCAGGATTTAAACTACTATAGGTATGCAACTCTAAACAAGCAATCAATTTTCTATTTGGATATTGATTTTTTAAAGCATTAGTTGTTGCTAATACTTTTGATGGAGAATGTGCAAAATCTTTATAAGCAATACTTTTTTTAGTTTCTGCAATTTTCTCTAATCGCTTACTCGCGCCTCGAAATGTAGAAATTGCTTCATAAAAATCATTTTCATCAATTCCCATTTGCTGGCAAATCCATTTGGCTCCTGCTAAATTATTTAAGTTATGCTTACCAAATATTTCAACGGGCATCGACCCTTCTTCTGTTTCTAAAAACGTAGTACCATCTTGCACTTTATAATTTGGGGTTTGATATGGAAATTTTCTAATAGTATTTTCTGAATTCTCAACAACTTTTTTCACCTCAGCATCTTCTATATTGTAAGTAATACTCCCTCCTTCTACTATAGAATCTACAAAAATACTAAACTGTTCAACATAATTTTTCCAAGTAGGGAATACATTAATGTGATCCCAAGCGATTCCACTTAACAAAGCAATGTTTGGTTTGTAAAGATGAAATTTAGGCTTTCTATCTATTGGTGAGCTTAAATATTCGTCACCTTCTAGTATTATAAAATCATTGTGTTCTGTAAGCTTAACCATCACGTCAAATCCTTCTAATTGGGCACCTACCATATAATCTACTTCTCGATTAAAATAATGCATCACATGAAGAATCATAGAAGTAATCGTTGTTTTTCCATGACTTCCACCAATCACCACACGTGTTTTAAATTTAGACTGTTCGTACAAAAATTCCGGATACGAGTAAATTTTCAATCCTAGTTCTTGTGCTTTTAACAATTCTGGATTGTCTGCTTTTGCATGCATTCCTAAAACTATCGCATCTAATTGTATTGTGATCTTTTCCTGAAACCATCCAAATACTTTTGGTAATATTCCGCTCGCACTTAACCTGCTTTTCGAAGGGTCAAATATTTCATCATCACTTCCGGTAATGACATCTCCTTTTAAATGTAGTGCCAAAGCCAAATTATGCATGGCAGCACCACCAATAGCTATAAAATGTATCTTCATAAATAAGATTCCTAAGAAGGAGTATTTTTAAATTAGAACTTTTTTAAGTAAACAATAGTAAAGATACAGATTGATTTATTTAAATCACATTTTCTATATTAATTTTTCCTCTTTCAGTATATTTAGAAAGCTAAGATATTTTCTATAATTGAACTATAATTTCCTAATAAGATGTGATATTAAATTATTATGGAGTCTGAAAATGCAATAATATTTTTGTAAAAGTTATTTTAGTCAACTAGTGAACAGATTTTCTAACTTCTGATGGAGATTATATTGACAATTAAATGTTTGCTATAAAAACATTAATTATTTAACATTCCCCAAAGCTTATCTTTAAGTTCCATTAAACCTTGTTGAGCAATTGAAGATAAAAATAGATAGGAAATTCCTTTAAAATCAACATCTAGTTCTTGCTTCATTTCAGCTTGCAATTCTTCATCCAACATATCACATTTAGAGATAGCTATCAATCGATCCTTATCAAGCATTTCTGGATTATAACGTCTTAACTCATCCAATAAAATATCGTATTGTTTTTTAATATCATCCGCATCAGCAGGAATTAAAAATAACAATGTAGAATTACGTTCAATATGTCTTAAAAAATAATGCCCCAAACCTTTTCCTTCTGCTGCTCCTTCAATAATTCCAGGAATATCTGCCAACACAAACGTTTGATGATCACGGTATTTTACTATACCAAGATTAGGCTTCAAAGTTGTAAATTCATAATTAGCAATTTTTGGTTTTGCTGCAGTAACAACTGAAAGCAAAGTCGATTTTCCTGCATTAGGAAAACCTACTAAGCCAACATCTGCCAAAACTTTTAATTCTAAAGTGATATCTACTTCTACTCCATCTAATCCAGGTTGAGCATAACGAGGAGTTTGATTCGTTGAACTTTTAAAATGATCATTTCCTAATCCACCTTTACCACCTCTAGCAATAATAAATTCCTGACCATCTTCAGTAATTTCAAGAATTATATTTTGAGTTTCGGAGTCTCTCACTACAGTTCCTAATGGCACTTCAATAATTACATCTTCCCCGTCGGCACCAGTACTGGTTTGTTTGCTTCCAGCCCCTCCATAACCCGCCTTATAATGTCTTTTAAATTTTAAATGATAAAGTGTCCAAAGATTAGGATTGCCCCGTAAAATTATATGACCTCCACGACCTCCATCACCTCCATCAGGCCCACCTTTTGGAATATATTTTTCACGGCGTAAATGCGCACTACCTTGCCCTCCTTTACCAGAGGTAAGGTGCATTTTTACATAATCTACAAAATTTCCTTCCGTCATAATTAATACGGCGAATTTATAGTATAATCTATTTACATTAGTTACTAAAGTATATCAATAACTTTACATAACCTTTCTGTAATATCTTCAATACTACCTATTCCATCAACTCCAAAATACTTATCTTGATCTTGGTAATAATCTTTTAATACCGCCGTTTTTGTTTCGTACTCATTAAAACGGTTTCTAATTTTACATTCGTCTTGATCATCTGATCTCCCACTTGTCTCTCCTCTTTTTAATAAACGAGCTACTAATAAATTTTCAGCTACTTCTAAAGCAACCATAGCATTAACTCCCTCTCCTTTTTCAGCTAAAAAAGCATCTAATGCTGCAGCTTGAGAACGAGTTCTTGGAAATCCGTCAAAAACAAAACCTTTAGCATCTGTATTTTTATCTACTTCAGCTTTAAGCATATCTATTGTTAGCTTATCTGGAACTAAATCACCTTTATCCATATAAAATTTGGCTAATATTCCCAATTCAGTTTTATTCTTTATATTATATCTAAATACATCACCAGTAGAAATATGTATCAGATTGTATTTAACTTTTAAATATTCTGCTTGAGTTCCTTTTCCTGCACCTGGAGGGCCAAATAAAACGATATTTTTCATTTTTCGAGGTTTTAACTTATAAATAGTATTCAAATTTCTTCCTAAACCATTATAATCCAATCCATATCCAACAATAAAATCATTTTCAATTTCCAATCCTATATAATCAACCTTATACGATTTTGTAAATGCAAGAGGCTTATAAACCATTCTAGCAATTTTATAGCTTTTAACTTCTACTTTTTCAAGTATTTTTAAAATAGCTGCTATAGTATAACCAGAATCTACAATATCTTCAATAATAATTACATCACGCCCTTTTAAAGAAG
>JAQWNL010000013.1:0-13222 GCA_029268635.1 Flavobacteriaceae bacterium
CTTTTCAGATTTAGTTAATGACTTAATTAATAAAAATAAATTATCTTTTTGTTCTTTAGCCATCTTTAAATAATGATTACAATTTATTGATTTGAACATCGTAATTTAATACTGATAACACAATGCTTACAGTATTCTAAAATATACATTAGTACTCTAATAAGAAAATCAACAACAAAAAATATAGTCCAGATTGTGCTAAACCAAAAATTGGAATAATTCCGGTTTATCATTTAAATAATCTCCATAAAAACCATGATCTTTCATTCTTGCAATTAAAGGTTGGAGGTCCTTTGGATGTTTTGTCTCAACACCAACAATCGCTGAACCATTTTCACGATTTATTTTTTTAGTATATTCAAAGTGAGTAATATCATCATTTTCTCCTAAAACATCTACCACAAACTCTCTAAGTGCTCCAGCACGCTGAGGGAATTTTACAATAAAATAATGCTTTAAATTTGCATATAATAATGCCCGTTCTTTTATTTCTGGGGTTCTAGTGATATCATTATTACTCCCACTTATTAAACAGATCACATTTTTTCCTTTTATCTCCTCTTTATAATAGTCTAAAGCTGATACACTTAATGCTCCTGCAGGTTCTACTACAATGGCATCTTTATTATAAAGGTCCAAAATAGTTTGACAAATCTTCCCTTCTGGAACCGTAATCATAGCATCCAAATTTTGCATACATATAGGAAAATTGAGAGAACCCACTTTTTTTACTGCTGCTCCATCTACAAACTTTTCAATAGATTTTAATTCGGTATTTCTTTTGTTTTTAATAGAAATCGACATGGATGGAGCTCCATCTGGTTCGACTCCTATAACTTTTGTTTTTGGTGAAATTATTTTAAAAACAGTAGATAATCCGGCTGCTAATCCACCACCACCAACAGGAATAAAAATATAATCTACAGGGTTTTGTATTTGTTTTATAATTTCTAAGCCTACTGTTGCTTGGCCTTCAATAACTTTTTTATCATCAAAGGGATGAACAAATGTCCTATGGGTAAGCTCACAATTTAATTTTGCTGCTAGACATGCATCATCATAGGTATCACCTTCCATGACAATCTCTACAAATTCCTCTCCAAACATTTTTACCTGTTCAATTTTTTGATTTGGAGTTGGTAAAGGCATGTAAATTGTTCCTTTAATCTTTAGCAATTTACAGGACAAAGCAACTCCTTGCGCATGATTTCCTGCACTAGCACAAACGATTCCTTTTTTAGTTTCCAAAATATTCAAGGAAGACATTTTATGATAAGCTCCTCTTATTTTATAAGATCTAACTACTTGAAAATCCTCCCGTTTAAAAAATATGTCACTTTCAAATCTATTTGAATATTGAAGGTTTTTCATTAGGGGGGAAATTGAAACCATCCCCTTTAAATTTTCTGCAGCAGCTTCCACATTAGCTAATGTTGGGAAATACGAAGTTTTAGTTTTTACTTCATCCATAGTTTGCTATTTTTAACTTTTTGTTTTGACTGTTTTCATTGTAATCATTGCACTGCGTAATGATTTTCCGATTTGTTCAATAGGGTGATTTCTAATAGAATCATTTACTTGAATTAAATCTATATTACTAACATTAGCAGAAGATGAATAATGCTTCCCTATTACCGATATATCTATCGTTTTCATGAAATCTTCTAATAAAATTTTGCAAGAATGGTCAAACAAATAGCATCCATATTCTGCTGTATCTGAAATAATTCTATTCATTTCAAAAAGTTTTTTTCTAGCCACCGTATTTGCAATAAGCGGGAGTTCGTGCAACGACTCATAATAAGCAGATTCTGCAACGATTCCTGATTTCACCATCGTTTCGTAAGCAAGTTCCACACCAGATTTTACAAAAGAAACCATAAGAATACCGTGATCAAAATATTCTTGTTCGGAAATTTCACTGGAGCTTGCTTCCGTTTTTTCAAATATAGTTTCTCCCGTTTCTGCCCTCCATTTTAATAAGTTAGCATCCTTATTAGCCCAATCTTCCATCATGGTCTTGGAAAAATTTCCAGACATAATATTATCCATATGCGTATTATATAGCGGAGTTAATATTTCTTTTAATTCTTCAGACAATTGGTTAGCCTTTATTTTTGCAGGGTTTGATAATCGATCCATCATATTGGTAATCCCACCATGCTTTAAAGCTTCTGTAATGGTTTCCCATCCATACTGAATGAATTTTGCAGCATAGCTGCCATCAATTCCCTCTTCTGTCATTTTATTAAAGCACAAAATAGATGCAGTCTGTAAAACTCCGCATAAAATAGTCTGTTCGCCCATTAGGTCAGACTTAACCTCAGCTACAAACGAAGATGCTAACACCCCTGCTTTATGACCTCCAGTTGCTACTGCATATGCTTTTGCTTGATCCCACCCTTTGCCTTCAGGATCGTTTTCCGGATGGACCGCAATAAGTGTAGGCACACCAAATCCTCGTTTATATTCTTCCCTTACTTCGGTACCTGGACATTTTGGGGCCACCATAATTACGGTAATATCTTCTCTAATTTGCTCTCCTTCTTCAACAATATTAAACCCATGGGAATAGCTTAAGGTTGCTCCCTTTTTCATTAAGGGCATGATGGCATTTACAACACTTGAATGTTGTTTATCTGGAGTTAAATTCAATACTAAATCTGCATTAGGAATTAGTTCCAGGTATGTTCCCACTTTAAAGTTATTAGAGCTTGCGTTTTGAAATGACAGTCTTTGTTCTTCTATTGCTTGTTCGCGTAATGCATAAGAGATGTCTAATCCAGAATCTCTCATGTTCAAGCCTTGATTTAAACCTTGCGCACCACAACCAATAATTACAATCTTTTTTTGTTCCAATTTTTGTACACCATAGTCAAATTCTGAAGCATCCATTAATCGACACATCGCTAATTGTTCCAGTTGGTTTCTTAAAGAAAGAGAGTTAAAATAATTTTTCATTTTATATTTTTTTATTATTGTGTAACATTTCTGAAATATTCATACTTTGTTTTGTGATTGCTACCCTACCTGACCTTACAAACTGCATTAATCCTAAGGGTTTTAATTCATTATATAATGCATCAGTATCCGCTTTTGTTCCTGTTTTTTCAACCACAACAAATTTCTTTTCTATTTCTACTATTTGTGCGTGATTAACACTGATTATTTCTTTAAATTTAGATTCACTTACATTTTCAATATCTATTTTATATAGAGCAATTTCTTGAAATATCGTTTGATCTTCTAAGTGGTAAAATGCTCCAACAACATCAATTTGCTTTTCTAGTTGTTTTACTATTTTTTCAATGAGATTTTCAGATTCTTTAACGACAATAGTATATCGATGAACATTTTCTATTTCGGATTTTGAAGCAGTGATGCTTTCAATATTTACATGCCTTTTAGTAAAAATTGTAGTTACACGATTTAATAATCCAACAAAATTTTCAGTGTATATTGAAACTGTGATTAATTGTTTTTTCATCTGTTTTTATCTTAATTTAACCTCTGAAACTGATGCTCCATATGGAACCATTGGGAATACATTGTTTTTTTTTTCTACACACACTTCTAGGAAATATGGATCTTTAGAAGCTATCATATTAGAGACAGCATCAGCCAATTCTTCACGTTTAGTTACTCGAGTTGCCTCAATATGATACCCCTTTGCTATGGTGATAAAATCAGGATTAGTCATCTCTGTAGAGGCGTAACGCTTGTCAAAAAATAATTGTTGCCACTGACGTACCATTCCTAGAAACTCATTATTTAGTACCACAATTTTTACAGGAACTTTAGACTGGAAAATAGTACCTAATTCTTGTATAGTCATTTGATAACCTCCATCTCCAATAATTGCAACCACTTCTCGATCTGGTGCTGCCATTTTTGCTCCAATAGCAGCCGGAAGCGCAAAACCCATGGTACCTAATCCTCCAGAAGTAATATTACTTCTTGTATTTCTAAATTCTGCATAACGACAAGCAATCATTTGGTGTTGACCCACATCAGAAACTATTGCAGCCTCCCCTTTAGTTTGTTTATTTATTTCTTTTAGAACTTCACCCATAGATAAACCCTCCTTGGTTGGATTAAGGTCTTTCTGTATTACTTCTTCAAACTCAATAGCATACAAATCTTTGAATTTTTGATGCCATTTAGTATGCTTATTTGTTTTTAATAAAGGTAAAAGTTCTTTTAAACTTTCTTTTGCATCTCCTAAAACAGCTAAATCTGTTTTTACATTCTTGTCTACTTCTGCTGGATCAATTTCGAAGTGAATTATTTTAGCTTGTTTAGCATAACGATTTAAATCCCCAGTCACCCGATCATCAAAACGCATCCCAATAGCGATTAACACATCACATTGGTTAGTTAATATATTAGGGGCGTAATTACCGTGCATACCAACCATCCCTATATTTAAAAAATGAGTTGTTGGTAATGCAGATGCGCCCATAATTGTCCAAGCTGAAGGAATTCCTGCTTTTTCGATTACTGCTTTAAACTCTTCTTCTGCCCCTCCTAAAATAATCCCTTGACCCCATATTATCATAGGTTTTTTAGCGGCATTAATTAAATTCGCAGCAGCTTCAACCAATGATTTTTCTGTATTAGGTATAGGGATATAGCTTCTAATATTTTTACACTTTTTATACTGAAAATCGAATTCTTCAAATTGAGCATCTTTTGTAATATCAACCAAAACAGGTCCAGGGCGTCCACTTTGAGCAATATAAAATGCTTTTGCCATGACTTCAGGGATTTCTGAAGCCTTGGTTACCTGACACTTCCATTTAGTTACTGGAGTAGAAATTCCAATAATATCTGTTTCCTGAAATGCATCTGTTCCTAAAAGATGAGAAGCTACTTGGCCTGTAATACAGACCATAGGTGTTGAGTCTATCTGAGCATCGGCAATTCCGGTAATTAGATTGGTAGCACCAGGTCCAGATGTTGCAATAGCAACACCCACTTTTCCTGAAATACGAGCATATCCTTGAGCTGCATGGGTAGCTCCCTGTTCGTGTCGTGTTAATACGTGATGAATTTTATCTTGATATTTGTATAGCTCATCGTAAACGGGCATAATAGCACCTCCAGGATAACCATATAATACATCAACACCTTCAGCTAATAAACATCTCACTACTGCCTCGCTTCCTGATATGCGTTCATTAGGCTGCTCTAAATATTGATTTTGTTTTACTATTTGTGTTTCCATATTTTATTTTAAAATTCATCAGTTACACATCCTTTAGATGCAGACGATACTGTTTTTGCATATTTATACAATACACCTCTGTCAAATTTTAATTCAGGTGCTTTCCATTGTTTTTTTCTGTCCTGAAGTTCTTCTTCTGAAACTTCCATTTGAATTGAATTACTTTCTGCATCAATGGTAATAATATCACCATCTTTTACTAAGGCAATTGCACCACCATCTTGAGCTTCAGGAGTAATATGACCAACAACAAAACCATGAGTACCTCCAGAAAATCGTCCATCTGTTATCAATGCTACATCTTTTCCTAAACCAGCTCCCATTATTGCTGCAGTTGGTTTTAACATCTCTGGCATTCCTGGGCCACCTTTAGGACCTTCGTAGCGAATTACAATTACATCTCCTTTTGCTACTTCACCATTACTTATTCCATTATTTGCTGCATATTCTCCTTCAAAAACTTTTGCTTTTCCTGAAAATTTCAAACCTTCTTTTCCTGTAATTTTAGCAACACTACCTTCTGTAGCAAGATTCCCATATAACATTCTTAAATGTCCAGAAATTTTAATCGGATTTTCAAGGGATTTAATAACTTCTTGGCCTTCTTTTAAATCTGGAACATATAATAAATTTTCTGCCAGTGTTTTCCCTGTCACTGTCAAACAATTGCCATTTAACAATCCTTTTTTTAGAAGGTATTTCAATACTGCAGGAATTCCTCCAATAGCATGAATATCCTCCATTAAATATTTTCCACTTGGTTTTAAATCGGCCAAAAACGGTGTGTTGTCACTTATTTTTTGAAAATCTTCTAAAGTAAAATCTATTTTCGCTGCTCTTGCTATGGCTAAAAAATGAAGGACAGCATTCGTAGAGCCTCCTAAAATAGTGACCAATCTTATGGCGTTTTCTAAAGATTTTCTTGTGATAATATCCAAAGGTTTAATATCTTCTTCTAGCAACAATCTTAATGTCTCACCCGCTTTTAAAGATTCTTCTTTTTTCGCATCACTTAATGCTGGATTAGAGGAATTAAAAGGCAATGTCATTCCTAATGCTTCAATAGCTGATGCCATTGTATTAGCAGTGTACATTCCTCCACAAGCACCAGCACCTGGACAAGCTTTTTCTACAATGCTTTGATACTCTAATTCAGTCATTGTACCAGCAACTTTACTACCCCAAGCTTCAAAAGCGGAAACAATATCTAGCTTTTTTCCATTATGACAACCTGAATCGATAGTACCACCATAAACCAAAATACTTGGTCTATTTAAGCGAATCATGGCCATTAATGCTCCTGGCATATTTTTATCACAACCTACAACTGTTATCAAACCATCATAACTCATAGCTTGTACTACAGTTTCTATAGAATCTGCAATAACATCACGTGATGGTAATGAGTACCGCATTCCTGGTGTTCCCATAGAAATACCATCACTTACTCCAATAGTATTAAAAATTAATCCTATTACATCCTCATTTCTAGTACCTTCTTTGACCAGTCTTGCTAGATCATTTAGGTGCATATTACAGGGGTTTCCTTCGTAACCTGTGCTTGCAATTCCAATAATAGGCTTGTAAAAATCTTCTTTAGTTAATCCAATAGCATGCAACATGGCTTGAGCTGCTGGTTGCGTTGGATCTTGTGTAACTGTTTTACTATATTTATTTAATTTTTTCATTTTGAAATATTATGGTATTTTTTTGAAAGTTCAAAATTAATTTTTTATTGCTTTATTTTATTTTATTCATGGTAATTATATTTAAATTCATATCCCATTATTTCCTGTACTCAACTGGTTATCTAAATATTAATTATCTTATTCTCTGATAGCCAAAAAAGTTTATTTATAAAAAAAAGCCTTCCGATGTGGAAGGCTTTTTAAAAATTTATTAATTTTAATAGCATTCCCAAATCATTGTAAAATAATCACAATAATAAAAATGATATTTATAATTTGTTTCTTCATCTAAAATTTTATAAACTATTTATAATTAAGGATACAAATAATAAAAATAAAATCTAGATTAGCAAATTTTTTATGAAATAAAAAAAGAACTAATTTCTTAATTTAAAAAAAAAAAATCTGTCTAAGGTTTTGAAGTATATAAAAAATAGCTTATACCATTAATTATTCCAAATTATATCGCTGTTTCTTACGCACTAAAAATTAAATTATCATAATTTCAATCTTCTAATTGTATCGTATAATAATATCTTAGTTTATAATTTCCTTTAATACTTGAAGATAATCCAATCTGTTATTAACAAAATCTATTTCAGAGATATCAATAATTTTAATAGTATAACTATGCTGATTTCTTATAAACTCCATATATCCTTTATTGATCTTTTGAAGATAGGAAGCTTGTATTTCCTGTTCAAAATCTCGCCCTCTATTTTTAATATTCTCTAATAAACTTTCTGTATTCTGATATAAATATACATAGGTATCAGGCTTAGGCAATTCCTTATGCATGATTTGAAATAGTTTTTTATATAACTTAAACTCTTCTTTTTGAAGTGTAATTTTTGCAAAAATTAATGATTTATTGGCATCGTAATCACCAATAACATTTTCTTTAAATAAATTGTATTGCGTTAAATCGTCTAAAAGTTGTTGGTATCGATCTGCTAAAAATGACATTTCTAATGGAAACGCAAACCGGTCTGGATCTTTATAAAATTTAGGTAAAAAAGGGTTTTCTTTAAAACGCTCCAATACTAATTTAGTATTAAAATCAGAGGCCAATTGAGTTGCCAAACTTGTCTTTCCTGCTCCTATATTTCCTTCGATAGCTACATATCTAAATTTAGACATATCAAAATCTAATATCGGGTTTCGTAACCATTTAGAATATTTAATCACCTCATCACTATCGTTGGTTTCTTCTAAAAGTTCAGAAATAGTTTTATTCAACTTTGGGTGTATAAAATCTTGTGAAATTACTGCTAAAGGTGCTAACACAAATTTTCTGTGTTGTATTTCTGGATGGGGAATAATTAGATTTTTTGTATTTATAATTTCGTCATCATAAAACAAAATGTCAATATCTATCGATCTAGATGAAAATCCAGATTTTCCCTCCCTAACTCTTCCTAATTTAGTTTCAATTGAAAGAATTGCATCTAGAACAAAATCTACTGATTGATTACTCTCTAATTGAATAACACAATTTAAAAAATCATCACCTTCAAAACCCATTGCAGGTGTTTCAAAAATGGGAGCAATTTTTTTAACAGAACCTATTTCTTCAAAAATTGCATTTACTGCCAATTGAAGATTTTCAAATTTATTGCCTAAATTACTTCCTAAAGAAAGATATATTTTGTGAGTTGTTTTAATGGAATTCTTTATTAACTTAAGACACAAAATTAAGTAAAAGCTTTATAAGTATCTTTAAAAAACTTAAAATCTTCTGTCGAATCTTATTTAAAAGATCTGTTTTCTAATCAACGAATAGTTCTCATTCTAGCTGCAATAATTTTAAACCCTTCTGATTTTTTATTAGTTAACTTTAATAGTTATTATAAAACCTTCATTACTTCTTACATTAAAAATGGTGTTCTCTTCAAAGATTAAATACTGCCCTTTAATTCCTTTTAAAACCCCTTCAAAATTTGGTGTTTTTACTAAATTTAAACTTTTTGGTTTCTGAGGATACTGTAACACTGGAAAATTCATATGAGTTTCTTTGTTATTTTCAATAAAATAAGGTTTTGCTTCCTCAGGGATATATTGTTTTAATTTATCTCGCCATTCTACTAAATTTTCATCAGCTATTTTATTGGTGATCATAGTTCGCCAATTAGTTTTATCACCAACATAATTTTTTAATGCAACTTCCGTAATACCTGCTAAATACCTATTTGGCACTTCAACAATTTCAATTGCCTCATGAGCACCTTGATCAATCCAACGTGTTGGAACTTGAGTTTTACGTGTAACACCCACTTTTACATTACTACTATTTGCCAAATAGACAATATGTGGTTCTAATTGTACCGATTTTTCATAATCTAAATCTCGATCTTCAATATTTAAATGCGCTTTACTTAATTCAGGTTTTATGATCCAATCTGCTGCTTGGGGAATTTCATAAAAACAATCGTAACAAAAACCCTGACGGTATATTTTTTTTGTTTTTCCACAATTTAAACACTGATACCCCTCAAAATTTATTGTTACTTTTTTATCAAGCAATTGATTGACATTCAAAAAATCATCCTTAAAAACTAAATAGTATTGTATTGGGGAGCCTAATTCAGTTTGCATTTTTGTGAGTACACCTTGGTAGTTCATAAGTTTTCACTAATTAATTAAATAGGCCATATGAAATATCTTAATTCTTGATTTCATTTAAAAACAAGTTCTAATTACAGAGGTTTCATAGAAATAAAATGATTATTTTTATTCCATAAAGATACATTTTAAAAATGCCGTTACCAATAGTAAATTCTATAGCCACTTGGTTTTTAAAAAAAAGAATACATCAAATAGATTTATTCTTAAAGTACCCTATTGATGTTCAGGAAGAACTTTTAAAAGGATTGATAAATAAAGCTAAGCATACTGAAATTGGTAATCAATACGATTTTAACAGTATTAAAACTTATACCGATTTTGCTGAAAGAATTCCAGTAACTACCTATGAAGAAAATGAATCTAATTATGAAAGAGCGAGAAAAGGAGAAAGCAATATTTTCTGGCCAACACCAATAAAATGGTTTGCTAAATCTAGTGGAACTACCAATGCAAAAAGTAAATTTTTACCGGTAAGTAATGAATCCCTAGAAGAATGTCATTATGCAGCAAGCAAAGATTTGTTGTGTTTATATTTAAACAACAATACAGATTCCAAATTATTTCTTGGAAAAAGTTTGCGTTTAGGCGGAAGCAAAGAATTATATAAAGAAAATGGAACTGTATTTGGTGATCTTTCTGCTATATTAATAGACAACCTGCCTTTTTGGGCTGAATTTAGTAGCACTCCAAGTAATGAAGTTTCGTTAATGCCTGATTGGGAAACTAAAATGCAAGCCATTGTTGATGAAACCATAAATGAGAATGTGACCAGCCTTTTAGGAGTTCCATCTTGGGTATTGGTTTTATTAAACCAAGTGGCAGAAAGCACTGGGAAAAATAATTTATTTGAAATATGGCCCAATTTAGAAGTCTATTTTCATGGAGGCGTTAGCTTTGACCCTTATTTAGAACAATATAAGAAATTACTGCCTAAGAATAACTTTTTGTATTATGAAACCTATAATGCTTCCGAAGGTTTTTTTGCAATTCAAGATAGAAATAATAGTAAAGAATTATTATTAATGTTGGATTACGGAATTTTTTATGAATTCATTCCAATGGATACTTATAATAGTACGAAAGAAATTATTATTCCCTTAAGTGAAGTACAATTAGATAAAAACTATGCCATTGTTATAACTACAAATGCAGGTTTATGGCGTTATAAAATTGGAGATACTGTAAGATTTACATCCATTAACCCTTACCGAATAAAAGTAACTGGGCGTACCAAACATCATATTAATGTTTTTGGAGAAGAATTAATCATTGAAAATGCAGAAGCAGCATTGCGAAAAGCAGCTAAGTTAACCCATTCTGAAATTATTGATTATACCGCAGGACCTATTTTTATGAAAGGAAAAGAAAAGGGTACTCATGAATGGATTATTGAATTTAAAAAACACCCAGATGACATTGATACTTTTAATCAATTATTAGATGCTTTTTTACAAGAAGTAAATAGTGATTATGAAGCAAAAAGGTATCGTAATATTACGCTAAAGTTCCCGAAAATACGTATTGCTAGAAAAGACCTATTTAAAGATTGGTTAAAACAAAACAATAAATTAGGAGGACAGCATAAAATACCTCGTTTATCTAATTCTCGAGAATTTTTAGAAGAATTACTAAAAAATAATTAACTGTTTTACATTAAGCTATTTTTTTTTGCTTATTGCGGATTGTCTGCAGCAAAAAAAAGAATTCTAAAACGTCATTTATGGCCTATACTTTAAAGAATAAAAATAAATTTAAGAAACTGCTTTTAATTTCTTAATGGTCGATTTATTAAGTTTTTGTTCTACATATTCTCTGGAAACTTCTAATGTTTTATAATTTCCATCGGGCATTTCATACATAGCATCGGTTAAAACAGCTTCACAAAGCGATCGCAAACCTCTAGCTCCTAGTTTATATTCTACCGCTTTTTTTACGATAAAATTTAAAGCCTCTTCAGTAATGGTAAACTTAACGTCATCCATCGCAAACAATTTTTCATATTGTTTGATTATCGCATTTTTAGGCTCCGTTAATATCGCTCTTAAAGTTCCCTCATCTAAAGGATTCATGTAAGTTAATACAGGTAGACGACCAATAATTTCAGGAATCAATCCAAAGTCTTTTAAATCTTTTGGTATAATGTATTTTAATAAATTATCTCGATCTACTCCATCTTCTTGCATAGAAGCACTAAAACCAACTGCTTGTAAATTTAAACGCTTAGAAATTTTACGGTCTATCCCATTAAAAGCACCACCTGCAATAAACAAGATGTTTTCTGTATTTACTTCGATAAATTTTTGATCTGGATGTTTACGCCCTCCCTTTGGTGGAACATTTACAACGGTACCTTCTAATAATTTAAGTAAGGCTTGTTGTACTCCTTCACCACTAACATCACGAGTTATAGAAGGATTGTCTCCTTTACGTGCAATTTTATCTATTTCATCAATAAATACAATTCCATATTGTGCTTTATCTACATTATAATCGGCAGCTTGTAGTAAACGAGTTAAAATACTTTCCACATCTTCCCCAACATATCCAGCTTCCGTTAATACGGTTGCATCTACTATAGCTAAAGGCACATTTAACATTCTAGCAATGGTTTTTGCCATTAATGTTTTTCCTGTTCCTGTATCACCTACAATAATGATGTTACTTTTTTCTATCTCTACATCATCATCCGTGTTTATTTGCAACAATCTTTTATAGTGGTTATATACAGCAACCGACATTATTTTTTTAGAATAATCTTGTCCAATAATGTATTCGTCCAAAAACTCTTTAATAATTCTTGGCTTTTTAAGCATTAACTCATCCGACAAATCACTATTTGACGAATGTGTTGGCTCTTCCGCAACAATCCCGTGAGCTTGCTCTATACAACGATCACAAATATGTGCATCTATACCAGCAATCAATAAATTAGTATCTGGCTTTTTACGACCACAAAATGAACATTCTAATTCTTCTTTTGACATAATCCTCTTCTTAATTATATTTCTGCAGAGGCAAAAACATTATAAATTTTACAGTGCTATTTTTTCAATTATCGAACTAAGATTTCATCAATCATACCATATGCTAGCGCTTTATCGGCTTTCATCCAATAATCACGATCACTGTCCTCATATACCTTATCATATTTTTGTCCAGAATGCTTAGCGATAATATCGTATAATTCTTTTTTCAAGGCAAGTATTTCTCTTGTTGTAATTTCTATATCACTCGCTTGTCCTTGTGCACCACCTAATGGTTGGTGTATCATTACTCTTGAGTGTGTTAACCCACTTCGTTTTCCTTTTGCTCCTGCACATAATAAAACGGCACCCATAGAAGCTGCCATACCGGTGCAAATAGTTGCAACGTCAGGCTTAATAAATTGCATTGTATCATAAATACCGAGACCTGCATACACACCTCCACCTGGAGAGTTGATATAAATTTGAATATCTTTAGAAGCATCTGTACTCTCTAAAAACAATAATTGTGCTTGAACAATATTAGCAATTTGATCATTAATTCCTGTTCCTAAAAATATGATTCGATCCATCATTAAACGTGAAAATACATCCATTGCAACAACGTTCATCTGACGTTCTTCAATAATATTTGGTGTAAATCCCATTGGATTCATACTACTTGTTATTGCATCGTAATACATGCTATTAATTCCTTG
>JAQWNL010000014.1:0-43680 GCA_029268635.1 Flavobacteriaceae bacterium
AGCAATTCTGCTTGCTTTTCAATGATGGAGCAACCCTCTTTAATATCTTCAGTTATAACATTTCCTCCAAAAGGAATTACTGCAGTATGTCTAATAATTCCATCTTTAAATATGGCCAAATCTGTTGTTCCTCCACCAATATCTATCAATGCAACACCTGCCTCTTTTTCTTCAATTCCCAATACTGCACTTGCTGAGGCTAACGGCTCTAATGTAATCCCAGAAAGTGTTAAACCAGAACTTTTAATACATCTCCCAATATTTCTAATGGAAGTCACTTGGCCCACTACTACGTGAAAATTAGCCTCTAATCTTCCTCCATACATACCTATTGGTTCTTTGATTTCATTTTGCCCATCAACTTTAAAATCTTGTGGAAGTACAAGAATTATTTCTTCTCCAGGTAACATCACTAATTTATGAACTTGATTACACAGGTTTTCAATATCATGCTCATCAATTACAATATCACTATCTTTTCTGGTGATGTAATCACTATGTTGTAAACTTCTAATATGTTGCCCTGCAATTCCTACTATTACATCATAAATTTTCATTCCTGAAGAAGTTTCTGCATCTTGGACTGCTTGTTGAATTGACTGAATGGTTTGTGTTATATTATTTACGACTCCACGATGAACTCCTAAACTTTTAGATTTTCCAAGACCTAAAATCTCAAGTTTACCGTATTCATTGTACTTACCAATCATGGCGACAATCTTGGTTGTACCAATATCTAATCCAACTGCTATTTTATTATCCTCCATTTGTTTCCTTTTTTGTAGCTACAACTTGATTTTTAAATTTTAAATTAATCAAACTATAAGTATCAAGTATACTATCTTTCTTAGTTAGTTTGTAAAAAGCTTTAAATTTTTGAAACTTAGTTTCTATATCCTTAGATTTTCCAAAAAGCACTTTAAATTGATTCTTTCGAATTCTTAAAAACACATCTCCTTCAGTTGTAACATTCAAACCAACAACGTATTCCTTCATAAATTGATCATTAGTTATTTTTTTAACTAATTTTGTTACTTCTATGTTTTGATTTTCTGAAATTCCAGTAACAATTGGAACTCTTGCTGAATGAACTGTTGACAGAGGCATGTTCTTTCCGTCTTCGTCCAAATAAAAATTTGGAATTCCCTCAACTCTAGCTATGGGTCTTCTTGTATAACTTTTACTCCTAAAACTCCATTAACTGTAACGTAAATATCTGCATTTTTAATCATAGGGTTTTCTGACAATCTTTTTTCCATCTTATTCAAATCTAAAGTTTCTTTACCTATGCTTGTAACACTGTCTTTATTTTGTATTAACAATTTATTAACCGTATTTTCAGTGATAAATAACCGTTTTTCATCTTTAAATTCTATATCAATTTTAGTGATTTTTCTGACTTCATTTCTTTGTTTACTGAAACCAAACATAAAAACGATTAAACTCATGATAACTAAAAATTTTATAATACCCCAGTTAATCTTCATCTTTTAAATATTTTGTTACAGACTCTACTTCAACTCCAATATCCCCAGCGCCTACCATTAATTTAACTTTACAATTAGATTTCTTAACTTCTATTGAAAGGTCTTCTTTAGTAACTATTTTTTTATTGCTATTTTCTATTTTATCAAGTAGCCATTGCGAAGAAACCCCTTCAATTGGTTCTTCTCTTGCAGGATATATTTCTAACAATATTACTTCATCAAAACGAGATAAACTTTTTGCAAATTCATTTCCAAAATCCTTGGTACGAGAAAATAAATGCGGCTGAAAAACAATTAACTTTTTATTTTGAGGATACATTTCAGTAACAGCTTGATGTAACGCGTTGATTTCGGTAGGATGATGCGCATAATCATCAATTAATACTAAATTTTTAGTTCTTATTTTATAAGAAAATCTTCTTTTTACTCCTTTAAAGTCCTTTAAAGCTTTGGACAGGCAATCGGTTGGGGAACCTGCTAAAATTGCCATACCTAAAGCAGTAACAGCATTAAACATATTATGACGACCTGGCAAATGGAATTGTAAATCTTTAATTTCTGCAGAAGGTGTTTTTAAATCAAAAACATAACTACCTTCTTCTATTCTAACATTTCTAGCTTCAAAATCTGCATTTTCAGTTGCAGAAACTGTTTTCCCTTCTAATGGAAGTCCCTTTTTAAATAATAAATTATTAGAATCTGGAACTAACTTTGAAAACTCAATAAAAGTCTTTTCTAATGCTGAAGTGGTACCATAAATATCTAAATGATCCGCATCCATTGAGGTAATACAAGCTATGGTCGGTTTTAAATGAAGAAAAGAGCGATCAAATTCATCCGCTTCTACTACCATTATTTCACTTCCTTTATAAATAAGATTTGAGTTGTAATTTTCAGTCACACCTCCTAAAAATGCAGTTACCGGCATATTGCAACTTGCAAGTAAATGTCCTAAAATAGCTGAAGTGGTAGTTTTTCCATGGGTTCCGGCAACCGCTAAACAAATGCTATTTTTGGATATTTCTCCAAGTAATTCTGAACGCTTCATAATACTATATTCTTTAGCGTTTAACCAAGAAATAATTTTATTATTTTTGGGTATTGCTGGTGTACAGACGATAAGCGTATTTTTATTTTTCTGGATTAGTTCTGGAATCAAGGAAACTTCATCTTTAAATTCAATAGTAATTCCTTCATGAATCAACGTATTTGTAATTTCTGAAGGAGTCTTATCATAACCAAAAACTTTTTTACCTTGTAAATTAAAGTATCGAGCCAATGCACTCATACCGATACCCCCAATACCTACAAAATAAAAATTCTCTATGTTTTTAATACTACTCATTTAATTAATGAACCTTTGCTTCTTTTAATAATTTCTCTATCTCTTCAACTATTTCTTTTGTTGCGTTTGGTTTCCCTAATGCTTTACAATTTTTCGATAATTGTAATTGATTTTCTTCTGAACTAAATAATTTATAAAATTCATCTTCAAATTGTATTTCTAAATTTTTTTCAGCAATTAAAATTGCAGCTTCTTTACTGCTAATAGATTTTGCATTTTTTATTTGATGATCTTCTGACACATTTGGTGAGGGAATAAATACAACAGGTTTTCCCACCAAACATAATTCTGAAACTGACAATGCACCTGCCCTAGAAATTATAAAATCGGAAGCTGCATAGGCCAAATCCATTCTATTTAAAAAAGCATGAACCTGCACATTTACATTTCCCTTTTCTTTATAAGATTCAAAATAATAACTACCGCATTGCCAAATGATTTGTAAATTTAATTTTGAGAAAAAATCTAAAGATGAATTGATCAAAGCATTGATTCTTCTTGCACCTAAACTTCCTCCTAAAACTAGGAGTGTCTCTTTCCGAGAATCCAGCTTAAAAAACGAAAGAGATTCTTTCCTTTTTTTAGAAAAATCTAACAAATCTTGTCTTACTGGATTACCCGTTAATCTGATTTTTTCAGAAGGAAAATAGTGTTCCATACCCTCGTAAGCAACACATATTTTTTTTACCTTAGCACTTAGCCATTTATTAGTGATTCCAGCATAAGAATTTTGTTCTTGGATCAAACACGGAATTCCTTTATTGGAAGCTACTTTTAATAATGGTGCACTTGCATATCCTCCAGTTCCAATTGCTATATCGGGTTGAAATGATTTTATTATTTTTCTAGATTCCCATAAACTTGAAATAAGTTTTAAAGGAAATATTAAATTTTTTAAAGAGAAGCTTCGTTGAAATCCAGAAATCCAAAGTCCTTTTATAGCATAACCCGATTGCGGAACTTTATCCATTTCCATTCTATCTTTGGCTCCAACAAATAGAAATTTAGCATCTGGATATCGCGATTTTAACTCATTCGCTATAGCAACTGCTGGATAGATATGACCTCCAGTTCCTCCACCTGATATGATAAATTTATATGGCTTCACTTAATATATCTAAAGGGTTTTCTTCTTGATTTTCAGTTTTTACAACTTCTCTTTTTGCACTAACACTTAATACCATTCCAATAGCCAAACAAGTCATCCAAATAGATGATCCACCACTGCTAATAAGTGGTAAAGTTTGGCCTGTAACCGGAAATATTTCTACAGCAACCGCCATATTTATCAACGCTACAAATACGATTGGCAACCCTACTCCTATAACTAATAATTTTCCAAATACTGTTTCTGCTTTATGTGCTACAATTACAAACCTAAATAGGAGTAACATATACAAAAACATTAAAAATAACGAACCTACAAGTCCAAATTCTTCCACAATTATTGCGTAAATAAAATCGGAAGAAGATTGCGGCAAAAAGTTTTTCTGAATACTTTTTCCCGGACCTAATCCTGTAATACCACCTGAAGCAATTGCAATTTTTGCTTTTTCAATTTGATAATCTGCTTCCGTTTCTTCGCCATCCGTAAAATTATCAATCCTACTCATCCACGTATCAACTCTATTAGGAAACAAACCAGGAAATGCTTTAGCTGAAACAACAAATAATGTTAGAAAGAAAGCGCCTGCAAACAAAATTATTGATAAGTACTTTATTGGATAACCTCCTATAAAAACCAATACCGAGAGCATAGAAAAAATAATTGCTGCTGTAGAAAAATTAGCAGGTAATATTAATGCTAATACTAGAAAAATAGGAACCCAAAGAGGTAATATTGTTTCTTTAAATGTAATCGTTTTATCTTTTATTCTTGCTAAATATCGCGCTACATACGTTAACAATACCACAGAAGCAAGTGTTGAACTTTGAAAAGTAAACCCAACAAATGGTATGCGTATCCAACGACTAGCATTTGCACCTTCAATAGTGGTTCCTTGTGTTATTGTTACAACTAACAAAATCAGTGCTATGGGTAATGCTATAACAGATAAGCCTTTAAAATAATGATAGGGAACTTTATGCACACCATATAAAATTACAAATCCCAAAACCAAATGTGCAAAATGTTTTAAAAGAAATTTTAGTGTATTTCCATCTCCATATAAATATGCCAAATTACTACTGGAGCTATACACTGGTAAAAATGAAAATAATGCTAACAAAGAGACAACAGCCCAAATAGTCTTATCTCCTTTTATATGTTGAAATACATTTTTCATTTTAAAATCTTAACTAATTAAAATATAATTATAGATTACGTACTGCATTTTTAAATTGTCTTCCTCTATCCTCATAGTCTTCAAATAAATCGAAACTAGCACAAGCAGGCGATAACAATACTGCATCACCTCTTTTAGAAAGTCGGTAAGCAACCTTAACTGCATCTTCCATCGAATGAGTTTCTACCATTATATCAACTACATTTCCAAAAGCTCTTATTATTTTATCATTATCAACACCCAAGCAAATAATTGCTTTTACTTTTTCGTTAACCAGCGGAAATAGCTCGCTGTAATCATTTCCTTTATCAACACCGCCTACAATCCAAACAGTGGGAGCCTCCATACTATCTAAAGCGTAAAATGTTGCATTTACATTGGTACCCTTAGAATCATTAATGTATTTAACATTGTTTATTTTTAATACGTTTTCTAAACGGTGCTCTACTCCTTGAAAGTTTTCTAAACTTCTTCTAATTGTTTCTTTTCTAATGCTTAGTAACTTCGAAACGGTTGAAGCAGCCATTGCATTTTTTGTATTGTGTTCTCCTTGTAATCCTAGTTTTGAGATTGGCATAGTAAATGGGTTGTTATCTATTGTTATTATTATTTCGTTATTTTTTATATATGCACCTTTTTCTAATTCTTTTTTTACTGAAAAAGGCAGTAATTGAGATTTAATTGTTTTTTTTGAAATCCATTCATTTATCTTATCATCATCTGCATCATAAATAAAATAATCATCCTTTGTTTGATTCATTACAATCCTAAATTTTGAATCTATATATGCGTCATAATCGCTTTCATATCTATCTAAATGATCTGGTGATAGATTCGTTAAAACTGCAATGTGTGGAACAAAATCTTTAATTCCATCTAACTGAAAACTGCTTAATTCCAACACATACTCTTCAAAGTTTTCGGCTGTCACTAACTCAGCAAAACTTTTACCAATATTCCCAGCTAAGGCAACATTTTTTCCTGCATCTTTTAAAATTTGATACGTCATAGTTGCTACGGTAGTTTTACCATTACTCCCTGTAATACCAATTAATGTTGCAGTAGTATATTTTGCTGCAAATTCAATTTCAGAAATAACAGCTACTCCTTTTTCTTTCAACTTCAACACAATTAGAGCATTATCTGGAATACCAGGGCTTTTCATTACCAAATCTGCTAAAAGAATTACAGTTTCTGAATGAACTTCTTCTTCCCACTTAATCTCCTGATGTAAAAGAACTTGTTTATAATTATTTTTAATTTTTCCATAGTCCGAAACAAACACTTCAAACCCTTCTTTTTTTCCTAAAATAGCCGTTCCTACTCCACTTTCCCCTGCTCCTAGTATGACTAATTTTAATTTTTTATTCACTTTTATTCTTTCTATCTTTTATCTCCTTATCTAATTTTCAAAGTAGCAATTGTTAGAATCGCTAAAAATATTCCAACAATCCAGAATCGTGTAACAATTTTACTTTCGTGAAAACCTGATTTTTGATAATGATGATGGAGTGGTGACATTTTAAATATTCGCCTTCCTTCTCCAAATTTCTTTTTAGTGTATTTAAACCATCCTACCTGCATCACAACTGATAAATTTTCCATTAGAAAAATTCCACATAAAATTGGAATTAGCCATTCTTTACGAATTGCGATTGCAATTACTGCTATAATTCCTCCGATGGTTAAACTCCCTGTATCACCCATAAAAACTTGAGCCGGATACGTGTTATACCAAAGAAAACCAATTAAGGCTCCAACAAAAGACATGATAAAAATAGAAAGCTCTCCAGTATTAGGGATATACATAATATTGAGGTAATCCGAAAAAATAACATTTCCAGAAACCCAAGCAAACAGTGCCAACGTAACTCCAATTATTGCTGAAGTACCAGCAGCTAAACCGTCGATTCCATCAGTAAGATTGGCGCCATTAGACACTGCAGTAATGATAAATATTATTATAGGAATAAAAATCAACCATACATAATCCTTAGCTTCTTCTCCTGCCCAACTAATTAAGCTTTCGTAATTAAATTCGTTTTTCTTTACAAAAGGAATGGTTGTTAATAAGGTTTTTTCTGCAGGATAAAACTCAGGAATTCTATTTTCTGAAACATTTTCAATAGAATTTGTAGTAGCTACCTTTTGCCTTTTCACAGTTATATCACTATGAAAATACATGGTAGTACCCACTATAATTCCTAATCCAACCTGCCCTATAACTTTAAACTTCCCTGAAAGACCTTCTTTATTTTTTTTGAATATTTTTATATAATCATCTATAAAGCCGATAATTCCCATCCAAACAGTTGTAACTAATAATAATATCACATAAATGTTCCCAAGTTTTGCAAAAAGCAACACTGGAATTATAGTTGCTAAAATGATAATAATTCCGCCCATAGTAGGCGTTCCAGCTTTTTCACTTTGCCCATCTAGACCAAGATCACGTACGGTTTCACCAACTTGCTGTTTTCTTAAAAAGTTAATAATTTTTTTTCCATAAATAATTGCTATTAATAATGAAAATATGACCGCCAATGCAGCTCTAAAAGTTAAAAACTGAAAGAGTCCTGCACCTGGAAAATGGTATGTTTTTTCTAAATAGTCAAATAGATAATACAGCATAAATTATTTATTTAGGGCTTTTAATAATTCATTTATAATTTTAAAGTCATCAAAATCGAATCGTTCGCCTTTTATTTCTTGATAAGTTTCATGACCCTTACCAGCAATTAGAATGATATCACCTTCGTTCGCTAACTGACAAGCCGTTTTAATCGCTTGTTTCCTATCTGAAATAGAGATTGTTTTACTAAAATATTCTCCAGGAACTCCTTTTTCTATAGAATCAATTATAGCTAATGGGTTTTCGCTTCTTGGGTTATCACTTGTAAAAATTACTTTGGTACTTAGTGTCGCTGCAATAGCGCCCATTTTCGGTCTTTTAGTAATATCTCTGTCTCCACCACAACCAACTACAGTAATTAATTCTTCATTTTTAGTTCGGATTGTATTAATAGTTTCTAATACATTTTTTAAAGCATCAGGAGTGTGAGCATAATCAACAATTACAGTTATATTCTTTTTAGAAATTAAATATTGAAACCTACCATCAACACTTTCAAGCTCACTCATTAATTGCAACGTATTTAAGTTTTTCAATCCTAATAAATCGGCTGCTCCATAAATTGCTAATAAATTATAAGCATTAAAACTCCCTATAAGCTTCACCAATAATTCTTGATTATTTATTTTTAATAACAATCCATTAAATTGATTCTCTAAAATCTGAGCCTTATAATCTGCTATCGATTTTAATGCATATGTATGTTTTTTAGCATTGGTATTTTGAAGCATTACCTTACCATTCTTATCATCGCTATTTGTTAATGCAAAAGCTGTTTTAGGGAGTTGATCAAAAAACGATTTCTTAACATCTCTATAGGTAGCAAAGTCATTATGATAATCTAAATGGTCGTGAGACAAATTGGTAAATATTCCTCCTTCAAATTTTAATCCTTCCGTTCGCTTTTGATGTATACCGTGAGAACTAACCTCCATAAAACACAACTCCACACCTTCTTCTACCATTTTTTTTAAATACATATTGATAGTCAAAGAATCTGGCGTAGTATGAGTAGCATTGTATTGTTTATGATCTACCATGATTTTCACAGTAGAAAGCAATCCTACTTTATAACCTGCTTTTTTAAATAATTGAAATAATAAAGAAGTGATAGTAGTTTTACCATTGGTTCCTGTTACTCCAATTAACTTTAAATTGTCTGAAGGATTCCCATAATAATTGGCTGCTAAAACAGATAATGCCTTATGTGAATCAGTTACTTGCACATAGGTTATTCCATTGATTATTTCTTTAGGAATTACTTCACAAATTATTACTAAAGCTCCTAGATTTGTTGCATTTTTTATGAAATTATGACCGTCAGATAACACCCCCCTAATTGCAATAAAAACATCGTTGAGCTGAATCTTTCTAGAATCAAATTCAATATTTCTAATTGCTACAGAAGTATTTCCTATCACTTTATTAATAGTTACTTTATACAATATGTCTTTAAGCTCTATCATGATAATTTGAGCGTAATTAGTTTTCCTTTTTCTATTTTTACACCTGTTTTTAGTGATTGTTTTGCTACTGTCCCATTTCCAACTAATCTAACCTCTAATCCAATATTTTCTAATAATGAAACCGCATCCATACCAGCCATACCTATCACATTTGGAATTTTTAAAAACTCTTTCTGAACTTTTGTGTAGTAGGATTCATAGTCATTAACTACCAAAATATCTTTGGATTCTATATCAGATACTTCCGTAACTAATGGAGAAACTGTAAATATTTTTTGAGCGATACGTTTGAACACTGGCCCTGAAACATCAGCACCAAAATATCCTTTTTTTGTGCTCGGTTTATGTATAATAACAATGCAAGAATACTTTGGTTTATCAGCTGGAAAGTAACCTGCAAAAGAAGAAATATATCTTTTATTTTCCTTCCAATCTGGCATCCAATATTCGGTTTGTGCAGTACCTGTTTTTCCTGCCATTGAGAAGTATGGTGAATACAATCTTTTTCCAGTTCCTCTTTCTACAATGTTTTTTAATATATCTTGAATTTCAGAAATGGTTTCTTTAGATGCTAATTTTGGGTTAGTCACTTCCTTTTCAAAAGTTACAATTGCTTGATTCCAAGCACGAACCTCTCGTATAAACCTTGGTTTTACCATTACACCATTATTAGCAATAGCATTATAAAAATTAAGTGTTTGTAGTGGAGTCAAACTTAAGTTATATCCATACGCCATAGATGGCAAGGCATTTTTACTCCATTTTGAATGACCTGGTTGTGGTATCATAGGCTTCCCTTCTCCTTTAATTGGAATCCCAATTGTATCGGCTAGTCTGAAGGATTTAATTCTATCAACAAACAGGTTAGGGTTATCTTTATAACCTTCATCAATGATAGTTGCCAAACCAATATTTGAAGAGACTTCCAATGCTTTGGCTGCAGAAATCTCACCATATCCACCTCTATGAGAGTCAAAAATTCTTCTACCGTAAAAAGTTTTAACACCTTTTTTAGTATCAACAACAGTACTAGTATCAATTATTTCATCTTCTAAGGCAGCCATCAAAGCAGCAACTTTAAATGTAGACCCTGGCTCATGAGATTCTCCTACAGCATAATTTACTTTCTCATAATAAGTGCCTTTACTGGTTCTTCCTAAATTTGAAACAGCCTTAATTTCACCTGTAGCAACTTCCATAACAATCACACAACCATGTTCCGCTTCATAATACTCCAATTGCTTTAACAGCGAATGATGAGCTATATCTTGAATATTTACATTGATAGTAGTTATGATATCATACCCATCTACTGGTTCCACTTCATTTTCATCAAAAACAGGTTTCCATTGACCTTTTGCAATTTTTTGTTTTAAGCGTTTACCGTCTTTTCCTCTTAAATATTTATCGTAGGCTCCTTCTAATCCAATATTATAGACTCCAATTGTTCCTTTTTTTTCATTACCCACCAAACGTTCTGCTACTTTCCCAATAGGATGTTCTCTAACATTGGTTTGTTTTACAATTAACCCTCCTTTATAAGGCCCTAATTTTAATAATGGAAAATATTTTGTTTTTATATACTCTGAATAACCCAAATTTTTAGCCACAAGCATATACCTATTTTTATTAATTCTTGCCTTTTTAAACTTGCTTAGATAATAAGATGATGGTTTACCAAACATCGCAGATAACTCTTTTGCAAGAGCAGGAAGGTATTCTTTAAAGTTTGCCGCAGAAACCGTTACCGCATCAAAGCGTATTTCGTATTTAGGAACAGATGTAGCAAGTAAACTACCATCATCTGCATAAATATTACCTCTACTTGAAGGGATCACCCAATTCTTTACGGTATTTTTTTTCGCTAAGTCTCGATATTTTTCACCATCAACAAATTGTATATTGATAATTTTAACAGCAATTAGTATCGCAAAGAGTAACATACCTCCAGCGATAAAATATAAGCGGTTTAATATGTTTTTCTCTGTTGTAGACAACTGCTAATCTTTTCTTGTTATTATTATTTTCTGAGGCGGAGTTTCTGAAGGGGTTAAGCCTTTCTTTGCCATAGCTGAAATTATTTTTGTTTCCATTTTTGCTTGCATCAAGATCATTCTAATATCTACATATTCACTTTTTATTTCTTTTACTTCATTACTTAATTGTGCAATTCTGTAAACCTTTTTATCTGCTCGATGCGAACTTGCTATCACTATTAAAGCTAACGCAGAAAGAAAAAAAATAAAACGCCAATTTTTAAAAGCATCATCGCTAATTAAAAATTTTCCCTTTAATAAATTATAAAATCCTTTTTTCATAACTTTTCAGCAACACGAAGCTTTGCACTTCTAGCTCTATTATTTTGTTTTATCTCTTCTTGTGTTGGAATTACAAACTTTCCTATTCTTTTAAATGGAACCGCTGCCTTTCCAAAAACATCTTTTTCTGGCTCTCCTTCAAAAAGGCCATTTCGCATAAAGCGTTTTACCAATCTATCTTCTAAAGAATGATATGACAATAAACTAAGCCTTCCTCCGGTCTTTAAAACTTCTTCCGCTTGTATTAAAAATTCTTTTAATGCCTCTAACTCTTGATTTACCTCAATTCGAATCGCTTGATAAATTTGAGCCAATACTTTATTTTCTCGATGTGTTGGCAAAAACCTGCTCAAGACTTTTTTAAGTTCTTCGCTTGAAATAATTGGTGTTTCCTTACGTACTTCAACAATCAACCTTGCCATTCCCGCAGATGCTCTTAATTCTCCATATTGAAAAAGAACATTCTTTAGTTTTTCTTCAGAATATTTATTAATTACATCATAAGCAGAAAAAGCAGCATTCTGATTCATTCTCATATCTAAGTCTGCTTCAAATCGGGTTGAAAAACCTCGTTCAGCAACATTAAACTGATGAGATGAAACTCCAAAATCGCCCAATATTCCATCTACTTCTTTTATATTATGAAAACGCAAAAACCTCTTTAAATACCTGAAATTTTCATGAATCAACAAAAAACGAGGATCATCTATTGTGTTTTGCAATGCATCTTCATCTTGATCAAATGCAATCAACCTTCCATCTTCTCCCAATCTTTGTAATATTTCTCGAGAATGACCTCCTCCTCCAAAAGTCACATCTACATAAACCCCATTGGGCTGAATATTGAGACCCTCAACCGTTTCGGTTAGCAATACCGGTCTATGATACTCCATTATCTACATCGCTTACATCACCCATTACATCTTCAGCCAAATCAGCAAAGTCACTGGCCGCTTCATTAATAGCCTGTTCGTATTTATTTTTATCCCAAATTTCAATAATATTTATTGCAGAAGAAATCACTATTTCTTTATCTATTCCCGCAAAAGAAGACAGGTTTTTAGGAATTAATAATCTTCCTGCAGCATCTATTTCTATTGTTTTAACACCTGCAGTGAATCTTCTAATGAAATCATTATTTTTTCTATTAAACCGATTCAGTTTTCCCATTTTCTCCATCAACAATCTCCATTCCTCCATGGGATACAATTCTAAACAAGGCTGAAACACAGCTCTTTTTATAACAAAGCCCTGTGTTGAAACAGGAGTTATTTGCTTTTTTAAAGCAATAGGCACCATCACACGACCCTTAACATCAGCTTTACACTCGTATGTCCCAATCAAATTGAACATTAAGAAATTGTTTTAATAATTATAGATTCAAATATATAGAACTTTTACCACATTTTACCACTAATTACCACATTGTTAATAAGTTTTACCACTTCAGTATCAATAATTTATATATTTTGGAAGTTCAGGTATTTGTGATTTATTAAAAGTTGAAAATAAAAATGCTTACTTTTGCCATTGATAATGCAATCCTTACTATGAACTATCAGTTAAAAAAAGAAGGAAAATTCACCTTTTCAGATACAGGAGAAGGTACCCCTATAATTATACTTCATGGACTTATGGGAGGCTTGAGTAATTTTGATGGTGTCACTAGTTTCTTTTCAGAAAAAGGATATCGGGTATTGATACCAGAATTGCCCATTTATAAAATGTCATTATTAAAAACCAATGTTAAGAATTTTTCTAAATACGTATCTAATTTTATTGATCATTTAGGTTTTAAAGAAGTTATCTTGTTAGGAAACTCACTTGGTGGACACATAGGCTTGTATTGCGCAAAATCTTTTCCTGAAAAAATTAAAGCATTAGTTATAACAGGAAGTTCAGGATTGTACGAAAGTGCTATGGGTGGATCTTTTCCAAAAAGAGGAGATTACGAATACATTAAGAAAAAAGCTGAAGATGTGTTTTATGATCCTGCAATTGCAACAAAAGAAATAGTTGATGAAGTTTTTGATTCTATAAATAATCGCAATAAGTTAATCAGAACTTTAGCAATTGCAAAAAGTGCCATACGACATAATATGGCTAAAGATTTACCTAAAATGAATACGCCAACTTGTATTATTTGGGGTAAAAATGACTTAGTAACTCCTCCAAAGGTCGCAGAGGAATTTGATGAATTATTACCAGATTCGGATTTATTTTGGATAGATAAATGTGGCCACGCAGCTATGATGGAGTATCCTGATAAATTTAACAAATTACTTTACGATTGGCTTTTAAAGCGAGGCTATTAGAGTAGTAAATCGTAAAAAAGTTACCTTAAAAATTACCCCAATTATTTGGAGCAATAAATATGAAAATTAAATCTGCTGAATTTGTAATGAGCAATAGTGATGTTGCCAAATGCCCAAAGGAACCATTCCAAGAATATGCATTTATTGGAAGATCTAATGTTGGCAAGTCTTCTCTTATAAATATGCTAATGCAGAAAAAGAGCTTGGCAAAAACTTCTGGAAGACCAGGAAAAACACAACTTATCAATCATTTTTTAATTAATAAGAATTGGTTTTTGGTAGATTTACCTGGATATGGTTATGCTAAAGTATCTAAAAGTAGCAAGAGGGTTTTTCAGAAATTTATCACAGAATATTTTTCTAAAAGAGAGCAATTAGCTTTAGCATTTGTTTTAATTGATTGCAGGCATAAACCACAAAAAGTAGATTTAGAATTTATGCATTGGATGGGTGAAAACCAAGTGCCATTTTCTATTATTTTTACGAAACAAGACAAGGTAAAACCCAATGCTTTACTACGAGATATTGAATCATACAAAGAAAAAATGCTTGAAACTTGGGAAGAAATACCTAATTACTTTGTCACTTCCTCAAGTAATGGAACGGGTAGAGATGAAGTATTAAACTATATAACAGAGATTAATACATTAATGGCTCAGCAAGAATAATTATTCTCCTTTTTTTATCTCCAATTTTTCAGCAAAATAATCACAAAAATCGCGCATTGTTGCAGTCATTTTCTCATCATTAGTTGCACGCTCAAAGGTATCAGACATTGCAGTTAATGTTTGGTGAAAAAATATTTTCATTTCGTCTAAAGGCATATCTTTTGTCCATAAATCTATTCGCAATGCTTCTTTAGCTTTATGATCCCAAACTGACATAAATATAGCTTTAGAGTCCATATTCTCAATACCTCCATCTTTGGCAGACCATTGTAGCTTTTCTGGTATTTTATTCTTGTCTAAGATTACATTTACGTTGATATCTGATCTGTGTTGTTTCGCCATTATTTTTTAGGTTTGTATTTAGATTTTTTAAATATTTCTTCTTCACTTAAAGTCAATAATTTATCAAGACCTACATTATTATTATCCATATATGATTTTACAATTTGCCAACCAATATAACGACCTACCATACCTGGAGATTCATTATCAATCTCTAAATAAAACTTAGAGAAGGGTGCTGGATTAATAAACCGAGAAACTAGTTTAGGATTGGTACTATATAAGTATTCATTTTCAACGAAGTTACGCCATACTTGAGTTTCATTTTCTTGGATCCATTTTAATTTTTCTTGTGAATATCCAATTTTAACTTCATCTGAAGCATTTGTTAACCATAAATCTTTTAAATATAAAATTCTTCCATAGTAGATCATTTGTGCTAAAAATGTTCTGCTTTGAATTTTTGGGGTATACAATTTAGAATATATAGATGCCACATCTGAAATTATTTGGGACTCCTTCATGTTTTCAACTACATAATTTGGAATACCTTTATAGAAAAAATGATCACTCCCTAAATAATTATCTAGGGAAATCACTAACATAGTATCTGAAATAAATATTTTATTCCTATAATCAACATCTGAATTTGCAGTCACTACTTTTGGCGTTGTAAAATTTGGAAAATAATATTTTATATATTTAAAAAGGTCTTCTAAATCTGCTTTTAATTTATCATCAGATGAATATTTTTTCATCACCTCAACATATAATTGTTGCGAAAGAGAATCATTCATTTTAATTTCCCAAATAGTATCATGAAATTGTTTAGGAAAAAAAATAGGATAGCTTCTTTTTAATTTAGGAAGGTCATTTAAGTGAGCCGTTCCAAATAATGTATCAAATCTTAAAATTTGGACAGCTATTGGAACTGCATTAATATTCTTCTCTATGTTATTGTCCTTAGCACAACCATAGAGTAGAATAGCAATTATTAAAGCCAGATAAATTCTCATAAATAAATAATTAAAACTGTTTAACGTAAAAATATTTTTTAAATTTTACATTTTACGTAATTTGCGTTGCAAAGGTATTATTTAAAATCAACATTATGCACACAGAAAAAGTAGTAGATTTTATTGTTAATTGGCTTAAAGAATATGCTAAAAATGAAAAAATGAATGGGTTTGTGATTGGAATCAGTGGTGGTATTGATTCTGCTGTCACTTCTACTTTATGTGCGAAAACAGGATTACCAACCCTTTGTGTGGAAATGCCAATCCATCAAGCCGAAAACCAAATTTCTAGAGGTAAAGAACACATAAAACAACTTAAAAGAAAGTTCCCCAACGTTAGTGCTGCAAAATTTGATTTAACCACTGTATTTGAAGATTTTAAAAATCAAGATACCAACCCAAAAGATGTCAATACTTTAGATGTATCTCTAGCAAACACTAGAGCACGCTTAAGAATGACTGCACTATATTATTATGCTGGATTAAAAAAATATTTAGTTGCAGGCACTGGTAATAAAGTGGAAGATTTTGGAATAGGCTTTTACACAAAATATGGAGATGGAGGTGTTGATTTAAGTCCTATTGCGGATCTTATGAAAAGTGAAGTTTATGCTTTAGGTATTTTATTAGGGGTGCCAAATACGATACAATCTGCGACTCCAACTGACGGTTTATTTGGAGACAATAGAACCGATGAAGATCAAATTGGAGCTAGTTATAATGAACTAGAATGGGCAATGAAAATGAAAGAGCAGGGTAAAACTTCAAATGATTTTAAAAATAGAGAAAAAACAGTATTTGACTTATTTTTAAGATTAAATACCATCAATCAACATAAGATGATTCCTATACCAATTTGTAAAATACCGCAAAATCTTATAAAATTTTGTTCTTGATTTTTTAGCTTGTTTTAATTTAGTTAATCACAACACTCTATTTAACTTATCAGAAAGTAATTTTTTAAGTTTAGTATATTCTAAAGTTTCTTTTAAAGTTTGTAATTTAAGAGTGTCATCTTCAAGAGTTTTAATTTTATTAGCCATTTCATTAATTTTTAATGAAATTAAATGCCTCCTTAAATTAAAAATAGTTTCAATTACCATTTGTGAAATGGATTGATGTTTATCTTTTACATATATTTTTCTTCCCTCCCAATCATGCAACTCATGCCTTTCACTATCAAATAAAATATGGGTAATTAATTCTGCTTTTTGCTGAGGCAACTTACTAATCAATCTATCTATTTTAAAATCTTGGTTTTTATTAAAGTCATCAATTATATAATTGTATAATTCTTTAAAATCTTCATTTGCAAATTCTGTTTCATCTTCTTGAAGATCTAAATAAATTTTTTCAAATACCTTTGATTTAACCTTTTCTGAAGAATGAATGATTTCTCCTTTTTCATTTACTTCAATAGACATTTCTTCAAACTCTTCTTCTACAACACCATACACCAATAATAATTCAATTATTTTTTTTTCTAATTCAAATTGGGGATCTATACTTTTTACAGATTGTTTTCCTGAAGATACAACATCAAAAGGAGTGCTCTTTTTTTGTTGTTGTTTTTGAAAATCTTTTTTATCCTTTTTAAGGATTTGAGCTAAGGTATTATACAATATAGATTCATCTATATTCATAATTCTAGAACACTCTTGAATATATACTTCCTTTTTTATATCATCAGGAATCTTAGAGATACTTACCAAAATTTCACGAACTGTTTCTGCTCTTTTTATAGGATCATTTTTTGTTTGAGAAACTAAAAGAGCTACTTTAAAATTGATAAAGTCAGTAGCGTTGTCATATAAATATAGTTTAAGACTCTCTAAGGTATTTTTTTTAGCAAAACTATCTGGATCCTCTCCTTCTGGGAAGGTACAAATCTTTATATTCATCCCTTGTTCAAGAATTAAATCTATTCCCTTAATAGATGCTCTAAGTCCTGCTTCATCTCCATCGTAAAGAACTGTAATGTTATTGGCAAGTCTACTTATTAATCGTATTTGGTTTGGAGTTAAAGCCGTACCTGATGAAGATACTACATTGGTGATACCAGTTTGGTTAAATTGTATTACATCTGTATAGCCTTCAACTAAATAGCAATTATCTTCTTTCGCAATTGCTTGTTTTGCTTGATAGATTCCATAAAGCACATCACTTTTATGGTATATATCACTTTCTGGAGAATTTAAATACTTAGCAGCTTTTTTGTTATTTGTTAAAATTCTACCTCCAAAACCCAAAGTACGCCCTGTCATACTTAGAATAGGAAATATAACTCGCCCTTTAAAACGATCAAATTGTTTTTCGCCTTTTATTATAGTAAGTCCAGTTTTTTCAAGAAATTCTAATTGATATCCTTTTTTTATAGCGGCATCTGTAAAAGCTCCCCATTGATCTAAAGAGTAACCTAATGAGAATTTTTGAATCGTTTCTAAAGTGAAACCACGCTCTTTAAAGTATGTGAGGCCAATTGCTTTTCCTTCTTCAATATTTAATAAGGTACTATTAAAGTAATCTTTAGCATAGTCACTTACTATAAACAAGTTTTCTTTTTGTGATGCCTGTTCCTTTTCTTCATCAGATCTTTCGGTTTCTTCAATTTCAATTCCATATTTATTAGCCAAATATTTAATGGCCTCTGGATAACTAAAATGCTCATGCTCCATTAAAAAAGAAATAACACTACCTCCTTTTCCACTTGAAAAATCTTTCCATAATTGTTTAGCAGGAGAAACCATAAAGCTAGGCGTACGCTCATCGCTAAAAGGGCTTAATCCTTTAAAATTGCTTCCCGATTTTTTTAAAGCTACAAAATCACCAATCACCTCCTCTACTCGAGCAGTTTCAAATACATTGTCTATAGTTGTTTGTGAAATCATATTTAGATATCAAAGATGTGAATTTCTGCTTTAAAAAATAAATTTTTGTCACAAATATTTATCAACAAATAAAGCTTTCAAGGCTGCGTATTATTTTTTTCTATCTATCACGAAATTAACCATTAATTCTAGCGAATCTTTATAAATTGAATCTGGATATTGTTGTAATATAGCAAGTGCTTTACTTTGGTATTGTTTCATTACAGAAACGGCATATTCTAATCCTCCTTTTGATTTAACAAATTGTATTAATTCCTTTACCCTGACTTTATCGGTATTGTGATTTTTAATAGAATTGATAATCCATCTCTTTTTTTTGTCCGAGCAATTATTAAGAACATGAATTAAAGGCAGTGTCATTTTTTGCTCTTTAATATCTATTCCAGTCGGTTTTCCTATTTTTTCGGTTCCGTAATCAAAAAGATCATCTTTAATCTGAAAAGCCATTCCGATATACTCCCCAAATTCTCTCATTACTTCTACTTCTTCCTTTGTGGCCATTACTGATTGAGCTCCCATAGCGCAACATGAAGCAATTAATGTTGCTGTTTTTTTACGAATTATTTCGTAATAAACATCTTCTGTAATATTTAATTTTCTAGCTTTTTCAATTTGAAGAAGTTCCCCTTCACTCATTTCTCTTACTGCAACTGAGATGATTTTCAGCAAATCAAAATCGTTATTATCCATAGATAATAATAAGCCTTTAGACAATAAAAAATCTCCAACTAAAACTGCAATTTTATTTTTCCACAAGGCGTTTATTGAGAAAAAGCTTCTTCTTCGATTACTGCCATCAACCACATCATCGTGAACTAATGTAGCTGTATGTATTAATTCTATAACGGAAGCACCCCGATAAGTTCTATCGTTAACCTCTCCCTTGTTGCTCATCTTTGCTATTAAAAAAATAAACATCGGTCTCATTTGTTTACCTTTCCTATTCACAACATAATGTGTGATACGGTTTAACAAGGAAACTTTTGAATTCATAGAAAGTAAGAACTTTTTTTCAAAAAGCTCCATTTCATATTCAATAGGTAGTTTTATTTGCGCAACTGTTTTCATAGCCTGCCCAAAAATAAGTTAATAAAAGCAATATAATTAAAGGGTAAAGATATTTTTCGTAAATTTATTAACTGTTTCAAATGAGTCTATCCTATTGTTAATTTAGCTTCTCTAATCTAAATGATAATAAATTATTAGTTTTAAAATAAAATTAACTGTACATTTGAGTTTAACTTATAAATTATATAATATGAAAAAAATTACATTTTTATTATTAATTTTTGCTGCTTTTACAATGAACGCTCAAGTTACTATTTAGGAAGAAGGCTTTGAATCTTTTCAAGATTTTAATTTGGAAATCCCAGAATGGACTCAATGGGACCTCGATATGGAGTCAACTTGGGGAGCAAGTGACTTTGATTTTCCAAACGAAAACTATACAGGAACCGGAATAATATTCAACTCATTGATTATGACAGATGCCGATCCTAATGACCCTCAGGACCGAACAAGCTGGGAAGCAAGAACTGGCGAAAAAGGATTATATATGATAGCAATGCAAGAACCGCCTTATATAAATGATGACTATATCATTACACCTCAAATTGATTTAACTACAGTAAGCACTGCTGAATTTAGTTTTTGGGCAAAATCAATAACCGAAGCTTATGGTTTAGAGCGATTCCATGTTTTGCTTTCGACTACATCAAGTGATTATTTTGATTTTACAGTTGAATTAAGTGATGGAGAACTTCAGGCCCCATTAGAATATACTGAATATTCATATGATTTATCTGATTATGAGGGGCAAATGGTTTATTTAGCAATTCATTATGTTGCACAAGATTCATTTGTGTTTCAAATGGATGATTTCTTAGTTCAGGGTAATATCCTTAGTATTGAAGATAATTTATTTAATAACTTTAACCATTATATAACAAATAATCAACTGTTTATGATCGCTAGTACCTCTCTAGAAAACATACAGTTATATAACTTATTGGGACAACAAGTTTTAACTAAAACACTTTCAAACACAAATGAAACGATAAACATTGCATCTTTAGATACAGGAATTTATATTGCTAAAGTTATTATTCAAGGAAAATCAAAATCTTTTAAAATAGTTAAGAACTAAATTTACTATTTTACTAATTATTAAAAGAGAGCGGCAAACTGTCGCTCTTTTTTTTATTGCTTATTTGCCAACTGCCCACAAGCGGCATCTATATCTTTTCCCCTGCTTCGCCTAACTGTTACTGGAATTCTGTTTTTTTCTAAGGCATTTATATAATCATTTGTTACATTAGGTGATGCTTGTTTAAATAAATCATCATCTATGGAGTTATATTCAATTAAATTCACTTTACAGGGCACATACTTACAATAGGCAACTAGAGCATTAATATCGTCTCTTGAGTCATTAATCCCATCCCAGATAATATATTCATAGGTAATTCTTCTAGTTGTTTTTTTATACCAATATTGCAGTGCCTCTTTTAAATCTGGTAAGATAAATTTATTAGCAAAAGGCATGATTTGCTCTCTTTTTTCTTGAATCGCTGAGTGTAATGAAACTGCTAAATTAAACTTAACCTCATCATCGGCTAATTTTTTAATCATTTTTGGCACCCCAGAAGTGGACACAGTTATTCTTTTTGGTGACATTCCTAAACCTTCTTCCGAAGTTATTTTATCAATGGATTTAAGAACGTTATTATAATTCATCAAGGGTTCACCCATCCCCATAAACACTATGTTTGAAAGTGGCCTTGAATGGTACAATTTACTTTCTTGGTCAATTGCTTTTACCTGATCGTAAATTTCGTCAGGGTTCAAGTTCCTCATCTTTTTTAACCGTGCAGTAGCACAAAATTTACAATCTAAACTACAACCTACTTGTGTTGAAACACAAGCTGTTGTTCTTGATGGTGTTGGTATTAAAACTGATTCTACAATTAATCCATCAAATAGTTTTACAGCATTTTTAATAGTACCATCCTTACTCTTTTGTATGCTATCTACTTTAATGTGATTAATTACAAAGTGCTCGCTTAAAAGTACTCGAGTCTGCTTTGATATATTAGTCATATCATCAAAATGATGCGCTCCCTTACTCCAAAGCCATTCATAGACTTGATTCCCTCTAAAAGCCTTGTCTCCTGTGTTTTGAAAAAAATATCTAATTTCTTCTCTTGACAAAGCTCGTATATCTTTTTTTTTTGCTTTCATTAGTCTACAAAAATATCAATATTAAAAAGGATATGAAAACATAAAAGCCTCTTTTAAAAAAAAGAGGCTTTTATGTTTTACTTAATTTTATAATTATCTATTTATTATAATCTTTTTTGTAGAACTAACATTGGTATCTCCATCTACTAAATATAAAATGTACAATCCTTCGTTTAAATGTTCTACATTAATTTCATTAATAGTATTTGATATGTTTCCTGAATAAATTTTTTGTCCCATTAAGTTGTAAAAATAATACTCTAAATTAGGATATCTATTATTGATAATTGAGATTTTTGTATTTGCTGGATTGGGATAAATATCTAAAGTTCCAGTATCATCAAAATCTTGAGTATTTAATACATTTTGAATTGTTTCAGTTGTAGATTGTCCAGAATTGTTAGGATCTAACCAATCTTTTAATCTAGTTTCTTGCGTTTCACCTGAATCCCATGAAATTCCAAATCTTCCATATAAATCATAATCATTATTATTATCAGTTCCATCACAAAAAGCTTGACCAGCATATAATTGCCCTATCATCCTTGCATCCTGATTAAATAATGGCGAACCTGAAGATCCACTTTCTGTAGTCCCAATTTCCCATCCATTGCCAACACCAACAGATACCCCTCCAATTAACCATACTTCAGTACCATTAGCATTTTCTTTAACAGCACCTGAATCGTCTCTACATATTTTCATAATATCCCCATTGGGATGGTGAATTCCAACTTCCATAGTAGGTAATTCATCCCTACTATCCCAACCTGCAAAAGCAACATCCCAAGATTCTGGAATCGTATTATACAATTCAACTAATGCAAAGTCACTTAAAGCATTATTTGCTTTTACCTGAGCACCACTCATCGTGAAATTGGTTTGTATGTCTAAACTTTCTTCTTCACTAGCACAAATTGGACTTGGACTCATCCAATTAAACCTAACAGACCAAAAAGATGGGTCACTATTTTCCAAACAATGATTCGCAGTTAATAAATATGGGGTTTTATCACCAAGCGTAGTATTTATTAAAGAGGATGAGCATAAATGACCATTACCTAGATTTAAGAGAGCTACCGTTTTTTTTATTATGTCTTTTTTGTTTTCGAAGTCATTGCCGATAGAACAATTTACGTCATAATTACAATCTCCAGAATCATTAAGACCTCTGTAGTTATCCTCAATAATTTGATGAACTCGCCCCATCCTATACCCATGAACAATACTTCCTATTTCAAGATGAGTGTCATCAACTGTGTTTTCTGGTTCATAGTACTCTATCCAGATGATTTCACCAGAAACAAACCAAGATCCTAATTTTTTATTTTCTCTATTTTGATCCTTTGTGTATGTTTTTGAAATATCGGTTTGATCATCATTGTAAAGATGCATCGTTGTTCCTTCTGGTAATTTAAAATCATTAAAGTTTATACTTAAATTAACAGCATCTGGTGACCAAATGGCTACTTGCCAAATTCTACCTCTATTATTTGGTAATTCGGTCCAAACTCCATCATTTTCGTAGTCCAAAACTAAGGGTCTTGAAACTCCATAACGCCATGGGAGACTTTTATCTCTGTCATTAATACTATCCTCAGTAATTATGTTTTCTATATCTAAAGGGGGTAATTCTATAGGCGTAGCGGAACTTCTTAAATTTAATTCCCAACTCAAAGGGATGCGTTCATTTTCATCCTGAGAATAGGATACATATGAAATTGAAATTAACATTATAAAAAGTAAAATTCTTCTCAAAACTGTTTAAAAAAAGTATTAGCTTACTAAAGTACTTTTTTATTTTGATATTTAAAAATCAAATCATTATAATACAAAAAACCCGATAACACATCGAGATTTAGTAAAAATTAGATTATTAACATTGCATCTCCATAAGAGTAAAATTTATATTTTTCTTTAATTGCTACCTCATATGCTTCTCTCACAAAATTATGTCCTGCAAATGCCGAAACCATCATCATTAAAGTTGATTTTGGTGTATGAAAGTTAGTCACCATCATATTTGCGATGCTAAAATCGTAAGGAGGAAAAATAAATTTATTAGTCCAACCATCATAAGTATTTAAAGTTCCATTAGAAGAAACAGAACTTTCTATTGCTCTCATTGAAGTTGTTCCAACAGCACAAATTCTTCTTTTCTCTGCAATTCCTCTATTAATTATTGTTTCTGCTAATTTATCAATATGAATCTCTTCTGAATCCATTTTATGTTTAGATAAATCTTCTACTTCTACAGAGCTAAATGTTCCCAATCCAACATGCAATGTTACCTCAGCAAATTTTACTCCTTTAATTTCAAGACGCTTTAATAAATGTCTAGAGAAATGTAATCCAGCAGTTGGTGCTGCAACGGCTCCTTCATTTTTTGCGAAAATGGTTTGATATCTTTCTTTATCTTCTGGCTCAACTTCTCTTTTAATATATTTAGGAAGTGGTGTTTCTCCTAATTCAGTTAATTTTTTTCTAAAATCTTCATAAGGTCCATCATATAAGAAACGTAATGTTCTTCCTCTAGAAGTGGTATTATCTATAACCTCAGCAATTAATGTGTCATCTTCTCCAAAGTATAATTTATTTCCAATTCTAATTTTTCTTGCAGGATCTACTAATACATCCCAAAGACGAGTCTCTTTATTTAATTCTCTTAAAAGAAAAACTTCTATGCGAGCACCCGTTTTTTCTTTATTTCCAAATAATCTTGCAGGAAATACCTTTGTATTATTTAACACAAGCACATCGTCTTCACGAAAATAATCTTTAAGGTCTTTAAACATTTTATGCTCAATGGTTTTTTCTTTTCTGTTCAATACCATTAAACGAGATTCGTCCCTATTTGCAGCAGGATGTTCAGCTAATAATTCTTCTGGTAATTCAAAATTAAATTTTGAGAGTTTCATTCCCATAGTTAGAGACAGTTTTATAATTAAAAGATGCAAATATACAATCTCAACATAGGTGTTGTCAAGTAAATAAAAGTTTATTATTTTAATTGTACTTCAACACCTGTTTTTACAAGGTCTTCCCAAAAGGTAGCGTAGGATTTTGTAACTACATTTGGTTCAAGGATATTAATTGGCACTTTAAATACTAATGGAGCAAAAGCCATAGCCATTCGATGGTCTTGGTAAGTTTCAATTGTTATGTTTTCAATGATCTTCTTTGAACGAAATACTTCTAAAGATTGGTCTGTTATAGCTACATAAGCTCCAAGCTTCTCAAGTTCTGTTTTTAAAGCTAATAACCTATCCGTTTCTTTTATTTTAAGTGTTTTTAAACCTTCTAATTTACAATGTATTCCTAAACCAAAACATGTTACTGCTATGGTTTGAGCGATATCTGGTGTGTCATTTAAGTTTAATGATAGGTAATCACTAATTTCAGTTTTTATTTTTCTTAAATGGATGGAATTATCACGTTTATTAAAAACGGTTTCTACTCCCAGTTTTTTAAAAATGGAGATTATTTTTGAATCTCCTTGAATACTGTTTTTTGTAAAATTATTTAAAGTAATTTCAAGATTACTTGAGAGCCCAATTATACTATAATAATAAGAAGCAGAGCTCCAATCTGATTCTACATTTAGTCTACTACTATCAATAGTATTAGTTGATTTAATTTGAATTCTATTTGTATTAAAACTTCCCGAAACTCCTGCTTTTTGCATCAAATTTAAAGTCATTTTAATATATGGGACTGAGGTAATTTCTCCTTCTAGATTAATAGTTAATCCATTTTTTAATGCAGGTGCCATTAACATTAATGCGGAGATATACTGACTACTCATAGCAGCATTTAATGTAACTGAACTAATATTTAAATCTTTGCCAATTATTTTTAGTGGAGGAAACCCTTCATTTTTTAAATAGTGAATATCTGCACCTAAATCTTTTAATGCCTCAACTAAAATTCTAATTGGGCGTTCTTGCATTCTTTTACTGCCAGTAATAATAATATCCACTCCTTTTTTTGAAGCAAAATATGCAGTTAAAAAACGCATGGCAGTTCCCGCATGATAAACATCAACGATTCCGTCAATTTGTTCTATTCCTTTTAGTAAACTAATCGTGTCATCACTATTAGAAAGGTTATTAATTAACAAGTTTGGAAATATACCTTTTAGGATTAAAAGTCTGTTAGATTCACTTTTAGATCCTGGGACAATGATAACAGGATTATTACTAACCGTTTTATAAGTAAGATGTGCTATCAAAATTTTTGTTCTTCTTTCTTGAGTTTAGCTCTAAACTTTCCAAATGTTACGAAAAACCCATAAGTAAAGCCTCCAACTAATAAGCTAATTACAAATGAAAATGGATTTATAATCGAATTGAAGTACTCCATATTAAAGCCTTCAATTGCCCATTTTATAATTACAAATATAGATGCAAACGCAATCCCTAATGAAAAAGCTGACCTCCAAAATCCAGGAGTTGAAATTACTTTTTGAAACATATTATTTTAATTTTTTATTAGTATGGTGCCTATCGTGATCGCGATTGGCTTTATAATTCATTTTTTTATCAAAAGCTTCTTGCAAATCAATTCCAGTTTGATTAGCTAAACACAAAACTACAAATACAACATCGGATAATTCTTCTCCTAGGTCTTTATCTTTATCACTTCCCTTTTCGCTTTGCTCACCATAGCGACGTGCAATAATCCTAGCAACTTCACCAACCTCTTCCGTAAGTTGGGCCATATTGGTTAACTCATTAAAATAACGAACCCCATGTTCTTTTATCCATTTATCAACTGCCAGTTGAGAGTTTTTTATATTCATCATTCATAAATTAAATTATTATTCCTTATGTTTTGAATCGATTAAAATAGTAACAGGTCCATCATTTATCAATGCTACATCCATCATGGCACCAAATTCTCCTGTTTGAACTTTTTTACCCAATTCATTTTCTAGTTGGGTGATAAATTTTTCATACAACGGAATTGCTATTTTAGTTCGAGCTGCTTTTTTAAAGGAAGGTCTATTTCCTTTTTTAATTTTTGCTTGCAGTGTAAATTGGCTCACTACAATTGCATCTCCATTAGCTTCGATAATCGAATTATTCATAGCACCATTTTTATCACTAAAAATTCGGAGTCGAGTAATTTTTCCTGTTAACCAATTTATATCTTCTTGAGTATCTTCTGCTTCAATACCCAGCAGTATTAAATATCCTTTTTTAATTTCTGAAACAACCTTTTCTTGAATAATAACAGAAGCTTGTTTCACTAATTGGATAACTACTCTCATATTTAATATTTATTCATTATCATAAACATCTTTGCGATAGTGCTCTTCTTCACCCTCTAGAATTTGAAGATAACTTTTATAGCGAGACCAAGCAATTTCTTCATTTTCTAAAGCTTCTTTAACAGCACATTTTGGTTCTTCTACATGCAAGCAATTATGAAACTTACAATGCTCTTTTAACTTAAAAAACTCTGGATAAAAACCTGACAATTCTTCTTTCTCAATTTCTACCATTCCAAAACATTTGATTCCAGGAGTATCTATAATTTGAGCATCAAAAGACAAATCATACATTTCTGCAAATGTAGTAGTATGTTGGCCCTGCAAATGTTGATCAGAAATTTCTTTAGTTTTTAGTTTTAATGAAGGTTCTATTGCATTTACTAATGTTGATTTACCAACACCACTATGACCCGAAAAAACACTTACTTTGTTTTCCATTAGCGCTTTTACGATATCTAAATTTTCTCCTGTTTTAGCAGAAATCGACATGCAATCATAACCAATAGTCCTATATAAATGAGCTAAATATTTAATTTCACCTAATTCTTCTTGATTATAAAAATCAATTTTATTGAATAATATGATAGTTTTGATGCCATAAGCTTCGGAAGTTACCAAAAACCGATCTATAAAAACTGAAGAAGTTGGTGGATTATTAAGAGTAACTATTAAAAAAGCAAGGTCTATATTAGCAGCAATAATCTGAGTATGTTTAGAAAGGTTTACTGATTTACGTATAATGTAATTATCGCGTTTTTCAATTTCATGGATCACCCCAAACTCATCATCACCTTTACTATCTATTTCAAAACAAACGTTATCACCAACCGAAACAGGATTTGTGTTTTTAATTCCTCTTATTCGAAACTTTCCTTTTAATCTGCACTCATAAAAAACTCCTTGTTCTGTTTTTACAGTGTACCAACTTCCCGTAGATTTATAGACAATTCCTTTCATTAATACAAAAGTCTTAAAATTAAAGTTATTAGCATTGTGATTTGTTCTAAATATTATTCTTTAATCAGTACTGTATTATTTATCATAAAGTCGATTTTGGTGATTAATCGATTCTTGATGAATCGCTTTATATATTTTTAAAACAAACTCTTTACTTAAATCGAATTCTTTACCTTCTAATATCATTTTACTAAGAATTTCATTCCATCTTTTATTTTGCAGAATAGCCACATTGTTCTTCTTTTTTAAACCCCCTATTTTATCAGCAATTTTCATTCGTTTTCCTAAGATTTCGGTTAACTTATGATCAACAACATCTATTTGTATTCTAAGATTAGATAATTTATTAAGGTACTCTAAAGCATCACCTTCTTCTTTTCTAATTTTCAAATCGATGGTTAATTGATCTAACTTTTTAGGGGTAATCTGTTGTTTTGGATCACTCCAAGCATTATCTGGATCATGATGTGTTTCAATCATTAAACCGTCAAAATTTAAGTCCAATGCTGTTTGACATAAATCAAAAATAATATCTCTACGTCCAGCAATATGAGATGGATCTAATATTAATGGTAAATCTGGAAACTGATTTTGTAAATCGATTGGTATTTGCCATTCTGGGTTATTTCTATATCGTGTTTTCTCGTAGGTAGAAAAACCTCTATGTATGACTCCTAATTTATTAATATTAGAAGTATGTAGACGTTCAACAGCTCCTAACCATAAAGCCAAATCTGGATTGACAGGATTTTTAACTAATACAATTTTATCGGTTCCTTTTAATGCTTCAGCAATTTCTTGAACTATAAACGGTGAAACGGTTGTGCGCGCTCCAATCCATAGTAAATCGACGTCATTTTTTAAGGCTAGCTCAACATGTGCAGGGTTTGCAACTTCAGTAGCAGTTAATAATCCTGTTTCATCTTTTGCTCTTTTCAACCATTTTAAACCAATTTCACCAACTCCTTCAAAATTTCCTGGTCTAGTTCTAGGTTTCCATATTCCTGCACGTAATATGGTGACATCTGTATTTTTTAATTGATGTGAAATTTTTAAAACTTGTTCTTCAGATTCAGCACTGCAAGGCCCTGCAATTACTAGAGGATGATTTAAGTCCATCGCATTTAACCAGGTTTTTATATTCTTGCTATTTTTCATTGATAAGATTATTTAATAATTGATTTGGTTTATTTGCAAAATTCTGTTTATAAGCTCCTATAACTTTTAATTCTTTTACTGCTTTTTCCATTACTTTAATAACGTCTTTAAATAATTTATAATCTTTAAAAACAACATCTACAAAAAACGAATATTGCCAAGGTTCACCAATAATAGGTAAAGATTGTATTTTTGTTAAACTAATTTTAAAAGTACTAAACAATTGTAATACATTGGAAAGACTACCTACCCTGTGATCTAATTTAAATTTTAGTGTTGCTTTATTTGCATCTTTTGTATGCATTTTAACTTCTTTTGCTATTAAAACAAAACGAGTTTGATTATCGCTATTGTTTTGAATCTTACTATCTAAAATTTTTAAGCCAAATTTTTTAGCAACTTGCTTTCCAGCTATCGCAGCTACTCCTTTTAAATTTTGTTTTTTTATTTTTTTTGCTTCAGAAGCTGTATCAGAACCTTCAATTATTTTTATATGAGGTGGGAATTTTCGTAAATAATTTTTACATTGAAGTAGTGCTACTGGATGGGAATGAATTTCAATAATATCATGAATCGTTTCGGTTTCTAAAGCCATCAGATACATTTGTATATTTAAAAAAACTTCGTCCATAATTACCAAATTACTTGCATCAATTAAATTATAGTTTGGCAAAATAGACCCTGCAATTGTGTTCTCTATTGCAAGAACACCAAAATCTGCACTAAAATCATTGATGGATTCGGTAACTTTTTCAAAACTAGTACACATTATTAATTCAATTTCTTTGTTGGGAAACATTTTTTTTACAGCCATATCGTGAAATGAACTTTCGATTCCCTGGATTGCAATTTTTAGATTCATAATTTTAAATTTTTATAAAAAAAAAGTCCCGATGAATATCGAGACTTTCAAATAATTAATATTTTAGATTAACTACACAACAACCTCATTTCTTTCTTTAAAAAAGAAAAATCGATAATAGTTAAATGTAATTAATACGTTCATTATTCGTTTATCATGCTAAATTAATTAATTATTGGAAATAACCTATAATTTTTTACTTTTTATTTATGTAGTTTTGTTTTAAAGTTAAATATGGTAATAAAAATTGAAAATATCACTAAAAAATATGGCGATCAAATTGCCTTGAATCAAGTTTCATTTTCAATACCAAAAGGTGAAATCGTTGGATTTTTAGGTCCAAATGGAGCAGGGAAATCTACGATGATGAAAATTTTAACTACCTATATTTCAACATTTGAAGGAAATGCATGGGTCAATAACTATTCCGTTTCAGATGATAAAATTCAAGTTCAAAAATGTGTTGGTTACCTTCCAGAGCATAATCCTCTATATACAGATATGTATGTGCGAGAATATTTAAATTTTAACGCAGAAGTTTATAAAATTGACAAGGCACATGTTGAAATTGTTATTGAGCAGACAGGATTATTATCAGAAGCTCATAAAAAAATAGAACAACTCTCTAAAGGCTTCAGACAACGTGTGGGGCTTGCCAATGCATTACTTCACAATCCTGAAGTTTTAATTTTAGATGAACCTACTACAGGATTAGACCCTAATCAATTAATTGAAATTAGAGATCTTATAAAAAAAGTCGCTAAAAAAAGTGGTAAAACAGTATTACTATCAACACATATCATGCAAGAAGTTGAAGCTATTTGTGATCGTGTTATCATATTAAATAAAGGAAAATTAATCCACGATAAATCTATAAAAGAAACCTTAAAAGAAAATAGCTTAGAAAATTTATTTACGAAACTTACTATTCAAAAATAAGCCTACATGTATAGTATTCTACAACATTAACTTCTTGAGGGTTATTTTCAGAAATAAAATCTCCTAAACTTCTTATTTCTCCAATAATTGACACTTGAGGATTTACAATTATTTTGTTGGTACTTCTATAAAAAACTATCAATTCTTGGATTAAAAATCTGCTGCTTCCACTCTAAATTTTCTGTAATATGAACCTATTTGGGCTTTTACAGCAGAACCGGTTAATAAAAAATTAGAAAAACTGAATAAAGATATTTATACCTTAACTAAAAAATATTTTACTAGATTTTAAATTTATGGTCAATAAAAATTACTTTCTTTTGAAGTTTCAGAACGCTTATTAAACACATTTATAACATTCAATAAATCATTATTTAAAATATTAGTCACAAGCAATACAGGGCGAAAAATAGTTAGTATAGATCCAGATGTAGTTACACCATAGGTTTTTTCATGTCCAATTAATATGATCCAAAGAGCCCTTTTAATAAAACAATAAGTATTCTTTTATTTTACGAAAAGGCGTATATTTGAATCCTCAAAAGAGGAGAAATTTGACTGATTGCAACCTCTGTTACTTTACAATAATAGTAACAACAAATGCTAAAAGGTAGTGCACATCATTATTTACTATGGTGTACATTCTCCAGCTGCATCCGTCACTATAAATATTAAATTAAAATTATCCATTTATGGCTTATTTATTTACATCAGAAAGTGTTTCTGAAGGACACCCAGACAAAGTAGCAGATCAAATTAGTGACGCATTAGTTGATAATTTTTTAGCTTTTGATCCACAATCAAAGGTTGCTTGTGAAACATTAGTTACGACGGGTCAAGTAGTTTTGGCAGGTGAAGTAAAAAGCAACACCTACTTAGATGTTCAGAAAATTGCTAGAAACGTTATCAATAAAATTGGTTACACTAAAAGTGAATATATGTTTGATGGTAATTCTTGTGGCGTTTTTTCATCCATTCACGAACAATCTTCAGATATTAATCAAGGAGTAGATCGCAAAGAAGGAGAAGAACAAGGTGCAGGAGATCAAGGGATGATGTTTGGATATGCTACTAACGAAACTGAAAACTATATGCCATTGGCTTTGGATTTAAGTCATCGTATTTTAATTGAATTAGCTGAAATAAGAAGAGAGAATAAAGAAATCTCTTACCTGCGACCAGACGCAAAAAGTCAAGTTACTATAGAATATAGTGACGATAATAAACCACAACGTATTGATACAATTGTAATTTCTACACAACATGATAATTTTGATAAAGATGAAAAAATGTTAGCTACCATAAAATCAGATTTAGTTTCACGTTTAATACCTAGAGTGGTTTCCAAATTATCTCCAGAAATACAACATTTATTTAACGACGATATCACCTATCACATCAACCCTACTGGAAAATTTGTGATTGGAGGCCCTCATGGAGATACTGGATTAACCGGTAGAAAAATAATTGTAGACACTTATGGAGGTAAAGGAGCACATGGTGGCGGAGCTTTTAGTGGGAAAGACCCTAGTAAAGTGGATCGAAGTGCAGCGTATGCATCTAGACATATTGCAAAAAATCTAGTTGCAGCTGGTGTTTGTGACGAAATATTAGTACAGGTGAGCTATGCAATTGGAGTCGCTAAACCAACTTCTATTAATATAGTAACTTACAACACCGCAAAAGTTGAAATATCTGATAGTGAGATTTCAAAAATAGTAGAAAATCTTTTTGATATGCGGCCAGCGGCTACTGAAAATCGTTTAAAACTTAGAAACCCTATTTATTTAGAGACTGCATCTTATGGACATATGGGAAGAACTTCTGAAATAAAAAACTTAACATTCCACGGAGCAGATGGCAAAACACTTACTAAGAAAGTGGAAACGTTTACTTGGGAAAAACTAGATTTTGTCTCTAGAGTTAAAGAAGTATTTGGCTTATAAATAAACCTATTTTTTGTCTTAAAAGAGTGGATTGCATCAATAATAAATCGCTATAGTAAAGTTAAACCATTACAATATTGTAGAAGATTATTGAAAGAACTCCAAATAAGAAAATACATGCCCAAATAATTAATTCCTCACGTTTAATAAATCAACTTTTAATAATAAAAAATTTGATTCACACTAAAATTTAATATGTGGGAATTCCTTTTTAATTAAACCAATTTTAGTCTCTAAATCCTTTGTAAATAAAAGATGATCTTCGCTATTAGGATTGAAAGGTTTGTGTTTCAAACTTGATTGAATTGCTGAAATAGCTTTTTGTAATGGCACTGTTTCGGAAGAAATCCAGGCTTTATTAAAGGCTTCCCAAATTATGCTAACAGCAGTATTATTAGGATGAATCATGTCTTCTTTATAGAAACGATAATCTCGTAATTCATCAATCATCATCTCATAAGAAGGAAAGTAAAAAAGAGTTTTCAAAAGTGATTCACTGGATAAAACTTTATGAATGGCAGTTATCAAATGGGCCTTACTTAAATTATTATCAATAAAGCCATCTTTTAAATGTCTTACCGGAGATACAGTTGTTATAATGAAAGCTTTCGGGTTGCTTTCTTTTATTAATGAAATTATATTTGATAGCGAACTATTAATATCACTAACACTAAGCAATTCTTTTTTAAATTTCTTTTGTGGTATTTTAACACAATTCGCTACGAGCTTTTGAGATTTTACAAATCTATATACCCAAGCTGTTCCAAAGGTTAAAACTATATGGGTTGAATTTAATAAATAGACTTTTAATTCCGCTAATTTCCTGTTTATTAATGCTAGAAAATCTTTTTTATTGCTTTCGTTTATGGATGAATGCATCTCAAAACAATACCACCGTTCATTTTTAAAAAAAACATCTTCCTCAATAAACGAATAATCTAGCAGTGCTCTTTCTATAATGTTCTCAATTGCTTTTGGATGAAATAAAATACCAAAAGAATTTTGTAATGTTTGAAACTTAGCATAACTCAATCTATCTCCTAAATTTTCTACAAAACAAGATCCCAATAAAACTATTTTAGAATTATAGTCTATCTTAGGTTGATTTGAATGTATCGGTATTTTAGTTTGAAGTTTCATATGTTTTACAACAAAAGCTAAAAATTAAATAGTTAAGAAATATAATCTTTTCCTTTGCTTAGCGCTTCACTTAACCCATCTGGATTCTTCCCTCCTGCTGTTGCAAAGAAAGGTTGCCCCCCTCCGCCACCTTGAATATAGTTCCCTAATTCTCTAATAATTTGTCCTGCATCCAAATTTTTAGAAGAGACTAAATCATTAGAAATATAACAGGAAAGCAATGCTTTTCCATTTTGATTGGTTCCTAATAAAAGGAATAAATTATCAAGTTCTCCTCCTAGTTCAAATGAAATACTTTTAAGACCATTGGCATCCAAATCCACTTGCTTTGCTAAAAAGTTAATCCCATCCATTTCTGAAATCTCATTTTTAAGATCCATTTTTAAATTTTTTTCTTTTTCTTTTAAAAGAGTTTGAATCTGCTTTTTTAAATCTGAATTTTCTTCCTGTAAAGTAATAATGCTTTTTACTGGGTCTTTTGTATTTTGAAGAACTTGTTTTACTTCTTTAAAATTATTGGAGTTGGAAATAAAGTAATCTTTTGCATATGCTCCGGTAATGGCCTCAATCCTTCTTATTCCTGAAGCTACTGCTCCTTCATGAAGAAGAATAAAATGCCAAATATCTTTTGTGTTTTCCACATGGGTTCCTCCACAAAGCTCTAAATAATTACCAAATTTTATAGTACGAACTGTATCGCCATACTTTTCTCCAAAAAGCGCAATTGCACCCTCATCCAATGCGGCTTTTAGGGGGATATTCCTTTCTTCTTTTAAACTCAACCCTTCTCTAATACGAGCATTTACAAAATCTTCTACTTGAATTAATTCCTCTTTTGTTAATTTACTAAAATGTGAGAAATCAAATCGCAATCCACGACTATGAACCATAGATCCTTTTTGAGTTACATGCGCTCCTAAAATAGTTCGTAAAGCTTGATGTAATAGATGAGTTGCAGTATGATTTGCTTCTGTATAAGACCTTATTTTCTTATCAACTACTGCTTTAAAAGTATCATTTAAATCTTTTGGAAGATTCTTAATATAATGAATAACTAAGTTGTTTTCTTTTTTAGTATCTACAATATAAACCAAATCTCCATGTGAAGATTCTAAATATCCTTTATCACCATCTTGTCCGCCACCTTCAGGATAAAATGGTGTTAAATTGAATACTACTTGGTAGAACTCGCCGTGTTTTTTGGTTTTTGTTTTTCTGTAACGAGCAATCTTTACTTTTGTCTCTAAATAATCATAGCCAATAAATTCCTGAACATCATCTTCTATTAATACAGTCCAATCTCCTGTTTCTATTTTGGTGGCTGATCGAGAGCGTTCTTTTTGATTTTGAAGTTCTGTTTCAAATTCAGCTTCGTTTAAGTCTAATCCTCGTTCTCTTAAAATCAAAGCCGTTAAATCTTTTGGAAATCCAAAAGTGTCATACATTTCAAATGCTTTTTTACCTGAAATTATGCTAGAATCTGCATTCTGAATAACATTTTCTAATAATACTAAACCTTGATCTAAGGTTCTTAAAAACGAATGTTCTTCTTCTTTAATTACAATAGAGATTAATTTATTTTCTCTTAGTAACTCAGGAAAAGAAGTTCCCATCTGTTTGCTTAAGGTATCGACTAACTGGTAAATAAATGGTTTTTTTGTTCCTAAAAAAGTAAACCCATAGCGAACAGCTCTTCGTAAAATTCTTCTAATTACATATCCTGATCCTGTATTACTTGGTATTTGTCCGTCAGCAATTGAGAATGCCACCGCTCTAACATGATCGGCAATGACACGAATAGCAATATCTACTTTTTCACCTTTCCCATATTCATTGTTAGTAATGGTTTCAATCTCTTGTATTAAAGGTTTAAAAACATCAGTATCGTAATTAGATTGTACGTTTTGCATGACCATACAAAGGCGTTCAAAACCCATACCTGTATCTACATGCAAAGCAGGAAGATCTTCCAAACTTCCATTTGCTTTTCGGTTAAATTGCATAAAAACCAAATTCCATAGTTCTACAACTTGAGGATGGTCTTTGTTTACTAAATCCAATCCACTAACTTTTTCTCTTTCTGCTTTGGGTCTAATATCTACATGAATTTCACTACAAGGCCCACAAGGACCTTGCGTTCCCATTTCCCAAAAATTATCTTTTTTATTACCGTTTATAATCCTTTCTTCTGGTAATAAATTTTTCCACAAATCATAGGCTTCTGTATCCCTATCTAACCCTTCAGATTCATCGCCTTCAAATATGGTTACATATAAAGAATCTTTATCAATTTTCATTTCTTTGGTTAAAAATTCCCAAGCCCATTCAATAGCTTCTTTTTTAAAATAATCTCCAAAACTCCAATTGCCTAACATTTCGAACATCGTATGATGGTAGGTATCCATACCAACTTCTTCCAAATCATTATGTTTTCCACTTACACGAAGACATTTTTGGGTATCTACTACTCTTTTATGCTGTAAGGCTTTATGACCAAAAAAATATTCTTTAAACTGATTCATGCCAGCATTGGTAAACATTAAAGTTGGATCATCTTTAATTACCATAGGTGCTGACGACACTATCGCATGTGATTTCGATTTAAAAAAATCTAAATATTTGGAACGTATTTCCTTTGAAGTCATAAGTTAATTATTTAATAATAAGCCTAATTAGGGGATTTCTTATACAATTTCTATATTTGTATTTCGTTTTTGATTATAATCATTATCCCTAATGAGCAAAAATAAGATTTTTTAACGTATGGCTAAAGTAAAATATTACTATGATAGTGATACCTTATCATATCGAAAAATAGCATATAAGAAAGGTAGAAAAATAAAAATTTTTACATTTAGTTTATTAGGTATGCTATTAAGTGGTTTTCTACTACTTATAATCTATTTAAACATCCCATATATTGAAACTCCAAAAGAAAAAGCTTTAAAAAGAGAGCTTGTTAATATGGAGTTACAATTTGAGCTATTAAATAAAAAGATGGGGCAAGCTCAAAGGGTTTTAGGTGAAGTTGAGGAACGAGACAATGCAATTTATAGAGTTTATTTTGAAGCAAATCCAATTTCTAAAGAACAAAGAAAAGCAGGTTTTGGAGGGGTTAATCGCTATAAAAATTTAGAAGGATTCGATAATTCAAATTTAATTATAAGCACTAGTAAAAAAATAGATATTCTAACTAAACAAATTGTGGTGCAATCTAAATCTTTAGATGAGATAGCAATACTTGCTGAAGAAAAAGAAAAATTATTAAAAGCCATTCCTACAATACAACCCGTAAAAAACGGAGATTTAACGCGTATGGCTTCTGGTTATGGATATCGATCAGATCCATTTACAAAAGCTAGAAAATTTCACAAAGGAATGGATTTTACAGCCCCAAGAGGGACTCCAATTTACGCAACAGGTAATGGTGTTGTAACGAGGGCTGATAGACGTTCATCTGGATATGGCCGTCACGTTAGAATTGATCACGGATTTGGATATGTTAGTTTATATGCACACCTTTACAAGTATGCTGTTAAAAAAGGACAAAAAGTAAAACGTGGAGATTTAATTGGTTTTGTAGGCAGTACCGGTAGGTCACAAGCACCACACTTACATTATGAAATATTTAAAGATAAGAAAAATTTAAATCCTATTAATTTCTATTACGGAGACCTTAGTTCTGAAGAATTTGCTGAATTATTAAAAGTGGCAGGACAAGAAAATCAATCACTGGACTAAATGAAAATAGAATTACCAGAAAAAAGATATTATGGAATTGGAGAAGTTGCTAAAGCTTTTTCTGTAAATAACTCTTTAATACGCTTTTGGGAAAAAGAATTTGATATAATTAAGCCTAAAAAAAACGCAAAAGGTGACCGAAAATTCACACCTGAAGACATTAAGAATTTAGAACTTATTTACCACCTAGTTAAGGAACGTGGTTTTACGCTGGAAGGTGCTAAAACCCATCTTAAAGAAAATAAATACAAAACAATAAGTAATTTTGAAATTATCAGAAAATTAGAAACTGTAAAAACTGAATTACTTAAAATTAAAGATCACTTATAATTTTTTCTATTTCTTTCTTAAATAAATGGTAATCGGAACTCCATGAAAATCAAATTTATCACGTAATTTATTTTCGAGAAACCGTTTATAGGGATCCATTACATATTGAGGTAAATTAGCAAAAAATGCAAAACTTGGATACGGAATTGGTAACTGCATACAATACTTAATCTTTACATATTTTCCTTTATATGCAGGAGGAGAATATGCCTCAATGATAGGGAGCATTATTTCATTAAGTTCACTAGTTTTAATTTTTTTACTTCTATTTTTAAACACTTCAACAGCAGTTTCAATTGCTTTAAAAATACGTTGTTTTGTAAGTACCGAAATAAAAACTATTGGCACATCAGTAAAAGGCTCACATTGCAATCGAATTATTTTTTCAAATTCTTTTACACTTTTGTGATCTTTTTGAACTAAATCCCATTTATTTACTAAAATAATAACTCCTTTATTATTTTTTTGAGCCAACCAAAATATTTTTTGAACCTGACCGTCAAACCCTCTTGTAGCATCCAGCAAAACAATTGCAACATCACAATGTTCAATTGCTCGAACACTTCTCATGACAGAATAAAATTCTAAATCTTCTTTAACTTTACTTTTTCTTCGAATTCCAGCAGTATCTACTAAATTAAACTCAAATCCGTATCGGTTATAATGCGTATGCATACTATCTCTTGTGGTACCCGCAATATCAGTTACAATGTATCTATTCTGTCCAATTAAAGCATTAATAAAGGAAGATTTTCCAGCATTAGGTCTCCCAACAACTGCAAAACGAGGCAATTCACTTTCGTTTTCAATTTCTTCTTCTTCAGGAAGTACCTTTATTAAATCATCCAATAATTCTCCAGTTCCACTACCGTTAATACTAGATATAATGTAGTATTTTTCATATCCTAGCGAATAAAACTCAACAGCTTCATTGGTTCGTTTGGCACTATCTACTTTATTAACTACTAAAAAAACAGGTTTGGCGGATTTTCGTAAAAGCTTTGTAACGTCTTGATCCATCCCAGTAACTCCAGAAACAACATCCGTCATAAATATAATAGCATCGGCTTCATCAATAGCTAGTTCAACTTGCTTATCAATTTCCGATTCAAATACGTCATCACTTCCAACAACATATCCCCCGGTATCAATCAATGAAAAGGCTTTTCCATTCCAATCACTTTTTCCATAATGACGATCTCTAGTAACACCACTAACAGCATCTACAATTGCCTCTCTTCGTTGAATTAATCTATTAAATAAAGTAGATTTTCCTACGTTTGGTCTTCCTACAATAGCTACTATACTCATATCTTTTTTATTGGCTGCAAAGATAAGCTTTACTATTTGAAGAAAAAACTCTAAATCGCATTACAATTTTGTTGCATAAGAGTCTAGAAAATGAACTAATATAAAGAACAAATATGCCTTAAAAACTAAGGAAAACACTAAAGAATTACAAAAACACTTTTTAGATTCAAGGATCAATCATCATGTTTTTTTGAGGTTCCCAAATAAAGACCAACATTTTAGTCTCCACAATGATACCTTGAGATTGATGAATTAGATATTACAAAAAGCAAATTAAAGTAATTATTTAGAGCAAAATCTTCTGCTTGGACAGGGTTGATATTTTTTTATTTTGCTGTAATTCACATTTTTGTAACTGTTGGTCTTTAAGCTTATGGTAAATAGCTAGTGATTATAGCCAAAACGTTTTAATTGACGATCGTTACTCCGCCAGTTTTTATTCACTTTTACATAGAGTTCCATATGGACTTGCTTACCAAAGAATTTTTCTAAATCTTTTCTCGCCTCTACTCCTACTCTTTTTAGAGCAAATCCTTTATGACCAATAATGATACCTTTTTGGGTTTCACGCTCTACCATAATAACACTTCTAAGGCGAATGATATTTTCTTCTTCAAAAAACTCTTCGGTATCAATTTCTACTGAATAAGGTATTTCTTTTTTATAATGGATTAATATTTTTTCACGTATAATTTCGTTTACAAAAAAACGCTCTGGCTTATCTGTTAATTGATCTTTTGGATAAAAGGCTGGAGATTCTGGAAGCACGTCAATAATGCGCTTAAACACTTCTTGAACCCCAAAATCTTCAAGAGCAGAAATGGCAAATATCTCTGCATTGGGAACTTGCTTTTGCCAAAGCTCTAAAGATTCTTTTAATAATGCTTCATTCCCTTTATCTATCTTATTAATAAGTAATAACACAGGAATTTTAGCAGCAGTAATCTTATTGAAAAATGCTTCATCTTTTAATGCTTTCTCACCTAATTCCACCAAATAAAGTAATACATCAGCATCTTCAAAAGCAGACTTCACAAATCCCATCATGCTTTCTTGAAGTTGATAAGCAGGCTTTATTATACCTGGTGTATCACTCAAAATCATTTGAAAATCTTTACCATTTACAATCCCTAAAATACGGTGGCGAGTAGTCTGAGCTTTAGAAGTAATAATAGAAAGTCGTTCCCCAACAAAAGCATTCATCAAGGTGCTTTTTCCAACATTTGGATTACCAATTATATTTACAAATCCTGCTTTATGAGTCATACATTATTATTTCCTGTAAAGATAAGCTAAACTCTTAGTTTACATTCAAATTGATCGCACAAAACAATACTGTTTGTATACACTGCATTTAAAATTTACACCGATAAAATTAATAGACCAATATTTAGACACTACAAGTTTAGGAACTCTTGTTTATAATCGCTATTTCTATCCAATGAATTCAGAAAGCCTGAAAAGACTATGAATTGCAATCGTAAATTTTATTGCAATATTTTATGAAATAAATTAAGTTAAAGAGCAGGAACCCCATTTGAGATTAAAGATATAGAAGCAACTTGATAGGTATCTTTTTTAAAATTTACCAAATTAGGATGAGTAACAATACCCTTCCAAAGTTCAGAATTTAAATAGTTATTTAATTCTTCTTGACTTTTAAAATAATAAACGCCTCCAAAAACACCATTATCAACATTACCGATAAAGGTTTTTCCAATTAAACCATCAATTTTACCAGGTGAAAAATTAGAAACTACCTCTAAACCTAATGCAGCATGTTCTTTTAAAGTCATGTCTTTTAATTCATAGTTGACCACCAATACACTCATCCCTTCTGGGACTTCGGTTTTTTCAGTTTTTCTAATGGATGCATTACCATTGCTTAAATCAGAAATAGGAGCAATTCCATAGGCATCTGTTTTAAAATTTATCAAACTAGGATGGGTTGTTATATCATTCCAAAGTGAAGAATTTAAATAAGCATCTAAAGCTTTTTGGTTTTTAAAATAATAAACACCTCCAAAAACACCATTATCAACATTACCGATAAAGGTTTTTCCAATTAAACCATCAATTTTACCAGGTGAAAAATTATAAACAATATCTGAACCTAATTCGGAATGTGCCTCTAAGGTCATGTCTTTTAATTCATAATTTACTATTAATAAGACCGTATTTTCTTTTATAACAGCGGGTTCTTCCACTTTTTTAACTGGAGCTTCTTCCACTTTTTTAGTTTTGTTATTACAAGATATTGTCAAAAAAAGTACGGTCAAGAATAAAATATTTTTCATTTGGATAACAATTATATTATTCTTTAAATATAATAATAAATTAATTAAAGTGCTCTTAACTCTTTTGCAAATTTAAGATATCCTTCAATTTTTTTTTCTTTAAATATTTGCGGAGTATTTGTAATAGCAGACTTAATAGCAATTTGAGATTCATCTAAACCAGATTCATCTATGGAATAAATAGAAAATAAATACATTTCAATTATAATAGGTAATACTGAAATTCCCTTATCTAGAGCAATATAGCGAGTACTCTTTTTTGTCCCCAAAGGATTTATTTTTTCAATAAATCCTTCTTTTAATAAAAAATTCAATCTATTCGTAAGAATATTAGTAGCTATCTTTTCTTTTGAGGATCTAAATTCTTTAAATCTAGATTTTTTATGCAAAATAATATCTCTCATTATAAGAAGAGACCATTTATCTCCTATTAGTTTAGCAGAGCGTCCTATTGCACAGGTATGTTTTTTGCAGGAATTTATCATATCATTATAAAATAGTTTGTTAAATATTTTAAAGATAAAACAACAATTTCAAATTTAAAAAATATCGATACAATTAAATTATCATTATTAATAAAATTTACAGTCATCAAATTTAAAAACCAAATTTAAACTAAAAATTCATTGTTCAACGCAATCGGTTTTTATTATCTTTGTATTTGACTAATACTTAACACAAAAACAAATTATGAAAAATATTTTATTTTTAATATTATCGCTCTTATTTCTTACAAGTTGCTCTAATTCGAACATTAAGTATGCTAAAAATTTAGCGACCGCACAGCTACTATTTAAATTGCATAGTGAAGAAAATATAGACGAACAACTAAAGTTAGTTAGTAAAGACATTAAAGTTGAACTACCGTTTTATGATTCTGAAATTGTTGGATATGAAGCATATACTTCTATATTAAAAGGATACCATGATGCTTTTGACGATATCAAGTATACTGCTGAACTATGGCTTCCAGGAACGGATTCATTAGGTGTATTAAACGGTAGTGTAAGAACCTATGGAAAATGGACTGGTATTCAAGTAGCAACTGGAAAACAATTAAACCTTAAAGGCTACTGGTATTTTGGTTTTGACGATCAAGGTTTACTTAATGCGCAAGGCGATTTTTTTGATGCTGGCGGAATGTTAAATGCCGTTTACCCTAAAAATTTAGTGTATGCTACTATGGAAGTTTTACCAGGAAAAATAGATCAGGTTATGAAAATTCTTAATAGCGAAGATGGCCTACCAGCCACTCGGACTTATGATGGATGTTTAGCTGTAGAATTAACTTTTAATGAAGAAAACAATACAATTTATATACTGGAAAACTGGGAGTCTAATGACAAATTTAATTCTTACATTAAATGGAGACAAAATGAAGATGCGACTATAGGAAATATTGCTCCTTATCTAAAGGGTGGTATAGATGGATTAGAAATAATTCAACCGAATTCTAATTATATGTCTTATTAGCATATTAAATACCAATATAAAAAAATTATACTATGAAAATTAAAAAATTACTTTTTATCGCAATGTTTTTAGTTAGTTGCGGTTTTTATGCTCAAGAAACGAACTCTCCTTCGGAAGTAGTAACAGGAACCTTCAGAGGTCAAACAATTCCTCTAAGAGATTTTCCGACTTTGACTACTAATAATTATAGTTCTGATGATATGATTATGATAGTTAATGAAGCCATTGTTCAGGAATCATTGATTTCACCAACGTCTACTGTAATTCAAAATTTACAAACGGAAGAAGGTGGTATTACTGTGATGCCTC
>JAQWNL010000015.1:0-16006 GCA_029268635.1 Flavobacteriaceae bacterium
AATTAACAATGATATTCTTGACTCTCCTTTAATGTTTTTAATCTTGATAATAAATTTAGAGATTGACTTTGTTGATTGATAAAAACAATGGCACCTTTTCCTTCTTTATTAAAAACAGAAAACATATCGGCTATTTTTTTATCCGAATTACTGGTTAAAGTACCAAGAATATCATTGTTAATTAAGGTTGAATTTACTTTTACTAACACCGTTTCTTTATCGCTCCATTCTCCTTTTGTTAAGGCGATATGAATTTGCTTGTTTGTTGTTTGTTGATATGCTCTTAATCGATAACTTCCATACTTAGTATTTATTTGAAAATCTTCCTTCTTATTAATCAAGGAATCATGTTCCATGCGATAGGCCACTAAATCCTCAATAGAAATTAATTTTAAATCAAATTTTTCAGCAACTTTCATTAATTCTGGCAGCCGAGCCATGGTACCATCTTCATTTAATATCTCCACCAAAATTCCTGCGGGTTTTAAGCCAGCAAGACGCGCCAAATCAATAGAAGCTTCTGTATGTCCAGTTCTTCTTAAAACACCACCTTCTTTTGCTCGCAATGGAAATATATGACCAGGACGTCCTAAATCTTGAATTTTGGTGTCCTCGTTTACTAATGCTTTAATTGTTTTTGCACGATCGTGCACTGAGATTCCAGTGGTACATCCATTTCCAATTAAATCTACAGAAACTGTAAATTGTGTATTGTGTAAGACCGTGTTATTTTTAACCATCATGTTTAAGCCTAAATGCTCACAACGTTCCTCGGTCAGTGGAGCACAAATAAGCCCCCTGCCATGGGTTGCCATAAAATTGATCATTTCTGGACTTACCATTTCTGCAGCAGCTATAAAATCACCTTCATTTTCTCTGTTTTCATCATCAACAACAATAACAACTTTACCTTTTTTTATAGCATCAATTGCTTCCTGAATTGTATTCAATTTTGTCATAGTTTCACTTTTTAGCAATTGTTTTTTAAATTTTATTTTTGCAAAGGTATTGATTCTAAGAATTTTTTGGAATTTCTTTGTCCTTCTTCTTAAATATTTTTTTAACTCTATTTACAAATCCATCTAAGTCAATAATACCTTGATCCGTAGTTGCTCTATGCGTAAGCCAAATACCAAGTGGTAACATAATTAAGGTGCTTATCCATGGAGCGATATAGGGTGCTAAGGTGCCGTCTTCTGCACTATTTTTTGCAAAAATACCAATAAAGTGATAGGTTAAAAACAAAACAATAGCGATGACTAGAGGTAATCCCAAACCTCCTTTTCTTATAATTGCTCCCAGTGGTGCACCAACAAAAAACAAAATGATACAAGTAACTGCTAGGGCATATTTTTCATGAAGAGCTATTTCGTATTTATTAAGTTGTTTTTCTTTATTGAGATAATCTTTATTTTTTGAATTAACAGCTTGAAGGGAGCTCTTTAAATTGTTCAAGGCTATTTTTACTATTTCTTTTTGTTGCTTTGCTTTAAAAATAGTTAATAAGTTATCGTTTTTTTTAAAAGTAATGGTATCGCTCTCCAAAAAAAGTTTTTTAGTATTTTTATTTTGGAATTTAGTTATTCCAGTTCTAAAATACATGCTGTTAGAAAACGCTTTTATCACATTGGTATAACGTTGAGATTGAGAATCAATTTCTGCTCTCAGCTCTTTTACATTATACATATTTTGATTGTTTAATTTATTCTCCTTGTCAATATCTTTATTGTTAAATTCAGTTAGGTCAATGTTAATAATATATTCTTTAAAAGAACTTCTTACAAATTCTTGTTGAAGCTTTCTTTTAGTATCTTTTGAATAGACTTCACTATAATAATTTCCGTCGTTTAAAACTAAAGAAAGCGTATTACTTCCTATTTCGGAAGTAAGTTCGCCTCGGTCTGCAATGATCACTGTACTATTTATGCCTCTATGTTGCGCTTCTTTTTTATGAATAACCACTTCTTCTAGGTACTGATCATTTTCGCCACTTTTCTTTTTTACTTTGATATTGAATTCGTTACCAACCTGACTAAATTGTCCTTCGGCAATAGCCATAGAAGGTTTAAATTGCTGAATGTTACGTCTTAAATTTAACCACCTATATTCTGAATATGGAATTACATCATTTGCAAAGAAAAAGACCAATGCACTTAAAAAAACTATAAAAATCGTTAGGCTTCTCATAGCTCTTTGAAGTGAAATCCCTGTAGATTTCATGGCAGCAAATTCATAGTTTTCAGAAAAACTACCAAAAACCATCAATGAGGTTACTAAAATTGTTAGTGGTAAGACTAAAGGAATAAGTCGAGGAGAGACATACCAAAGAAATTTAAGAACAATTATTAGATCGAGCCCCCGACCTGCAAGTTCAGATATATATAACCAAATACTTTGGAGCACGAAAATAAACATCAAAATAATAAAGACGCTTAAAAACGTCTTTAAATAGGTAGTTAAGATGTATCGATCTAAAATTTTCATGTATACTTAATCAAACCTATTTATATAATATCCTTTGCTTGTGTAATTTTCTTCATCAAAGACAAATAAATTTTGAGAGATAACCTGATTGGTTTTAAATGAATGTATCGTAATCGTATAACTGGTACCATAAGGATCTGTTTGTATCAATTTATACACATGTTTGGTTTGCATATCGATGCCCAATAAAATATTTTTTATTTCAGCATTTGAATTTTTTGGGCTTAATTTAATAAACTGAATTTTTCTGCCATTGATATTTTTAAAATGCTCCATATTATAAGTATATCCTTGCTCATAAAAAGTAAGAATTTTAGAAGGAGAAATACCTTTGTTTTCCTCATCATTGTAGGTTGATATGGTTACCTCTTCATCTTCTGGAATAATGGTGTATATTTTTTTACCGTCATAAATTCTAGTGACTCCGAGCATATTTAAAAAATAATGTTCCCCTTTTAATGTAATGTTACCACGGGTATCTTGTTTTACCTGTTCCTTAGCATTATCTAAGGTATATTTAAAATCTATAATAATATTATCGTAACTTTTTACCTTACTAGACACTTCATTCAATAAGGCTTTTGCATCTTGTGCTTGAACCGTAATTAATGAAATTAGCATCAAATAAAAAAGACTTGCTAACTTTGTTTTAAAGGTCATTATTTTCATTTTCTAAATGTTGGTTTAATGCTTCTAGTGTTGGTATAAGTACTTGCCTTGCTTTACTTCCTTCAAATTGTCCTACAATACCAGAAGCTTCTAATTGGTCGATAATTCGTCCAGCACGGTTATAACCTAATTTAAGTTTCCTTTGCAGTAGTGAGGTAGAGCCTTGTTGAGCAATTATTAACACCTCTGCGGCATCTTTAAATAATTCATCCCGTTCACTTACATCATTATCAATAGTTGTGCCGGCTCCTTCTTCTCCAATATATTCTGGTAATAAATAGGCGTCTGGATATGCTTTTTGTGAACCGATATAATCGGTAATATCTGCAATTTCAGGCGTATCAACAAATGCGCACTGTATTCTAATTAAATCATTTCCTTGTGTATAGAGCATATCTCCACGTCCAATTAATTGATCTGCACCCGAATTGTCTAATATGGTCCTAGAATCTATTTTACTGGTAACTCTAAATGCGATACGAGCCGGGAAATTGGCTTTAATAATACCGGTTATTACATTAACAGAGGGTCTTTGAGTTGCAACAATTAAATGAATACCTATTGCTCGAGCTAGTTGTGCCAAGCGAGCAATTGGTGTTTCCACTTCTTTACCTGCTGTCATTATTAAATCGGCAAACTCGTCAATTACTAAAACTATGTAAGGTAAAAATCGATGTCCCTCGTTTGGGTTTAATTTTCGTGCTTTAAATTTGGTATTGTATTCTTTGATATTTCGAACCATTGCAACCTTTAACAAATCATACCGTACATCCATTTCTATACAAAGAGAATTTAAGGTATGAACTACTTTGGTGGTATCAGTGATAATTGCTTCTTCCGTATCTGGTAATTTTGCTAAAAAATGACGTTCTATTTTATTAAATAAGGTCAGTTCTACTTTTTTAGGGTCTACCAAAACAAATTTAACTTCTGCTGGATGTTTTTTATAAATTAAGGAAGTTAGGATAGCGTTTAAACCTACGGATTTTCCTTGACCAGTAGCACCTGCCATTAATAAGTGAGGCATTTTTGCTAAATCGACTACAAAGGTTTCATTGCTAATTGTTTTTCCAAAAGCAATGGGAAGCTCCATTTCTGCATTTTGAAAATTAGGAGAGGCAATAACCGATTTCATAGAAACAATACTTGGATTTTTGTTTGGAACTTCAATGCCTATGGTTCCTCTTCCTGGTATTGGAGCAATAATTCTAATACCTAATGCAGATAGCGAAAGTGCAATATCGTCCTCAAGGTTTTTAATTTTTGAAATTCTGATTCCTGCTTCAGGAACAATTTCATATAAGGTAACCGTTGGGCCTACGGTAGCTTTTATACTTGCAATTCCAATTTTATAATTGTTGAGGGTACTAACAATCTTATTTTTATTTTCTTCTAATTCTTCTTGATTGATTGTGATTCCAGAATTTTTGGCATAATCTTTCAGTAACTCGATGCTTGGAAATTTATACTTACTAAGCGCTAATGTAGGATCAAATTCGCCAAAATCACTTACTAATTTATCACTTAAGTTTTTTTCTACAACGGTTTCCTCCTTAGTATCTTCTATAATCATAGCAAGGTCACCTTCTGTTTTTTTTGTTATTTCTTCTAACGGAGGAGAAACCATTTCTTTAGTTTCATCATGGGCCTGACTGCTAAGCTCGATTTCATTTGATAAAGGTTTAGAACTTAGCAGCTCTTTTTCTTCTTTGTTAAAAGTCTCATTTATAGTAGTATCAGTATTAAAATCTGACTTAATATCTTTTTTCGTTGTTTTTAATGCATGTATTAAATGTTCTGGATGGAGTTTTAATCTAATAACTAAATAGATAATAAATAAAAATGTAACTAATAAAGCTGTCCCAATAAAGCCAAGATAATCTTGCAGTAAATCGTTGATTTCATAACCAATCACACCGCTAAATAAAGGATTTATTTTTGAAAAGAAACCAAAAAATATAGAAAGCCAAATCATAACTAAGCTGCCCCAAAACCAATATTTTGAAAGTTTTAATTTGTTAAAATTAAAGAAATAGTAAAGTCCCGTTAGTATTATTAAATAAGAAATAATAATAGATGGGACACCAAAACCATTGTATACAAAGAGCTCACCAATATTTGATCCATATGTGTTTAGCCAATTTCGAGTGTATAGATCACGACTTGTTAAGTCACCAATAAGGCTTTGATCTGCTTTCCAATTAAAGAAGTAAGAAACAATAGATAGAAAAATAGAAATGCCTAGTAGAAATAAAAAGACACCCCAAATAATTGTTTGTTGTTTACTTAGTTTAAAACTTATTTTTTTCCTTGATTTTGAGGAGATTTTAGTAGCTTTTTTATTTTTTTGAGTCATTAATTATGGACTTGTATTTTAACAAAAATACAAATATCAAACGTTTTAAAGCTAAAATTGTTTTTGTTTTAAAAAATTTTTGGTGGTTATTTTAAAACTTAGGGATATATATAATACCAGCGATAATAATGCCTGCAATACCAGCAAAGAAAACAGCTCCAGCAGCTATATCTTTTGTATAGCCAATTTTTTTATGATATTCGGGATGGATAAAGTCAGTAATTTCTTCAATAGCGCTATTTAGGGCTTCTGCACTCATCACAACAGCAATAACCAATAATTGTACCATCCATTCTATTGCAGAAATTTCAAAATAAAAACCTCCAAAAGTAACTAAAATAGCAATACTTGCTTGAACTTGAATGCTCGCTTCATTTTTTAAAAGTAACAATGCACCTTTTAAGGCAAAGCCTAAACTTTTTATTCGGTTGATAATAAATGGTTCTTTTTTGGTCATTTTTAATTTTGAAGTTCAAATGTAAATTAAAAAATTAAGTCCACCAATCAATAATTTTAATGAGGGTCTTTAAAATAGAAGCATTAAAAGCAATTTAATTAATTACATCGTTCGTCATAGATGCCTTCAAGAATGTCTTGGTATACTAAAAGTTTCTTTGTTAATTGTCAATGCTATCGAATACATTAGAGCTAAATAGTCAACTACTTGTTCGTTAGTATCGATATTTAATATGTCATTATCCAATATCATTTGTATTGGCAAACCATATTAACATCATTCACCTGGCTTCAGCTTGGTGCTAACCATTCTATTTCCTCACAGCAATCGGAGTTGTCGTTAATACACACTTTAATATAATCCTCTTCATATCCACATAATGGAAAGTGTTCGATGGTTAATGGTAATTCAGCTAATTGGAAATATCCTAACAATACTCCGTTTCTAACATAAAGATCAAAATATTCTTGACCGTTTGTGTTTTCGAATTCAAAGTTAATCATTAGTTCATACGTATCGTCATCATAAATTTCGCCAATTTCTATTTCTAATTCAGAAATATCACAAGCAGTACTGTTGTCACAATCAATAAAATCTTCTTCTATAAATCCTTCACAGGCTGCAAAACAAGCATTTGGAAACGTGATAATTAAAGGTTGATTGTTGTCAATTATTTCGATACAGGTGGGTTCAAATTCATCATCACATTCGCAGGAGTTTCCAAATGAACAGCTAGTTAATAAATTAGCAAATTCATTTTCGGTTGTAATTGTTAATGGTTCAATTTCAATGGTTTCTGGATTGTATATTTCTACATTAAAAGGAAATTCAATACCCACGATATGTAAATTAGAGGTAAAGTTAATTAAAAGCTCAACTATTTCATCATTATTGTTAATGGTAATAATAGAACCGTTATTGTACATAAGGTTTATTGGATAAATAAATTCAAAACAAAAGTCGAAAATAAGATAGCCAGAAGGATTTACTTCTTCAATTGCTATTCCATCATCATTATATAATTTATTGAGTTGGTCGAGAGCAATTTTTATTGATGGACTCTCATGCATATCTGGAACATCAAAAAACTCATCACTGGAACAAGAACTTAGTACGATGGCACTCATTAAAAAACTGAAAAATAATAATTTAATAGTTTTCATTTATTTTTTTTAATTTGCTAATTGAATATTTCTGGTTATTATTTAATTAAGACAGTTATAAATCAAAATACCCTACCAAAATACATTTTTTACTTAACTTTGTTGACTAAACTGCGTGCAATATAATGATTAAGAATTTAAATAATATTTGTAATCAAAAAGTATTTGAAAAACTATTTAATACTCATGCAAAAGATTTAAGACGTTTTTTATTTTTTAAAACACAGGATATGAATCTTGCTGAAGATATTTTACAGGATACTTTTATTAAATTATGGGATCATTGTAATAATGTAAATCCTGCAAAAGCAAAGAGTTTTTTATTTACAGTTGCTAAGAATATGTTTTTTAATTATAAGAAACATGAAAAAGTGGTGATGAACCACCAAAAAAGAGCTCCAAAATCTAGTAATTATGAAACTCCAGAATATTTATTAGTAGAAAAAGAGTTTTTAGTTAAAATTGAGGAAGCAATTTCCACCTTACCAGAAAAACAAAAAGAAGTTTTTCTATTGAGTAGAATGGAAAATAAAAAATATAAAGAAATTGCAGAAATCGTAGGTATTTCAGTAAAAGCAGTAGAAAAAAGAATGCATTTAGCTCTGCTGAAAATGAAAGATAAAATTGGTGATGTTTAATTTGTTTTTAAAAAGTAGGGTATTTTATTTTAAAGTTGTCATATAATAATAATGAGAGAAAATTTAACTACAGAAGGATCGTATTTTCTAGCAAAATGGTTGGATGGAACAATTTCCGATACCAAATTACGAACCTTGGTTTCTGAAAAAGATTTTATTGATTTTAAAAAACTTAAAAATGGATTGGACCTATTGGGTCAATTAAATAGGTCAGTAAAGCCTTCTTTTATAAGTGTTAAAAGCAGTATAAATCAAAAAATAAACGTTAAAAAAACACAGAAATCTTTTAAATGGGGGCTTTCTATAGCTGCATCTATCCTGATTATTTTTGGATGCTATTTTGCCTTTAACTCACTGGATACAAGTTATGAAACTTCCTATGCTGAGCAAAAAACAATTAAATTGCCTGATGGTTCAGAGGTAATGTTAAATGCAAAGTCAGTAATTAATTTTACTCAAAAAGATTGGGATACCAATCGAAGTATTCAATTAAAAGGAGAAGCATTTTTTAAAGTAAAAAAAGGAAGCACCTTTGTGGTACAGACTCCTAAAGGCCAAGTAACAGTTTTAGGTACTAAATTTAATGTTAAACATACCCATGCCTTTTTTGAAGTAGTTTGTTACGAGGGAAAGGTTAGTGTTAAAAATGATAAAAACGAACATATATTAAATCCTGGTAATTCTATTAGAAAAATTGATGGTAATGATTCTGAAAAATATACCAGTAAAAAACTCTTTCCTTCCTGGGTGAATGGAGAAAGTAGTTTTGTAAGTGTTCCGTTGAACTATGTGATTTTAGAATTGGAAAAACAATATAATATTGAAATTGACGCCAGTAAAATAGATGAATCAATTATATTTACTGGAAGTTTTAGTAATAAAGATTTAAAACTAGCATTGGCGTCTGTTTTTAAAACGATGAATATAGACTATATAAAAGATAAAAATGGAGTGTTAAGTCTTGAATAAAATTGGTAATTGAAAAATAAGCACTTAATTTATTTACTACTTTTTTTGCCCCTTCTATCAGTCTTTTCTCAGGAAGATGCTGTTTTTCAAGTTGAATTCAATGGGGTTTTAATGTCTAAATCGTTAAGCTCTCTTGAAGCGCTATATGATGTCAGATTTTCTTATCAAGATTATGTGCTTAAAGATAAAAAGCTAACATTAAAAAAATTAGACAGGACACTAAATCAAGTATTAGACGAAATTTCTATTTTAACTTCATTGACTTTCCAAAAGATTGATGAGCGTTATATAATTGTCAATGATTCTAAAATATCTAAAATAAACATACAATTATTAGATAATGTAGTCATTACTGGATACTTAACAAAAGGGATCCAAAAAAATAAAAATGCAACTTTTACGATAAGTCCTGAACAATTAGATATTCTCCCGGGACTTATTGAAGCAGATATTTTAGAAAGTATACAATTATTACCTGGTGTTATAAGTCCCAATGAAACTGCTACAGGGTTTACAGTTAGGGGCGGAGCAATGGATCAAAATAGGGTAATTTGGGATGGTATAAACATATATCATAAAGGTCATTTATTTGGGATGCTTTCTGCGTTTAATCCAAACAGTACTAGCAAGGTGATATTTCATAATCAAGGGACTCATTCCAGATTTGGTGAACGCGTATCAAGTGTTATTGATATTTCTTCTATAAATCAGGTTTCCAATCGTTTTAAAGCTGGAGTTGGTGTTAATGGTATTAATACAGATTTTTATATAGAAGCACCAATTATAAAAGATAAATTGAGTATTCAAGGATCGCTAAGACGAAGTTATACAGAATTGTATCAATCAATTACCTTTAATAAAATAGCCGATAAAGTATTTCAGGACACAAAAATATCTAATATTAAAAGCACCAATAATAATTTCTTTTTTATAGATTATAATATAAAATTGAATTATAAACTAAATGATTCTAATAGCTTTTATGCCAGTACTATTTTTATAGCTAATGATTTGAATTATTTAGTAGAAGATATGGATTTAAATAAATCGTATTCTGATGTTTTAGATATTAAAAATGACGGTTATAGTTTTGGTTGGAATAAAACATGGAGCCCTAGTTTAAGTCAATATACTCAAGTTTTTTTATCAAGATATAGTTTAGCATATAATTATATAGCTTCAGAAAATGAAGGTCAAATTTCAAACTTCATAAAGAAGAATGAGATTTATGATTCAGGTGTTTCTACAGAGGTGGTTTTAAATACAAAAAAGGACAATAATCTAACTTTTGGGTATCAATATGTATTAAAGAATGCTAGTTATTTGTTTAAAGAAAATGCAGGTTCATCAATTATTTTAGATTCCGATAATACAATTGTTAAATCACATGCCCTTTATTTTCAATATTACTATAAAAATCCAAAATTATTTGACATAAGCACGGGGATTAGAGTTAATTATTATCAAGAATTAGATGCTTTACGATTGGAACCGAGAATTTTAATTTATAAAGATATTTTTAAAAATTTAAAGATTCAGCTATCAGGAGAAATTAAAAATCAAATAATTAGTGAAATAGACGAAACGGTATTAAGTGATCTTTCTTTAGAAAATAAACTTTGGCGTTTGGCGGATGGAGAAACATTTCCTATAATTAATAGCAAGCAGCTATCTGCTGGTTTTATATATGAAGCGATGGGGTGGAGTATAGATATAGCTGGGTATTATAAAGATATAATTGGGAAGACTGCGCTTTCTTTAGGTTTTTTGAATCCTGAGGACAGTAGTTTTCATATAGGAGAACAACATATTTTAGGAGTTGATTTTTATGCAAATAAAAATTTTAATTTTATTAAAACTTGGATCAGTTATTCCTTTAATAATGTGATTAGTAATTTTGATGGAATTAATAATAACCAAGCCTTTACTGCAAGTACTAATATCAGGCATTCTTTTACAAGCTCTGTAGCTTATAAATTAAAGCAATTTGAATTAGCATTGGCTTGGAACTGGCGAACAGGTAAGCCATATACTCAAGCTTATATAGGGCCTGAAGCTCAATATTATTATATTGGGATTAATACAGGAAAGCTTCCCAGTTACCATCGCTTAGATTTTTCAAGCACCTATGGTTTTAATTTTTCTAAAAAAAGTGACCTAAGAGGAAAAGTCGGTTTTTCCATCCGAAATTTATATAACAAAAATAATCTTTTAAGCATTGATTATATTGGTAATAACAGTATAAATGATCCGATTGTAGCAGTGGATAAATACTCCTTAGGATTTACTCCAAATTTTCTATTTCGATTGTTTTTTTAATATAAAAACTAACTTTTGTTTTAGTTCTTCAAAACTTCTAGCGCTTTTTCATAATTTGGTTCTTGTCCTATTTCTTTAACTTGTTCCGTATAAATAACCTTATTTTTTTCATTAGTTATAATAACACATCTAGAAAGTAAATCATCAAAAATCCCATCGTTTATCATTAAACCATAGTCATTTCCGAACGCTCCATTTTTAAAATCTGATAGCATTATAACATTTTCTAAACCTTCAGCTGCACAGAACTGTTCTTGTGCAAAAGGTAAGTCTCTAGAGATGCAAAGTACTTTTGTGTTGTTTAAAGCAACAGCAGATTTATTAAAAGCCCTTACTGAAGCTGAACATATCCCTGTGTTAACACTAGGGAAGATATTTAAAATAAGATTATATCCAAAAAAATTTTTTATAGTTTTTGTCGAAAGATCTGTAGCTACTAATTTAAAATCTAAAATTTTAGAATTAATTGCTGGAAGGTTTCCTGAAGTTTTTATTGGTTTACCACCTAAAGTTATAGTTGCCATTGCTTTTGTTTTAATTGAACTATAAAAGTAAGTATATAAAATATTTTACAAATGATTATTTTTATTATTTTTAAATTAGTTGTTATTATATGAATTTAATAGGCTATCAATTTTATTGATTAAGATATAATTTATATAAATATAAATATATATACAAATTGGTGTAAAAAATATAATTTTAAGTTTTAATAGAATTAATATGGAAAATAACAATAATAGTGGAGATATAAGTAAATGCCCTTTTTTTAATGGAGCTGAAAAGAATGCTGCTGGTGGAGGAACTAGCAATCGTGATTGGTGGCCGAACGAATTAAAATTAAATATTTTAAGGCAAAATGCAGCTAAATCTAATCCTATGGGAGAAGACTTTGATTATGCAGAAGCATTTAAGTCTGTTGATTTTAAAGCTTTAAAATTAGATATTGTTGATTTAATGACAGCATCTCAAGATTGGTGGCCAGCAGATTATGGACACTATGGGGGGTTTATGATTCGTATGGCTTGGCACAGTGCAGGAACTTACAGAGTAGGTGATGGTCGAGGTGGTGCATCTTCTGGATCACAACGTTTTGCACCATTAAATAGTTGGCCAGATAATGGCAACCTAGATAAAGCACGTTTATTATTGTGGCCGGTAAAAAAGAAATATGGTAACAAAGTTTCTTGGGCAGATTTAATGATTCTAGCAGGTAACTGTGCATTAGAATCTATGGGATTTTCAACTTTTGGTTTTGCTGGAGGTCGTGAAGATGTTTGGGAGCCTGAGCAAGATATTTATTGGGGAAGTGAAACAGGTTGGCTAGACAATGATGATCGTTATGATACTAGTGATGGTGATTTAGAAGGGTATTTAGGCGCAGTGCATATGGGCTTAATTTATGTAAACCCAGAAGGACCTAACGGTGTGCCAGACCCTTTAAAATCGGCTCACGATATAAAAATAACATTTGGTCGCATGGCTATGAATGATCAAGAAACCGTTGCTTTAGTTGCTGGTGGACATACGTTTGGAAAAGCACATGGCGCTGCAGACCCAGAAAAATATGTAGGAGCAGAACCACAAGGTGCATCAATCGAAGAAATGAGTACAGGTTGGAAAAATAGATTTCAATCCGGTGTATTAGATGATACAATTAGTAGTGGTATAGAAGGGGCTTGGACGCCAAATCCAATTCAATGGGATGCAGATTATTTTGACGTTTTATTAAATTACGATTGGGAATTAACAAAAAGTCCTGCAGGAGCACACCAATGGACTCCAACGGAAGCATCTCATGCTCGAAGAGCACCAAAAGCATCTGGTAATGGAACTCAAGCCTTAATGATGACAACAGCAGATATGGCTTTAAAAATGGATCCGACTTACAGAGAAATATCGGAGCGTTTTCATAAAGATCATAAAGCGTTTGAAGACGCTTTTGCTAGAGCCTGGTATAAGTTAACACATAGAGATATGGGACCAGTTTCTCGCTATTTAGGTCCTGAAGTGCCAAAGGAAGAGTTAATCTGGCAAGATCCAATTCCTACCGTAGACTATACCTTGACTACTTCTGATATCGATGTATTAAAGAAAATGATTTTAGCATCTGGCTTATCAGTTTCTCAGTTAATAACAACAGCTTGGGCTTCTGCTTCTACTTTTAGAGGGTCTGATAAGCGTGGTGGAGCAAATGGAGGACGTTTGCGATTAGAGCCACAAAGAAGTTGGGAAGTAAATAACCCGAGAGCATTAAATAAGGTATTACAGTTATTAGAAGGGATTCAAAATGAATTCAATGGAACTATTTCTATGGCAGATTTAATTATCTTAGCGGGTACAGCTGGAGTTGAAGAAGCTGCAAGAAATGCCGGACATGATGTAGCTGTTCCTTTTACCCAGGGTAGAGGTGATGCTTCACAGGAACAAACAGATTTAGAATCCTTTGCTTATTTAGAGCCAATTGCAGATGGATTTAGGAATTATATCAATTCTAAATTAAATATTACAGCTGAAGATTTATTGATAGATCGCGCAAACCTATTAACACTTTCAATTCCAGAAATGACTGTTTTAGTGGGAGGTTTACGTGTTTTGGGAGCAAATTTTGACGGCTCTAATTACGGTGTATTTACAGACCATAGTGAAAGCTTGACAACTGATTTTTTTAGCAATGTTTTAGATTTTACATACACTTGGAGTGCAACTTCAGATAGTGATACTATTTTTGAAGGTCGCAATCGCAAAACAGGTGAAGTTAAATTTACAGGAACAAGAGCAGATTTAATTTTTGGTTCTAATACAGAATTAAGAGCGGTTTGTGAAGTATATGGCGCTAATGATTGTCAAGCCCGTTTTGTAAACGATTTTGTAGCTGCTTGGACCAAAGTAATGAATTTAGATCGTTTTGATTTGAATTAATGTCTGAATATCAAATTGGATAGTATTAAAAAGCCTATTTGATGAGTAGGCTTTTTTTATGTAGCTTTTAGCATTTTAATTTTTATTCTAAATACAGCAAATAGTAGGGTGGTAAAAGGACTTAGCCAATTAAATATTGCATAAGCAAAATATTCATCTACTCCTACACCTAAAACTCCAGATTGGTAAGCACCACAAGTATTCCAAGGTATTAATACCGAAGTTACCGTTCCACCATCTTCTAAAGTTCTACTTAAGTTTTCTGGTGCTAGCCCTTTATCTTCAAAAGCTTCTTTAAACATTTTTCCAGGAATAACAATTGCTAAATATTGATCACTAGCAATAATATTTAATCCGATACAACTAAATACGGTACTTGCAAATAAACCAAATGCAGTAGTAGCTATAGATAAAAGTGCTCTGGTAATTCTAGCCAATGCTCCAATAGCATCCATTGTTCCTCCAAATACCATAGCACAGATAATCAAAAATATAGTCCATAACATACCTTTCATTCCTCCAGCACTAAATAATTCATTTAGCTTCTCATTTGAAGTTACAATTTCTGTATCAACAAAAATTGAATTTAAAAGAGCATTAATAAAAGATGAAGAAAGACTGCTTAAAATTTCTGGTTGAAAAACCATCGCAAAAATTGCAGCTAATAGGATGCCAAAACCTAAAGCAATTAATGGTTTTGTTTTTGCTAAAATTAAAGCAATTACTGCGAGTGGTACCAAAAATAACCAAGGGGTAATATTGAATGTTTCATAAATGCTGCTTAAAAGATCGCTAACATCGGTATTTCCAGTTGTTTCAATAGTTAGACTAGTAATGGTAAAAATAATTAAAGTGATAATAATAGTTGGTACTGTTGTGATTGCCATATATCGGATATGAGTAAATATATCGGTTCCTGCCATTGCAGGGGCTAAATTTGTAGTGTCACTTAGGGGTGACATCTTATCACCAAAATAGGCGCCAGAAATAACGGCTCCTGCAACCATACCTAAAGGAATCCCTAAGGCTTCGCCAATACCAATTAATGCGATCCCTACTGTTGCTGAAGTAGTCCAAGAACTTCCTGTAGCTATTGATATAATAGCAGCTATAAGTATACAAGCTGGTAAAAATATAGTTGGACTTAATACTTGGAGTCCATAATAAACCATCGCAGGAATAACACCACTCACAAGCCAAGTACCTGCAAGTGCTCCTACTAAAAACAAAATCATTATGGGAATAAAAACACTTTTAATGTTTTTGTAAATTTCAAATAACATAGACTTTAAAGTAACTTTATTAAATAAGCCTATTAAAGCTGCGATTCCTCCTGCAATTAGTAATATAAATTGATTGGTATATGCTCCTAGCCATTCTTGATCTTTTACAAAGAAAATATTATACGCAAGCATTGCTAATAATAATATAACTGGAACTAAAGCTTCCTTAATATTTAGTTCTTTGCTTTTAATTGTTTTTTGATCTTTAATTTCTATTTCAGAAGGATTTTTTTTGTGCTGCATTTTTTATCTTTTTGTTTTGTAATGTTACAATATTGCTTAGAAGTTTGCAAATGTGAAATGTTTTAAGAAATTTTTTTTGGCAAAACTTAAAATAAATTCTCAGATTTAAAATTTTAATTAACAACTATTATGACGATAAAAATTGCTGTATAAAATATAGTTAAAATTAAAAAATTACAATTAATTTTTCTTAATTTAGCCGTGTTAAAAAAAAATTATAAAAATTATGAAAATTAAAAAATTACTTTTTATCGCAATGTTTTTAGTTAGTTGCGGTATTTATGCTCAAGAAACGAACTCTCCTTCGGAAGTAGTAACAGGAACCTTCAGAGGTCAAACAATTCCTCTGAGAGATTTTCCGCCTTTGACTACTAATAATTATAGTTCTGATGATATGATTATGATAGTTAATGAAGCCATTGTTCAGGAATCATTGATTTCACCAACGTCTACTGTAATTCAAAATTTACAAACGGAAGAAGGTGGTATTACTGTGATGCCTC
>JAQWNL010000016.1:0-16907 GCA_029268635.1 Flavobacteriaceae bacterium
AAATAATTATAATAATCAAAAAATAACTTATGAAAAATTTACTTTTAGTAATCATTGTATTACTCTCATTTTCAATACAAGCTCAATCAACTCTTGACGGGCTTTGGGAAACTGGAGAAGCTAACACCAAAATAGATGTCAGCGAAAAAAACAGTCTATGGTCGGGAGTTATCAAAGCATCAGATATTAAGGGCGATATTGGAGAACTAATTTTAAAGGATCTAAAGAAAGACGGAGGCAAATGGACCGGAAAAATCTACGCTCCAAAGCATAAAGAATGGTATGATGTAGAGATAATAGCGCAGGAAAATAATTTAAACCTTAAAGTTAGTTCTGGAATCATTAGTAAATCATTGGTCTGGAAAAAGAGCTAATAAAAACCCCTAAACAAAAAAAGGCTATCAGCTTAATGATAACATTTAACACTTATAATTGGTAGTTAAATTTTAATTAGCAGGGGCTTTTCTGAAATCTGTATTAAAGAACAAAGCAAATTGTAAATACCACTTTCCAGAATTACTTAATTGTTGATGTAACATACCTGTTTGTATACTTATATCCTTATTTATCTGATACCCTAAAGCTCCATAAAGTCGATTCCTATCAAAAAAAGATTCTTTAATATTGATAAAAATTTCATCATAAAAACCTAAAAATAAAGTTCCTTTTTCAATAATTGGTTTGTTAAGAGGCACAAAAAGCATCAACCGGTAGCGCAATCTATTCTTATAATCTTGATTCACCCAACGCTGTTCAAATCTGTAACGATGTTCAAATTTTATTCTTTCTAATTTATTTGTTAAGATAAATTGTTGCCAGATTCGGTGTTCTTCAAACTCTTGAGAATTTTGTTCAGATTCATTTACATACGATGGTATATAAGCGTATCCGGCAGCAGCAGTTGTTTTCTCAGAAAAATGATAATTTAATCCTGCTCGAAGTAATAACTGCTCTACATTATTTGGTGTTATAGTATAATTTCTAAATTGTATTTCAGTATGAATACTAAAATTATCACTAATTCTATTTGTGCCAAAATACATTAACCAATTACCAACCTTATCCTCTTGAGAATAGGACTTAATCGAAACTAGAAACAGTAAAAAAATACTGTTTCTTGCTAATTTATTTATAAGGTTCATCTTATTACAAAAAATTTACTTTTCCTGTAGAAACATCATAATTAGCTCCAAATATTTCAATAGTACCTTCCTTTTCTAATTCAGATAATATGGAGCTTTCCTTTCTAATTCTATCAATTGATAATTTTACATTAAGTACAGCAACATCTTCAATAGATTTATCATTCATTTTAGAAATATTAGCCTCTACAGCTAGAACAGCAGGTTTAATTTTCTGCAACAATGGCGTAATATTTCCTAATTCTACATGATTACAGGCAGCTGTAACTGCACCACATTTAGTATGGCCCATGACAACAACTATTTTTGATCCTGCAACTTTACAAGCATATTCAATTGAACCTAAAACGTCTTCATTAATAATGTTTCCAGCAACACGAACACTAAATATATCTCCTATTCCTTGATCAAAAACTAATTCTGCAGGTACTCTAGAATCAATGCAACTTAATATTACAGCAAATGGGTACTGTCCTTCACTAGTTTGAAAAACTTGCTCTTTCAGGTTTCTAAGTGCTTTTAAATTTTGCACAAACCTGTTATTCCCTTCTACTAAAATTGAGTGTGCATCATTAACAGTTAGGTTATCTTGTGTTATTTTTGTTTGAGTATTCATTTTTGTTTTTTTAGTTATTATTTTCTTTTATCCACCTAATACACTCTTCAAAATTACCAAAAATTTGTTCTTCTGGTATTAAATCTGGTATTAAATCTATTTTTTCCATCAAATATCTAGGCTGATCAATAATATTCACTAATAATATTCTCTTCCCTTCTCTTGCTAAATCTATTAAAACATCTTCCATTGCATAGAGTCCAGATTGGTCTATATATTGCATTCTTTCCATCCTAATTATAATGGTAGAAGCTGTATCTGGAATTTGTTTTATCAATTCTTGAAAATCACTTGTAGATCCAAAAAACAAGGGGCCTTCAATATGCTTTATAAAGACTTTATCTTCAATATTCCTAGGAAAATCTACTTCATCTGGCCAAGCTTTTTCTTTCTTAAATGGAGTAATATTAGATTCTTTTGCTGTAAGATCTCCTATTTTTTTCATAAACATTAAAGATGCTATTATGAGTCCAATTCCAACAGCATAAACCAAATTCCATACAGATGAAAGAACCATTACAATTAACATTATAGTCACCTCTGGCCTTGGCATTTTTGGTATCGCTTTTAAACCTTTATAGTCCATTACACCTATACCAACCGTAATTAATATACCCGCTAGTACAGCCGCAGGAATTTGCGAAGCAACAGGGCCTAATGCTAGTAGAATTACTAAAAGAAGTAATCCTGACAACATACCAGAGAGTCTTGTTATTCCTCCAGCATTAATGTTTACTACCGTTCTAATTGTAGCTCCTGCTCCCGGAATACCTCCAAAAATGGCTCCAATACTGTTACCAATACCTTGTCCAATTAATTCTTTATTAGGTTTATGCTTGGTTTTAGTCATATTATCTGCAACGACGGATGTTAACAACGAGTCTATTGCTCCTAACAACGCCAATGTTAATGCGGTAAAAATATAAGGAGTAATGCTATCTAAACTAAATCCAGTAAATATTTCAAGGTTTGGAATGGGTAATCCACTAGGAATTTCTTCAATAGGTCTATAATCTAGTCCAAAACCAAATGCAATTCCAGACATCACCAATAGGGCAACTAAAGTACTTGGAACTGCTTTGGTAATTCTTTTAAAACCATAAATAATTAAAATAGTACCTAAAGCCAATAATAGCTCTAACCAGTTGATGTTTCCTAATGCTCTTGGCAACACTTTTAATGAACCCAAAACTCCTGACGCTTTTTTACTTGCAAGAGTTTGTGATTCTTTTAAAATTTGAGTTTGAGTTATGTTTTCAGCTCTCTTTACTGTCTCTTTAAAATCCTCTAAAACCAATACTCCTTCCCCTGCTGCTTCTTTTAAAATATTATCTAAAATTATTTCTTCCGCTTGAGGTTTAAATTGATTAACAAACTCTGCATCTTCTTTGGGGTAATAACCAATAGAAGGAAGTATTTGAGTTACCAAAATTATAATCCCTATCGCAGTCATAAATCCTGAGACTACAGGATATGGAATGTATTTTATATACTTTCCTAAACCTATTAATCCGAGACCAACCTGCATTAAACCTGCTAATAAAAAAACAGTTAAAATAGCAGGTAATGCTTTTGAGATATCACCTTCAAAAGCAGTAACTATCCCCGCAATTACGACCATACTAACTGCTGTCATTGGAGCAGTTGGTCCAGATATTTGAGTATTAGTGCCTCCAAAAAGCGCCGCAAAGAAACTGACAAAAATGGCTCCATAAAGACCCGCACTTGGGCCAAGTCCTGAACTTACACCAAAGGCCAATGCAAGAGGTAAGGCAACTATTCCTGCGGTTATTCCGCCAAATAGATCCCCCTTAAAATGTTTAAAATTAAATAGATTTTTCATGTTTATATATATTATATATCACATAAAACTCCAAATTTATATTATGTTTTTTGAAGCTTATGTGAAATGTTAATTAATTATTAAATTAATAATCTAAAAACTATATAATATGTTCGGGAGGCGGCAATACTATCTTTGAATAGTGATTTGAGTTGTTCTCTATATGATAATAATAAAATGAAGATTGTTTAATTAAAGCGTTTAATGAATAAGAAAGTTGGATGATTTTTTCTTCAATATCTTTTTCTGATTTTTCAGATTTCTCTTCCTCAGTGGTGTCATTATATATATAAGTATCTGTTTCGGTTAATACATTAACAACTGAAGGCGCCAATATTGAAAATATGAATAATGAAGAAAGCAATATATATACAAACGATTTTAGCATAGTCGCGAAAATAATATTTTATTCTTATTAATCATCTTTATAAATTGTTAATTTTAAATTTTTACAAACCAAAATGGTTTCTCTTTTTGAAAACATCTACATATGTAATGAAGCTTGGTCTGATATGCAAGGATGGGTCAATGGCTCTTTAAGATCTGCAGACTTAGTATTAAATAGACACTTTGGTATAGAATCATTAGTAAACGTAACTGTAAAAGAATGAAAATATACAGAGTAAGTCAACTAATACATGTACAGTCGGACAGTATGTAGTAGATCTTCCTGTAATTCTATCGTGTCCATATCCCAATTATCTAATAGTATTTGATATGCACTATTACTGTCTGTTGTTTTTATGTTTTCAATTCCATTCTTGGAATAGCTTAGTTTTATTTCTTTAATTATGTTCATTTTTTATGTTTTTGATTTTAATAAATTAAATATTCTTGAGATCTCTTTACCGATACTTTTCTGTATTATCTTTCCATAGCTAGAAGTTTCTAATCTCATTAAATTGAGATTAAACTCAAGCTCAACATAAGGGATTTCATCTGTAATATTATGTGAGTAATCAATCCCTAGGGGAGTCTTTTTTAGGTGAAATAAGTTGGTATTTGATGGGTATTTTAGAGGAATTGACTAGAAACAAAAAAAGCCTTTCCTATTCGGAAAAGCTTCTCATCGGTTTACTACATAAACCTAGTCCTATTTAAAGGACTCAACACAACATTTTAATTGCGGTCTGGACGAGACTCGAACTCGCGACCCCCTGCGTGACAGGCAGGTATTCTAACCAACTGAACTACCAGACCATGGTTACAATATACTATTGTTTATAAGCGATGGCAAATATACACCTCCTATTGTTTATTGCAAACTATTTTAAAAAAAATAAAAAAGTTTATTTCTTTTACTATCCAAACTTTTGACGCTGTACTAGATACGTTGTTAAAATGGTACTAAAATCTTCATTAATAGCCACAGGAACATACTTAATCCCATACTGTCCACAACGTATTTTAAGCTCTTTAAAATAATCTTTAACGGCTTTTTCATAATTAGCTCTAATAGTATCAGCATAAAGATTTACATGAACTCCCGTTTCTACATCAACAAATCGTTTGGGCCTGTTGTTAAAGTTAAATTCTATTTCTTTCTCTTTATCATAGGTATGAAATAAGATAACTTCATGCTTATTATACTTTAAATGCTGTAATGCCTCAAATAATTTTTCTTCTTCCAAATTACTTTGAAACATGTCAGTGAATAAAAAAACCATAGAGCGCCTTTTAATCTTATCTGCTATTTCATGAAGATAAGTATAAGTCTTAGTTTCTATCTGCTCGCTTTTATTTTCTAGTGCTTCATTTAATTTAGCTAATAACATTTGATGGTGACGTTCACTACCCTTTTCATTACTATAAAAATCATAGTTATCACTATAGATACTTAATCCAACAGCATCTCTTTGGCGTTTTAACAAATTCATAATCGCAGCAGCGGCCAATGCAGAAAAACTAATTTTATTAAGATGATTTATATCAAAATCCTTTAATAAAGGATAATGCATAGAGCTACTATTGTCTATTATTAAATGACATCGTAAATTGGTTTCTTCTTCGTAGCGCTTGGTATAAAGTTTATCCGTCTTTGCAAATAACTTCCAATCGATGTGTTTGGTACTTTCTCCTTGGTTGTAAATTTTATGTTCCGCAAATTCTGCTGAAAACCCATGAAAAGGACTTTTATGTAAACCAGAAATAAACCCTTCCACTACCTGATGAGCCAATAGTTCTAGGTTATTAAACCCTGTTATTTTGTTTATTTCTTTGCTTATATCCATTAGGTCTAAATTAAAAAAGGTTTGCTATGTAGCAAACCTTTTTTAATCTTATGTTTTAATTATTATTAAAATAAAGAATTTAATGCTTCTTCATAGGTAGCTTTAGGAGCAACTCCTACTTGTCTACCTACTACTTCTCCATTTTGAAATACCAAAACTGTTGGAATATTTCTTACTCCAAATTTAGCAGCAAATTCTTGATTTGCATCTACATCAACTTTACCAACAACAGCTTTTCCTTCGTAATCTTTACTGATTTCTTCGATGATCGGCCCAACCATTCTACATGGTCCACACCAAGCTGCCCAAAAATCAACTAATACTGGTTTGTCACTTTTTAAAACTGTTTCTTCAAAAGTTTGGTCTGTTATTTCTAATGCCATAATTTAAATATATTTATTTGTTATACAAATGTAGTCAATAATTCTACTTTAACTTACAAGAAAATCATTAGATTATATGATGTTAGTATCACGATTTTTTATAATTCATAACCTCAGATTAATTAAGCTTATACATAATCTGCTCATCTTTTAATTTTTTTAATAGTTCGTTTGAAATATCAATCTTGAACTTTTTTGATGGCATGGTAACTTTTATTTTTTCGGATGCTTCATAAATCAATAATTCCAAATTTTTATCTCCTTTATGACTAGCTATAATTTCTTTTAAATTCGCAATACTTCCATCGTTAACCTCTTCAATAGGTAATTGAATGGTTAATTTTTTCGTGTGGCTATCCATTACTTCTTGTAACATATGCATGCTATTAAATTGAAGTCTTGGATCTCCTTTTTTCTGTGTTTCTTTATTAATCCAACCATCTTTAACCAATACTTTAATAAAGATAAAAGAATTAGGCACTAAAAAATGACGAAATTTAAGGTATTGTTCTCCAAAAATTCTAAACTCACAACTTTCATTATAATCTTCTACAATGAATAATGCCCAACCTTTTCCCATTTTTGTTTCTCGATGTTGCACATCTCCAACCATACCCCCAAAACACATTTCTCTATTAATAAATTTTTCTAAATTATTAAAATCAGAAGCAGTACAATTACAAAAACGATTGATCTCTGTCTTAAAATCATCTAATGGGTGTCCGGAAATATAGATCCCAACAACCTCTTTCTCTTGTTTTAATTTTTTAAGAGTTCCCCATTCTTCACAAGGAGGAACTTCAGGTTCTAGAATTTGTACTTCACTACCGCCTCCAAATATATCCAATTGATCGCTGTTTTGAGATTCCTGAAATTTAGATGCAAATCGCAATACCTTTTCTATAAACAGCACTCCCTTTCCGTCTGGATGTAGGTATTGAGCTCTATGGGTGTCAAAACCATCAAAACCACCAGCCAATGCTAATCCTTCAAAAGCTTTTTTATTGGCTGCTCGTAAATCAATTCGTTTAGCTAAATCAAATACCGATTTATACTTTCCATCATCTCTAGTCTGAACAATAGTCGCTACCGCATTTCCTCCAACACCCTTAATTGCTCCCATTCCAAAACGTATGGCACCTTTATCATTTACCATAAATTTATAATACGACTCATTCACATCAGGCCCTAATACCTCTAGCCCCATCCTACGACATTCCTCCATAAAAAAGCTTACTTGCTTAATGTCATTCATATTATTTGATAAAACGGCAGCCATATATTCCGCTGGATAATGTGCTTTTAAATATGCAGTCTGATAAGCAATCCACGCATAACAAGTAGAATGTGATTTATTATATGCATAACTTGCAAAGGCTTCCCAATCTTTCCAAATTTTTTCAAGTTTTTCTTCATCATGTCCATTTTCTTTAGCTTGAGAAATAAACTTAGGCTTCATTTTATCCAAAACTGCAATTAGCTTTTTACCCATAGCTTTTCGGAGTACATCAGCTTCCCCTTTTGTAAAGTTTGCTAGCTTTTGAGAAAGCAACATCACTTGCTCTTGGTAAACAGTAATCCCGTAAGTTTCTTTTAAAAACTCTTCCATGGCAGGAAGGTCATAAAGAATTTCTTCTTCCCCGTTTTTACGATTCACAAAACTTGGTATGTATTCTATTGGACCGGGACGATATAGTGCATTCATGGCAATTAAATCATCAAAAACAGTAGGTTTTAAATCCTTTAAATATTTCTGCATTCCTGCAGATTCATACTGAAATATCCCTACAGTTTCCCCTTTTTGGAACAACTCAAAGGTAAGTTCATCGTCCAAAGGAAACATATCTGAGTCTAAATCTACTTGATGCTTTAACTTTACCAATTTAACTGTATCCTTTATTAAAGTTAAGGTCTTTAAACCAAGGAAATCCATTTTTAACAATCCTGCACTTTCTACTACAGAATTGTCAAATTGGGTAACGTACATATCGGAATCCTTTGCAGTAGTAACAGGAACAAAATTAGTAATATCTGATGGAGTAATAATAACACCACAAGCATGAGTCCCTACATTACGAACAGAACCTTCCAGAATCCTTGCTTGATTAACAGTTTGCGCTTCTAAATCATTTCCTTCAGCAATTACTAAAAGTTCATTAACCTTAGGTACTTCGTCATTTATAAATTTTTTCCGTATTTCAGCATCCGTATAACCAAATATCTTTTTTAATTTGGTCATATTCGGAATTAACTTCGATATGCGATCTGCAGAATTTAAGGGTAAATCTAAAACACGAGCCGTATCACGAATGGAAGATTTAGCAGCCATCGTTCCATACGTAATAATTTGTGCTACTTGATTAGTTCCATATTTTTTAATTACATAATCCAACACCCTACCTCTACCTTCATCATCAAAATCAATATCGATATCCGGCATACTTACACGCTCAGGATTCAAAAAACGCTCAAAAAGTAAGTTGTATTTAATGGGGTCGATGTTCGTAATCCAAAGACAATAGGCCACCACACTTCCTGCTGCAGATCCCCTTCCAGGACCTACTGAAACATCCATCTTTCTGGCTTCTGCAATAAAATCTTGACAAATTAAAAAATAACCAGGATAGCCTGTATTTGCAATTACCCCCAACTCAAAATCTATCCTCTCTTTTATTTTGTCTGATAGCTCTCCATATCTTTTTTCAGCCCCTTTATAAGTAAGTCCTCTTAAGTATGCATTTTCTCCTCTTTTACCTCCATCTTTTTCATCTTCTGGATTTTGAAATTCTTCAGGAATATCAAACTTAGGTAGTAATACATCTCTTTTTAATCCATAAGACGCTACTTTATCTATAATTTCAGAAATAGTAGTAATGGCTTCAGGAAGATCCTTAAACAAGGATTTCATTTCAGATTGAGATTTAAAATAATATTCTTGATTTGGAAGTCCATACCGATAACCGCGACCTCTTCCTATAGGTGTTCCTTGTTTTTCACCATCTTTTACACACAATAAAATATCATGTGCATTGGCATCTTCTTTATTTATATAATAGGTGTTATTACTTGCCACCATCTTTACTTGGTGTTTTTTAGCCATCGGAATTAATACCGAATTAACCCTCTTTTCATCTTCTTGATCGTGTCTTGAAATCTCCACATATAAATCATCACCAAAAGTTTCTTTCCACCAAATTAATGCATCTTCAGCCTGTTTTTCACCGATGTTTAAAATCTTATTAGGCACTTCTCCATATAAGCCTCCAGTAAGGACAATAATATCTTCTTTGTGTTTTTTAATGATGGTTCTGTCTATTCTTGGCACATAATAAAAACCGTCTGTAAACGCCAAGGAAGACATCTTTGCAAGATTATGATAGCCTTTTTTATTTTTCGCCAACAAGACAATCTGATATCCATTGTCTCTATGGTTTTTATTTAAATGATCTTCACAAACAAAAAACTCACAACCAACAATAGCTTTCATTTTTTTAGAAGCGTCTTCTTCAGTCAATGATTGATTATGATCATTGACTTGCATTACAAAATGAAAAGCCCCCATCATATTTCCTGAATCTGTTAAAGCAACAGCAGGCATATTATTATCGGCAGCAGCTTTTACAAGATTTTGGGTGCTGGATGTAGATTGAAGTATTGAAAACTGTGAATGATTATGTAAATGAGCAAATGGAATATTCTCAAGCCCAGCAATATTTTCTTCTATAATCGCTGTTGAAATCTCATCTTCTTGAGTTAATTTCTCTAACTCTTTTCTTATTTTTTCAGATGCTTTTTTTAAATTAACATGTTTTAATCCAATTAATTCAAAAGGTTGCGGATTTATTTCTGTAAATGTTTCAAAATAGCTGGGTTCAACATTTAATTCTTTTGCAGTAAAAAGTTGACGCCGTATTAATTCTAAAAAACAACGTGTGGTTGCTTCTACATCGGCAGTTGCATTATGAGCTTCACTAAAAGGTTTGCTAAATAAAAACGTGTGTAACTCCGATAAGGTAGGTAGTTTAAATTTTCCTCCTCTACCTCCTGACAACTGACAAAGTTGAGCAGTTATTTCTGTACAAGTATCTAGCTTCGGAAAATTAAGCAAGGGATTCTCTATTCCTAATCTATGGAATTCTGCTCCCATAATATTATTATCAAAACCAAGATTCTGTCCAACAATAAAATTAGTTTTTGCAAGTACTTTCTGAAACTTTTCAATAACCTCAGTTAAAGGTATTCCTCTTTTTTCTGCTAATTCAGTTGAAATGCCATGTATTTTTTCAGCATCATATGGAATATTAAAACCTTCTGGCTGTACTAAATAATCTTCATGTTCTAGCAACACACCATTTTTATCATGCAATTGCCAAGCTATTTGAATACATCTTGGCCAATTATCGCTATCTGTTAAAGGTGCATTCCAGCGTTTTGGGAGTCCGGTAGTTTCGGTATCAAAAATTAAAAACATAAAAATAGGAGAATTAAAATTATTTTTAAATCGCAATTGATCTAAAGGTTTAAAAGTATAAAAACCACCTTTCAAAATGGAATAAAAAGGCAAAGAGTTGTTAACTTTTTTTTTAAAAAAATTTGCTCCTTTAAGGAAGTGACTTTTCAAAATATTTTATAAAACTCTTATGGATAGGTTACATTAAACTTAGTTTTACTTACCGCATTGGTTGCTGATTAAATTTAGGTTTTCACAAATACAAAGAAAAAGTTTAAACTATTGAATTTCAAAATAAAATATTATTATCTTTGCAGACTTAAATTATGAACCGGGGTCGGGAACCTCAAAAATTAATTGATATGCCCGTAAAAATTAGATTACAAAGACATGGTAAAAAAGGAAAACCTTTTTACTGGATCGTAGCTGCTGATAGCCGCTCAAAAAGAGATGGTAAGTACCTTGAAAAACTAGGAACTTATAACCCAAATGTAAACCCTGCTGAAATCAATCTTGATATTGATGGAACTTTACAATGGTTGCAAAATGGTGCGCAACCTACAGATACAGCAAGAGCTATTCTTTCTCATAAAGGTGTGATGCTCAAAAAGCATTTAGTTGGCGGTGTTAAGAAAGGAGCATTTACTGAAGAGCAAGCTGAAGAAAAATTCAATGCTTGGTTAGAAGGAAAAACTAAAGAAGTGGAAAGCAAACGTAGGGTGCTTAGTGATGCTGAAGGTAAAATTAAAGCAGAAGCTTTTGCTGCCGAAAAAGCAGTTAACGAACAACGTATCGCTGATGCAATTCCTGTAGTGGAAGTTATTGAAGAAGTTGTGGTTGAGACTGTAACTTAAGAAGCTCCTAAAAAAGAAACTATTGACGATGCAGCTGCAGAAGCGGTAGAAGAAGTAACTCCTGCAAAAGAAGAAGAGGTGCCTGCTGTAGAGTCTAAGAAAGACGAAGAATAAATTTTTAACTATGCAAAAGGAGGATTGTTTCTACTTAGGCAAGATTGTTAAAAAATATAGCTTTAAAGGAGAGTTACTTGTAAAATTAGATACAGACAATCCTAAATTTTATACTAAAATGGAATCGGTTTTTGTTGAAAAAAACAAAAACTTGGTTCCATTTTTTATTGAACGTAGTTCCCTTCATAAATCGGAACTCCTTCGAGTAAAATTTGAAAATATAAATGGAGATGAAGATGCAGATCCATTATTAAAATGTGATTTGTTTTTACCCCTAGATTTGTTGCCAAAACTAACTGGTAATAAGTTTTATTTTCATGAAATTATCGGTTTTAAGGCAGCAGACAACTCTTTTGGAGAAGTAGGTGTAATTACTGGAGTAAATGAAAGTACTTTTCAACCGCTATTTGAAATTGATCGCAATGGAAAACAAATATTAATTCCATTGATCGACCGTTTTATTAAAAATGTAGATATAGAAAATAAAATTATTCAACTTGAAGTCCCAAAAGGCTTGATTGAAATTTACCTTTAATAAATTTTATTAGCATTAATAATGTTTGAATTTAAACAGTTTTCAATTCAACAAGATCGATGTGCCATGAAAATTGGAACTGATGGTGTTTTATTAGGCGCTTGGGTCTCTTTGAAAAAAAATCCAGAACGCATTCTAGATATTGGTGCGGGCACAGGAATTCTATCCCTTCAATTAGTGCAGCGATGCCAGGCTGAAAGGCTAGAAGCTATCGAAATTGATGAAGATGCATTTGAACAATGCGTTGGGAATTTTGAGAACTCTCCTTGGGGAGATCGTTTGTTTTGTTTTCACGCCTCTGCACAAGAATTTGCAGCAGAAATGGAAGAAGAATACGATTTAATTATTTCGAATCCCCCGTTTTATTCCGATGAATACAAATCTGACGATAATAAAAGAAATACTGCTCGTTTCACAGATAGGCTACCCTTTAGAGACTTAGCTATTTTCGCATATCAATTTCTTTCAAAAAAAGGGATATTTGCTTTGATACTTCCCAGAAAGGAAGAAGAAAATTTTATTGCTTTAGCTTTAGAAATTGGATTGTTTCCAAAGCGGATCTGTAGGGTTAAAGGCAATCCAACTTCCGAAGTAAAAAGGAGTTTATTGGAGTTTACATTTGAGAAATTTGAAATAATTAAGGAAGAACTTACTATTGAAATTTCAAGGCATGTTTATACCGAAGCATACAAAAAATTAGTTAAGGATTTTTATCTGAAAATGTAATTACAATTCTCTAAGTAAAGGTCTCGTTAAACAGGTGGGACCACCACCTCCATAGACACTAATATGCTCACCTTGATATGCTATCACTTTACATCCAGCTTGTATTAACGCCTTTTCAGTTTTTGGATTTCCTTGTACCATCAAACAATCTCTAGGTGCTATAGCCAAAACATTACAACCCATAGATTTAAATTCCTCTTTAGGAACTTCAACTAATTGATAATTTCTTTTTAATAGTTGATTTCTAAATTTTATAGGCATTAATGGAGAATAAACTACCGCTAAATTTTTATCCACAGGACTTAAAATAGACATTAAATGAAAAACATCTGATTGCCCTTTGTAATGTGGCAGTTCCGCTACAATAACCTCAACACCTTTTGGTTCCAACATGTTTTTTATTTGTCTTATCCCTTCTTCATTGGTTCTATAGGTATGACCTAACGCTAATGTTTTTTCATCTAACCAAGCAACGTCTCCTCCTTCTAAGGTTCCCGGAATTTCTATTTTTCCTAAAATTGGAATGGAATGATTTATATAAGTTTGCATTTGAGCTTCGGGTTCGTTGATTCTACCCGATTTTCCCATATTGCAAATAATCATCCCAAAATCAGTTGCAATTGCTGCATCACGACAATAAATGGAGTCTATGGTTACGCTATCATTAAAAGGAAATTGCTTTATTAAAGCACCATTTTTTTGAATTGCTTTCTCAAAATTTCTATACTCATTTAATGAGTTTTCAAAATTTGGCTGACTTAAATAATGCAATTCTTGCCATTGTTCTTCTAATAATTTTTCTGAAACAAAAGCGTTTTTTGCAGATTTGATAAAAACTGACTTTAATTGATAATACTCTGAATGATATGTTGTTTTCATTAATTTTCTTTGTTTTTAATCCATTTCATATAAATATATACAGGTATTCCTATTAACATCAACAAAAAACCATAGAAAACAGTTTCAGATCCAGAACCATATATTGCCCATAAAGAATAGGTAAAGCCCAAAGCAGACAATACAAATGTTTTTATCCAACTTTTAGTATGAAGTCTTTTTTCAATAACAACTAACGCATATGATGCTGCGGTAAATAAATATGGTAGTAATATCACCAACACTGTTAACTGAACAATAACTTCAAATTGTTTCACCAAAGTTTCTGAATAGTTCATTAACATCACAATCGATGACAACACTCCTCCGATAATAAGTCCATTAACAGGAGCACCATTTTTGTTTTCTTTCTTAAAGAAATCTGGAAATAAATGATCTTTTGCAGTTGCCATAGAAATTTGTCCTGTAATTAAAACCCACCCATTTAATACTCCAATTCCAGAAATTAAAACACCAACAGCAACAAAATAACCTCCATAATCACCACCTATAATTTTGGCAGCTTCTGCAAATGGAGCAGGAGAATTTTGCAAAACATCCAATGGTAAAATTCCAAATAAAACAACGGTACCTAAAATATATAAAATAATAACAATTATAGTTCCTAGCATAGTGGCTCTTGGAATTGTTTTTTCTGGGTTTTTTATGTTCCCTGCGGGGATGGTAGCACATTCTATACCTAAAAAAGCGTAAAGTGTTAACGTGGCGACTGAAGAAATAGCTGAAAAATTACTTTTCCCTGTTAAATTAAATTCAGGAAAATTATCAAACTTAAAAAAAAAGATGCCCACGATAATAACAAATAGCAGAGGTAATATTTTTAATATGGTAGTAATTACTTGAATTTTTCCTGACTCATTAATTCCTCTAGAATTAATCCAAGTAAATATCCAAATAAGTACTAATCCAAGGCTAACAGACAATACTGAATTACTTGCTAATTCAGGAATAAAAAAGCTTGCTGCACCAATTATTGCTATTGCAAAAGCTCCGTTACCTACCCAACAGGCAATCCAATAACCCCAAGCAACCAAAAATCCTATAAAATCACCAAATCCCGCTTTTGAGTAAAGATAAGGACCTCCACTTTTACTGACAACAATCTTACTAAAGTTACTAAATATTTTTGCTAAAATTAAAGCACCAGTAGCAGTAAATAGCCATCCTAATAAGCTTACACTGCCATAGTTTGATAATACCGCAGGTAAAACAAATACTCCTACACCTATCATATTACCAACTACCAAAGAAGTTGTGGTTAGTAAACCGATTTTTTGAGATTTAGTTTTCATATATTATAATAAATTGGTTAAATTTAAACTCAGTTTACGAAAGTACAATAAACCCATTTAGCTATGTCAAAAATATTTTATATCAATTCAGATATTTCTAAAGCAGAAACGTTACCAGCCTCTTTTTATAGAGACAAAGAAGTATTTCAAAATATTAAAGAAAAAATATTTTTAAAAACTTGGCAATGGATTGGTGATGAAAATTTAGTAAAGCTTCCGGAGTCTACGTATCCTTTAGTATTGCTAGATAATTATTTAACCGAACCTTTAGTCATCGTAAGAAATGAAAAAGATGAAATCAATTGTTTTACCAATGTTTGTACACATAGAGGAAATTTAGTGGCCTTACATCCTGGTAAAGTAAAAAAGTTGACGTGTATGTATCATGGCAGGCGCTTTAATTTAGATGGAGTGTTTGAACACATGCCAGAATTTAAAGATGCTGATGATTTTCCAAGACCTTGTGATCATTTACATAAGTTTCCATTAGAAAAATGGGGACCCTTATTGTTTGTAGGTTTAAATCCCGATTTTCAGTTTTCAAAAGTAATCGACACGATGAAAGAACGTATTGGATTTCTGCCATTAGATGAATTTTCCCTAGATACTTCAACCAGCAAAGATTTTCTTGTTCACGCACATTGGGCATTATATTGTGATAATTATTTAGAAGGTTTTCATGTTCCTTTTGTACATGAAGGCTTAAATAAAATGCTTGACTATGGCAGCTATAAAACAGAAATTTATAAACATTGTAATCTCCAAATTGGATATACAGATGAAGCTACTGAAGTATTTGACTTACCAGAAGGTCATTTAGATTATGGTAAAAATGTAGCTGCTTATTACTATTGGGTTTTCCCAAATATGATGTTTAACTTTTACCCTTGGGGCCTTTCCTTAAATATAGTTAAGCCGATTGATATCAATAGAACTAAAGTGTCTTTTATCTCTTATGTATATGATCCAACTAAATTAAACAAAGGAGCGAGTAATGATTTGGATAAAGTAGAACGGGAAGATGAGTTTGTAGTAGAAAATGTTCAAAAAGGAGTGAATTCTTCTTTTTATAAGGCAGGAAGGTTTTCGCCAAAAAGAGAAAAGGGAGTGCATCACTTTCATAGCTTACTGGCAATTTATTTAAATAAATAATTTTAAAATATTTATTTAATTTCTCTTTAGAATAAGTGCAAAATTGCATGGCATTAATTACTTTTGACAAATAAATGTAAAAACTATGAAACCTGATTTATTTGAAGCTCCAGATTATTACAATCTTGACGATTTATTAACAGATGAACATAAATTAATCCGTGATGCTGCTAGAGAATGGGTAAAACGTGATGTATCGCCTATTATTGAAGAATATGCTCAAAAAGTAGAATTCCCTCATCAAATAGTAAAAGGATTAGCAGATATTGGTGCTTTTGGCCCTTATATCCCTGAAGAATATGGTGGTGCTGGATTGGATCAAATTTCATATGGGCTAATTATGCAAGAAATTGAACGTGGGGATAGTGGTGTGAGAAGTACGGCTAGTGTTCAATCTTCATTGGTAATGTATCCAATATGGAAATATGGAAATGAAGAACAACGCATGAAATATCTTCCAAAATTAGCTTCTGGTGAATTTATTGGATGCTTTGGATTAACAGAACCAGATTTCGGATCGAACCCTGGAGGAATGGTTACCAATTTTAAAGACATGGGTGATCATTATCTTTTAAATGGTGCTAAAATGTGGATAAGTAATTCTCCGTTTGCAGATATCGCAGTCGTTTGGGCAAAAAATGAAGAAGGAAGAATACATGGTTTAATTGTGGA
>JAQWNL010000017.1:0-8513 GCA_029268635.1 Flavobacteriaceae bacterium
CTTCTAAAAACTGAAACAGAAACTGTTTCTTTTAAAAATTATCCTATAGCGATACTTCAGTTCAATTATGACCGTGATTTTGCTCACGTAAATTTTGTTTGTAAAGAGGCGAGTTTTTCAAATAGTAATACCCTTAAAGGAAAAGTAACACAAATTAACAGTATTCAATTAGAAAACGAACTACTAAATGATCCTACTTTTTTCAGTAATCACAGAACGGGAGGAAAAGACATCGTTGTTCAAGATGTTACAAACAAGTTGTATTTTATTTCTTCTGGAGGAAAAATTTTATGGACAAAGAAGCTTAAGAATCGAATATTAGGTAAAGTAAAAGAAGTTGATCTTTTACGAAATGGCAAAAAGCAATTGGCATTTACGACCAAAAATAATTTTTATATTTTAGACAGAACTGGGAGAGCTGTTGCTCCTTTCCCCAAAAAATTTAAAGACAACATCACCCAAGCACTTTCTGTTTTTGATTATGATAACAATCGGAAATATCGCTTTGTAATTACTCAAGGAAAAGAAGTTTTAATTTTGGATAGCAAAGGAAAAAAAGTAAAGGGATTTAAGTTTGAAAAATCAATATCAAAAATTGTATTTCCACCTCAACATTTTAGAATTAACAGTAAAGATTACATCACTATTGCGGAGGAAAGCGGGAAATTAAACATTCTTAGCCGATTAGGTAATCCAAGAGTAACTGTATCTAAGGCATTCGATTTTTCCAATACTCCAATCACATTAGAAAATACAAAATTAGTAATTATTAATAAAGACAACTCTAAAAATAGTGTTGATTTGGATGGGAAAACGGTTACAAACAAATTGGAAGTAACAAGTTATTATTTTACTGTCAAAGGAAAAACTAAAGTAACTTTAGATGATAATTTAATGCGGATCAATGGTGTTTTAATCGAATTACCTTTTGGAATTTATACAGCACCAACTATTAGTATTGTTAATCGTAAAACCTACATTTCAATTACTGAAACACAAGAAAACAAACTATACGTTTATAATAAATCTGGAAGTCTACTATCTGGATTCCCTGTTTATGGAACTTCTATAATAGATCTTGGAGATCTAACAAAAAATGGTAAAACAAATTTTGTTGTGAAAGGTGATGCTAAAAACATTCTTCTTTACGAAATACACTAATTGATTTTTTTTGTAAATCTACTCAACTAACTAATTTTTATAATTAGGAAACGGCCTTGTTAATATTTATCATACTCACGAGAAACAAAAATTTACAAACTCCAATAACAAAAACTCAAGTAAATGACTAATAGTGATCAGTAAGCCTGCGCTAGGCTTGTCAATTATAATTATTGAAAAAACAATAAACATATAAACTTAAGAATAAAGCTTTTTTTCAGCTTCAAACAAATCTAAAAAATGAAAAATTAATTTTTCTTTTACTTCTATTATGGAAACTTCAGGCTTTCCTAATTCTATATTTAATGAGGTAACTGCTTTTCCTTTTATACCACAAGGAATCATATGATCAAAATAACCCAAATTGGTATTTACATTTAATGCAAACCCGTGCATGGTTACCCAACGACTTGCACGCACTCCAAAAGCACATATTTTTCTTGCAAAAGGAGTACCTACGTCAAACCATACACCTGTTTCACCATTAGATCGCTCTCCTTTCAAATCATATTCAGCCAATGTTCTTATAATCATTTCTTCCAGAAATCGAAGGTATTTATGAATGTCTGAAAAAAAGTTTTCTAAATCTAATATAGGATAACCAACAATTTGCCCAGGCCCATGGTAAGTAATATCTCCACCTCGATTATTTTGATAGAAAGTAGCTCCTATTTCGGATAATTTTTCTGCAGAAATGAGTAAGTTTTCAATATGTCCACTTTTACCTAAAGTATATACATGAGGATGTTCTACAAACAAAAAATAATTAGGAGTATCTAAGGATGTTTCTTCCCTTCTATTTTTTATTTTTAAATCAATAATAGCCTTAAAAAGTTTTTCTTGATATTCCCAAGTATCTTTATAATCTTTAACTCCTAGTTCCTGTATTTCAATTTGTTTATTCAAGAGATTATTTTTCTAATTCAACTTCTAAATGTAATAATGGTATCCGTTTTCACCTTAGCACAAGCATCACCCAAATCTCCAACCATCTTTCTCAAGCTACTTAAATCTATAGAGAGTGAATTTCTGCTAATGATTTATATCATCTATGACCATGGTTTAAGTAAATTAAAAGCTAGGTTATTTTACGTAACATAGTATAATCTATTTTGGATTATAAATAATAATTAGTGCAGCAATAACACCAGGAATCCATCCACATAAAGTTAAAATGAAAACGATAATTATAGATCCACATCCTTTATCTATAACTGCTAAGGGCGGGAATATGATTGATAAAATTATTCTCCAAAAACTCATCTATGCAAATTTACAATTATTAATTAATCTATAGGTCCATATAAAATTCCTTTTGTTACAAGTATTGATTAACACATAGTTTGTTGTTATATTTGTAATTATTTTTTTACATAATTTCTATGCAATTATCCGAACAGGAACAAGTACGAAGAGAAAAGCTCACACAATTAAGAGCATTAGGCATTAACCCATACCCAGCAGATTTATTTCCGGTGGATGCGATGACATTGGATATTAAACAGAATTTTGAAAACGGTAAAAAAGTAATTATTGCTGGACGATTAATGTCTCGCCGCATACAAGGAAAAGCTTCATTTGCAGAATTGCAAGATTCAAAAGGTCGAATTCAAGTATATTTTAATAGAGATGAAATTTGTCCTGGTGAGGATAAAGTAGTTTATAATGATGTCTATAAAAAACTATTAGATATTGGAGATTTTATTGGTATTGAAGGAGAATTATTTACTACTAAAGTAGGGGAAAAAACAGTGATGGTTAAAGGCTTTAAATTACTTTCAAAAGCTTTAAAACCATTGCCATTACCAAAAACGGATAGTGAAGGAAATACCTTTGATGAATTTAATAATCCTGAATTGCGTTACCGCCAACGTTATGCAGATTTAGTAGTAAACCCAAAGGTAAAAGAAGTATTTATAAAACGTACTAAGTTATTTACAGCGATGCGTACTTTCTTTAATAATAGTGGTTATTTTGAAGTTGAAACCCCTATCCTACAATCGATTCCTGGCGGTGCAGCTGCAAGACCTTTTAAAACACATCACAATTCTCTAGATATTCCAATGTTTATGCGAATTGCTTGTGAATTATATTTAAAAAAATTAATCATTGGTGGTTTTGATGGTGTCTATGAATTCGCAAAAACCTTCAGAAATGAAGGTATGGATCGCACTCACAATCCAGAATTTACGATGATGGAAATCTATGTAGCCTATAAAGATTACAATTGGATGATGGATTTAACAGAAAAATTATTGGAATTCTGTGCTACGGAAGTAAACGGGAGCTCAAAAACTACTTTTGGAGAATATGAAATTAATTTTAAAGCTCCGTATGCTAGAGTGACGATGGCAGCATCAATTGAGCATTATACGGGTTTTAATATTTTAGGAAAATCGGAAGGCGAAATTAGAGAAGCTGCAAAAGGAATGGGGATTGGTGTAGATGAAACAATGGGTAAAGGAAAGTTAATCGATGAAATTTTTGGTGAAAAATGTGAAGCCAATTACATCCAACCTACTTTTATTACAGATTACCCAAAAGAGATGAGTCCATTAACCAAAGAACACCGTTCTAACCCAGATCTTACTGAACGATTTGAGTTGATTATTTGTGGTAAAGAATTAGCAAATGCTTATTCTGAATTAAACGACCCAATTGACCAAAGAGAACGTTTTAAAGATCAAGTAAAATTAGCAGGACGTGGTGATGATGAAGCTACAGAATTTATAGATCAAGATTTTTTAAGAGCTTTAGAATATGGAATGCCTCCAACATCAGGAATGGGAATTGGAATGGATCGTTTAATTATGTTTTTAACTAATAACGCTTCCATACAAGAAGTACTATTCTTTCCTCAAATGAAACCTGAATTAAAACAGGTTTATATGAGTGATGATGAAAAAGCAATCATTAATATTCTAAAAGTTAATTCTCCAATTGAATTAAATGAACTAAAAACTCAATCGGGACTAAGTAATAAAAAATGGGATAAAACCATTAAGGAATTAACAAAAAACAATATTGCCAAAGTGAATAAAACCGAAAATGGTTTATTAGTGGAGGTGGTTTAAAAACAAACCCATTGCCATGAAATTAGCTCACAAAGCAGATTAATATTTCGCTGGTTTACCATTTGCTGCTGATTCTTTAATAAATGATCTTAAATCTTCATTTGCTTTAATTAAATCTTCATTTCGCAAATACATCATATGACCGCTTCGGTATCCTTTAAAGGTAAAACGATCCTTCATTTTTCCGCTAGGATCAACTTGTGATAAGGAATATTTTGCCGCAAAATAGGTTGTTGCTCCATCATAATAACCCGACTGATTTAAAACTTTTAAATAAGGATTGGTTGCCATTGCTTCTCGCAAACCATCTCTAGTGTTATTATTACGTCTATCCCAAGGATGAACATTTCCAAACATATTGTACTTTACATCTGTGGTAAAATTCAATTCTGTCTTTATATAATGATTAATTGCTGGAGTAAAGGAATGTAACCAAGAGGTAAGCTCTGGACTATAATCTGGACTTGTCCCCGCTTCCATTTTGTCCAATCCTAAATAACGAGAATCCAACCGACCTATAGTTTGGCCTGTTTTATCACGCAAAAGTTCTTTCCAGAAAAAACTAGTAGGCACCTCTAAATTATGTTGTAAAATAACTTTTTTACTAAGTCCAGAATAGTATGCCATTTTTTCGGCTACTTTATTTCTTTCTGCATTACTAATAAACCCGCCTTTTGCAAGTGCTGGCATTAATATGTTTATAGAATATTCTTCAGCTTCAGGGAGAATTTCTAATAAATCTTTGTTTTGCAATTCAGAAGACAATGCTTTATGATACCAGGCAGCAGCAGTAAAATAAGGTAAATTAATTGCTGAGTATATAGGCTGCCCCGTGCTGTAAAGATTATAATCTGCTGGAGAAACTAAAATAACCCCATTTAAATAAATCCATTGTGAGTTTTGCAATTCATTTGAAAGACCCATCACACGAGTGCCTCCATAACTTTCTCCAATAATATATTTTGGAGATTCCCAACGATTATGTCTGCTTACAAAAGTATTCACCCATTCAGCCAAATATTTAATATCTGCATTAATACCAAAAAATAATTTGTCGTCAGGCATTTTTCCTTCTTTATCAGCAACCATACGAGAGTATCCTGTATTAACAGGATTTACAAAAACAATATCGGCAACATCAATTATTGAATTTGGATTACTTCTAAACCCATAAGGTTGTATAGGGTAACCTTCTTCATCTATATTTAATATTCTTGGTCCTGTATACGCTATATGCATCCAAACAGATGCAGATCCAGGGCCTCCATTAAAAGATATAATTAATGGCCTGTTCATCCTATCTTTTACATTGTTTCTAGTATAATAAGTATAAAATAAAGTCGCCATAGGATCACCTTCTTTATCCCAAACTGGTTGCGTACCAGTTTCAGCGGTATATGAAAACATTTCACCTTTTACAGTAGTATTATGAGTGGTTTTTACAAGAGTATCCAAAGGAATGGATCTACTTTGCGAGAAAGATAAAAGGGTTCCTAATAACATAAAAGCAGTAACTAAATATTTCATAATAATAATTTATTGTTTTTAAAGTTTAAATATACTTAATGACTAAAACTTTCTGTGTTAAAATAACATATAATTACAATCTTAGTTTTACTGTTTAGGATTATTTTTAATTTAATTAAATTATTTATTAATAGAATCAAAATTGTATTTTAGTAAAAAATACTTAATGAAAAAGTTTTATATTTCTGGGCTACTGCTATTAGCCCTAATAATGTCTTCATGTAATGGTGACGATGGATTTATTCCCATTATTGATGATATTGACCCAGATCCAGTTACTCCTTTGGTTTTTGAAACTAGCCTTTCGGAAATGGAAATTTTTAGTGGAGAATTATCTAATTTAACACCTGATTCAAACATGCACCTTTACGATTTAAATAGCCGTCTATTTTCAGATTATGCAAATAAACAGCGATTAATTAGAATTCCCGAGGGTAAAGCTATGCAATATAATGGAGATAGTTCATTTCCTGTATACCCTGACAACACCTTAATATCTAAAACATTTTATTATTACGAAGATGAGGGAAACATTTCTTCAAATAAAATAATTATTGAAACTCGTGTTTTAATTAAAACAGAAGGAATTTGGAAATTAGGCAATTACATCTGGAACAATAATATGACAGACGCCATATATTCTGATGATGGAAGCATAGTCCCCATTAGTTATTTAGATGCTGAAGGAATTACTCAAGAAGTTCAATATCAAATCCCATCAAGTGAAGACTGTATCACTTGTCATCATAATTATGAAACTATTAGTCCAATAGGACCTAAGTTAAGAGCTATGAATTTTAATCTAAATAATGAAGAAACTTCTATCAACCAGCTACAACATTTTATCAATATTGGACTACTTGAAGGTGTATCAAATATTTCAGATATAACTGTTTTAGCAGATTGGGAAGACGAAGTAAATTTCGATATACTCGAAAGAGGAAGGGCTTACCTAGACATCAATTGCGCTCACTGCCATCAACCAGGAGGTTTTGTGCCGACAGGTTTCTTATTGGATTTTAGATTGGAAACCGAATTTTCTGAAACAGGAATTTACGCACATAGAGGCCAAATTGAAGATCGTGTACAAAGCACCACCCCTATTTATTTGATGCCACAAATTGGAAGATCTATAGTTAACAGCGAAGGAGTATCTATGCTTATCGAATATTTGGAAGCAATTGAAGAATAATTTATTTTTTGGTTTAATCCTTGTTTATTGGAAAGTAAAATCATTAAATTAGTAATCTAATTAAAATAAAAAAATGAAAAACCTATTCTCATTAATCGCATTTGCATTTATAATGATGTTAAGTGTTCAAAATATATCTGCTCAAAGTATATCTCAAAATCAAGATAGACCAGAGGTTATTGCAAAAACTCAACTTTTAGAATTATCTAACCAGTTAGAATTGACTGGGGAACAATCCAGAACTTTATACAGAGTTCTAGTAACTAAAGTAGTTAGTTTAAGAAAATCTGAACTTGATGAAAATAAAGCAACAATGACTGCTGATAAGAAAAAAGCTGATGAATTATTTTACACTCAAATGAAAAATATTTTAACTGCTGAACAATTTACAAAATGGAAAAGTTCCTTATAAAAAGAAATTTACTATTTATTATCAATTTTTTACGCTATTAATATACAATTCTTGTCCAATATTTATGTCATTACTATCCAGACCGTTATATCTTTTTAAAGCATCTACCGATACATCAAACTTTTGCGATATACTATATAAGGAATCTCCTTTTACAACAGAATAGATTTTAATTTTTAAAGATTTTTCTTTTTTTCTTTTATTTTTTTTACCTAGAACTTCTTCATCATAGGTATAAAGCTCATATTTTTCTACAATATTTATTAATTTTTCTGGGTATTTTGGATCGGTTGCATAACCTGCTTTACGTAAACCCTTAGCCCAAGATTTATAATCATCTTTTTTATGTTTAAACAATTTTTCATAACGAGAACGCTGCGTTAGAAACAAAGAATGATCTCTAAAAGAATACTTAGGATCTTTATATTTTCTAAAACATTCCTGTAATTCATCATCATCATGATATACGCGCTCACCAGCCCACCCTTTATGACACTTAATACCAAAATGATTATTAGATTTTTTACTTAACACTGCTCTTCCAGCACCACTTTCTAGTATACCTTGAGCCAAAGTGATGCTTGCAGGTATTCCATATTGTACCATTTCTTCTTTTGCTATTCTACTATAGTTATCAATATATATAGTAACAATTTCTGCATAAGAAGCATTCTTAGAAGTGGGTTTTATTTTGGTTTTATTCACTACTTCTTTTGAAGTTTCAATTTCAGAGCGTTTTTGGATTCTGTCTGTTTTAGGGTGTTTTTTATTAGGTAATGCAGCTACCTTCTTTTTAGATTTGCAACCTATTAATAGAAGGAAACAGATAAAAATTAGCTTTATAGTTTTTTGCGACATTTAAACAATATTAAATTTATAATATAATTATTATTCTATCTATCTAAAAATTTAAATAATTACTAAAGTAACTCACAAGAATCACTCTATATTATATTTAGACCGATTTATTAATATATATATCGTGCAATTGATTATTTGTATTTTGGTCTTTAATAAAGACTTAGTTACTAAATTGAATATAAAATCCCAACCGAATTTACAGTAAGGATTTTTACACTTACATATGAAAGTATATTAATTTATCTTTTAAGGGTAAAATGCCCTTTAAATATTTTTTTAGTGGCGT
>JAQWNL010000018.1:0-19817 GCA_029268635.1 Flavobacteriaceae bacterium
CTAAAAAGAAAGCTCCAAAAGCGACAAAAAAAGCTGCTCCAAAAAAGGAAGTTAAAAAAGAAGTTATTGAAGTAGATACAGAAGCTGTAAAAGAAGATCCGAAAAAAGAACTTTCTCTTAAAGAAAGAGATCCGGAAGTATTTTTAAATGATTTTAACTGGCATAATTATCAAGAGGGAATTGATCCTATTGATGATGGTAAATTAGAAGAATTCGAAAAATTAGTAGCCGATAACTTTGTAGATACACTTGATGATGAGGTAGTTGATGGAATAGTTGTATTTGTAACTGATCGTGATGTAATTATCGATATCAATGCAAAATCTGAGGGAGTTATTTCATTAAACGAATTCCGTTACAATCCAGATTTAAAAGTTGGAGATAAAGTAGAGGTTTTAATTGATGTACGTGAAGACAGTACTGGTCAATTAATTCTTTCACACCGTAAAGCTAGAACAATTAAAGCTTGGGAGCGTGTTAATAAAGCACATGATGAAGGAACGATTGTTAATGGATTTGTAAAATGCCGTACTAAAGGTGGTATGATTGTAGATGTTTTTGGAATTGAAGCATTTTTACCAGGTTCTCAAATAGATGTGAAACCAATTCGTGATTACGATGTATATGTTGATAAAACAATGGAATTTAAAGTTGTGAAAATTAATCACGAATTTAAAAATGTTGTTGTTTCTCATAAAGCACTTATTGAGGCAGATATCGAAGAACAGAAAAAAGAAATTATTGCTCAATTAGAAAAAGGACAGGTATTAGAAGGTATTGTTAAAAACATTACTTCATATGGCGTATTTGTTGATTTAGGTGGAGTTGATGGATTGATTCATATTACAGATCTTTCTTGGTCTCGAATTAACCATCCAAATGAAATTGTTGAGCTTGATCAAAAATTAAATGTTGTAATTCTTGATTTTGATGAGAACAAATCACGTATTCAATTAGGTCTTAAGCAACTTAGTGAGCATCCTTGGGATTCTTTAGGTGAAGAAGTGAAGGTTGGAGATAAATTAAAGGGTAAAGTTGTTGTAATTGCAGATTACGGTGCTTTTATTGAAGTAGCAAATGGTGTTGAAGGATTAATTCACGTAAGTGAAATGTCTTGGTCAACTCATTTGCGTAGTGCTCAAGATTTTGTTACTGTTGGTGAAGAGCTTGAAGCAGTGATTTTAACTTTAGATCGTGATAATCGAAAAATGTCATTAGGTATCAAACAAATTACTCCAGACCCTTGGACTGATATTGCTAAAAAATACCCTGTAGGTTCAACTCATAAAGGTATTGTACGTAACTTCACAAACTTTGGTGTTTTTGCAGAAATGGAAGAAGGAATTGATGGTTTAATTTATATTAGTGATTTATCTTGGACTAAGAAGATTAAGCATCCAAGTGAATTCACAGATATTGGTGATGAATTAGAAGTCGTAGTTTTAGAATTAGATGTTGAAGGACGTAAATTAAGTTTAGGTCATAGGCAAACTACGGTAAATCCTTGGGATAAATACCAAAAAGATTTTGCTTTAGGCACCAAACATACTGCTGCAATTTTTGAAATTGTAGATAAAGGTGCAACTATTAACTTTAATGATGAAATTGTAGCATTTGTTCCAACGCGTCATTTAGAAAAAGAAGATGGCACCAAACTTCAAAAAGGTGAAGAAGCACAATTTGAAATCATTGAATTTAATAAAGAATTCAAAAAAGTAGTTGCTTCTCATATGACAATTCATAAAGAAGAAGAGGCTAAAATTGTTAAGCAAGCTGCTAAGAAACAAACTAAAGTTTCTGATGAAGCTAAGCCAACTCTTGGTGATGCAAATAAAACGCTTCAAGATCTTAAAGATAAAATGGACGGAAAAAAATAAGTTAGTTTTATGCTAAATATTTAAGCCTCTCTTAAAAAGAGAGGCTTTTTTTGTATTACTAAATAGGTAAACGCAAAAAAAGTAGTATTTTTGTTAACTGAACAATAGTTTAGAATCTACTTATGAGCCAAAAAGTGTTACTCAACGCAACCGAAGTAAACATAGCACTTCATCGTTTGGCTTGTCAATTAATAGAAAACCATGATACATTTTCAAATACAGTTTTATTAGGAATTCAGCCTAGAGGTATATTTTTAGCTGAAAGGATTAAATCGCTGCTGGAAACAGAATATAAGGTTAAAAATATTGAGTTAGGATATTTAGATATTACTTTTTATAGAGATGATTTTAGGAGAAACGATAAGCTTATTGAGGCAAATAGAACTAATATCGATTTTATAGTTGAAGATAAAAAAGTTGTTTTTATAGATGACGTTCTTTATACTGGTAGGAGTATAAGAGCTGCTCTAACTGCTATCCAGTCTTTTGGAAGACCGTTAGAAATAGAACTACTAACCTTTATTGATAGACGATTTAGTAGGCATTTACCAATTCAACCAGATTATAGAGGTAGGCAAGTAGATGCTATTAATAATGAAAAGGTTAAGGTTTGTTGGAAAGAAAACGAGGGATTAGATTCTGTTTATTTGATAAATAGTTGAAATTATTTTAGCTGTAAGCTTTTGGTTATTATTGATAGGCAGCCTAAAGCATTAAGTATAGAGCCTATAGTATTTTTTAAAGAAAAATTATGAGTGAATTAAGTGTAAAGCACTTACTGGGAATTAAATACATCACTGAAGCTGATATACAATTGATCTTCGAAACTGCAGATCATTTTAAAGAAGTTATTAATAGGTCTATTAAAAAAGTTCCTTCACTTCGAGATATAACCATTGCTAATCTTTTTTTTGAGAATAGTACTAGAACTAGATTATCTTTTGAGTTAGCTGAGAAAAGATTATCTGCTGATGTTGTTAATTTTTCTTCTTCTTCATCTTCTGTTAAAAAAGGAGAAACATTAGTAGATACTGTAAACAACATAATTTCTATGAAAGTTGATATGGTTGTGATGAGGCACCCTAACCCTGGTGCAGCAGTATTCTTATCTAAACATATAAATTCAAATATTATAAATGCTGGAGATGGTGCTCATGAACACCCAACTCAAGCTTTATTGGACAGTTATTCCATTAGAGAACAATTAGGAGATGTCGCTGGAAAAAATGTAGTGATTGTAGGTGATATTCTTCATTCTAGGGTTGCATTGTCAAATATTTTTGCATTAAAAAAATTAGGAGCTAATGTAAAGGTTTGTGGGCCTAAAACATTATTACCCAAGTTTATTGATTCGCTTGGGGTTGATGTAGAAACAAATCTTCAAAAAGCATTGCAATGGTGTGATGTGGCTAATATGTTGCGAGTGCAAAAAGAACGAATGGATATTAGTTATTTCCCTACGACTAGAGAATACACACAACAATTTGGGCTCAATAAAAAAATACTTAATTCCTTAGAGAAGGAGATTGTTATAATGCATCCAGGGCCAATTAATAGAGGGGTGGAAATGACAAGTGATATTGCTGATAGTAAACAAGCTATTATTTTGAATCAAGTTGAAAATGGAGTTGCTATTCGGATGGCAGTTTTGTATTTATTAGCTTCAAAAATTGATAGAAATGAAAATTAATACGCAAGATAATTTTGTTATTGTTAAAGAAAATAGCAATGATTTAGAAAATTTTGTTTTCTTGTTAAAATCTTTATTTTCTTTCCAGTTAAAAGATAAGAATTTAATAATAGATTTATTAGATAATAAATTAATGTCTCTTAAAGATTTATTATTGTTTCAAGATATATCTGATGCTTATAAAATAGCTAATAAATCATTTGTAATTGTAAATGATGCTTTAAACGCTAATTCTTTGCCAGAAGAAATAATAGTTGTTCCTACTCTTCAAGAAGCAGAAGATATTATAGAAATGGAAGAAATAGAACGTGAACTAGAATTTTAAATTGTTTAATGTAAATGGAATTAACTATATTAGGTTGCTATTCTGCTACGCCAAAACCAAAAACACATCTAACTTCTCAAGTTTTATCGATAAAGAATCATCTTTTTTTAATTGACTGTGGCGAAGGGACACAAGTACAATTAAGGCGCTGTAAGGTGAAGTTTTCTAGAATCAAGCATATATTCATTTCACATTTACATGGAGATCATTATTTTGGTTTAATTGGCTTGATATCTACATTTATGCTTCTTGGTAGAGAAGCTGAATTGAACATTTATGGGCCAAAAGGAATAAAAGAATTGGTAATGCTTCAGTTAAAGCTTGGAAAAGCTTGGTTTAATTATCCGTTAAACTTTAAAGAATTGGAGTGTAAAGAATCTGAAATTATTTTTGAAGATGATAAAGTTACTGTTATAACAGTTCCTTTAAAGCATAGGGTGTATACCAATGGATTCGTTTTTAAAGAAAAATTAGGAGAACGAAAAATAAATATGGAAGCTGTCAAGGACAATAATATTGACATGAGTTATTTGCAAAAAATAAAGCAGGGTACGAATATTGAAAATAATCATGGAAAATTAATTTTAAATGAACAAATCACTTTCGACCCTGAAAAGCCAAAGTCTTATGCGTTTTGTTCGGATACACAATATTATCCAGCATGTATTCCAACCATAAAAAATGTAACAGCTTTATATCATGAGTCATCGTTTTTAGATGAGCATGAGTATTTATGTGCAAAAACAAGGCATAGTACTGCAAGACAAGCAGCTTTAATCGCAAAAAAAGCTAATGTTGATAGATTAATTTTAGGGCATTATTCAACACGTTATTCAAGCATAGATAAATTTAAAACTGAAGCAAAGCAGGTATTTCATAATGTTGAGTTAGCAGAAGATGGTAAAAAATTTATTATTTAATATTTGTGAAATTTTAAATCCAAGTTTATTATTCAAATTTGTAACTTGCACATAAATTAATATCATGTCTCAAAATCTACAAGATTACAGGCGAAACTATGAAAAAGGTGAGTTGTCGAAAAACTCTGTTGATCCAAATCCTCTTCAGCAATTTCAAACTTGGTTTTATGATATAGAGTTATCCGAAACAGTAGCCGAGGTTAATGCAGTGACATTGACAACTTTAGGTTTAGATGGATTTCCAAAAGGCAGGGTAGTGCTATTAAAAAAGTATGATAAATATGGTTTTTATTTTTATACCAACTATTTAAGTGAAAAAGGAAAAGCTATAATGCATAATGAAAAAGTATCATTATCTTTTTTTTGGCCTAGTTTAGAGCGGCAAATAATTATTAAAGGGATTGCAACAAAAACTTCAAAGGAGGATTCTGAAAATTATTTTAGTTCACGACCATTTGGCAGTAAACTAGGTGCAATAGTATCTAATCAAAGTGAAATTATTGATAATAGAGAAGTTTTAGAAAAAAAACTAACCCTTTTAGAGTTAGAATATGCAGAAAAAGAAATTGAAAAACCAACTCACTGGGGAGGATTTTTAGTAGCTCCAATTTCTATAGAATTTTGGCAAGGAAGGCCGAATAGATTGCACGATAGAATTCGGTACACTTTAAAAGGATATGATTGGGTGATTGAACGACTATCACCTTAGTTTAAACTTTAATTAATATTTCATAAAGTACAGTATATCAATTAATTATAAAAATATAAAATTGAAAAATTTATACTTACTTAGACACGCTAAATCATCATGGGAACTACCCAGCGATGATCATAAAAGGCCCTTACAAGAAAGAGGTAAGAAAGATGCTTTATTGGTTTCTGATCACACAAAGAGTATAATCAAACCTCCTGAAAAAATAATTAGTAGCGATGCTACGAGAGCAGAAACTACTGCAAATTATTTTAAAAAATCATTTAATGTTTCGAGTGAAAACTTTATTACAAATGAATCTTTGTATGATTTTAGAGGAAAAAAAGTTTTAGAGGTTATTAAAAGTATAAGCAACTCTTTAGATTGTGTTTTAATTGTAGGACATAATAACGCTTTAACTTTACTAGCCAATATGTTAGGTAATATAAGTATTGTCAATATTCCAACTTGCGGTTTTGTGGAAATTCAATTTAATGTTGAAAAATGGGGATATATTAATTATGGACAAACCACAAATATTATCTTTCCAAGAAATCTTAAAACAAAGCAATAGTAATTGATGCTAAATATTAAAAAGTACGGAGCAATAGATGTAGGTTCAAATGCAATACGTTTGCTTATCGTCACTGTTATTGAGCAAGAAGGTAAAGAGGCTAAATTTAAAAAAACCTCTTTAATACGAGTTCCTATTCGTTTAGGCACAGATGTTTTTGTTGAAGGAAAAGTTTCAGAAGCTAGTTATTTAAGAATGTTTGATTCTTTTAAAGCTTTTCAGTTATTAATGAAAATACATGATGTATTTAAATACAGGGCTTGCGCAACCTCTGCAATGCGTGAAGCAAAAAATGGTAAAACTGTTGTAAAAAGGCTTTTAAATGCAACAGGAATTGAAATAAACATTATTAATGGAAATGAAGAAGCTAAAATTATAGCTTCAACAGATTTAAAAGCATACCTGGTTTATGATAGAGTATTTTTATATGTTGACGTAGGAGGAGGAAGCACTGAATTAACTATTTATTCAGAGGGTAAAACAGTAGCATCAAAATCTTTTAAAATGGGAACTGTACGACTAATTAATAACTTGGTGGATGATAAAATGTGGGGCCAAATGAAAGATTGGATAAAGAATAACACTCAAAAGTATAGCCATATTACCTTGTTAGGTACGGGTGGAAATATAAATAATACTTATAAGTATAGTGGTAAAAAAATGGGTACTCCATTAAATTACAAGTACTTAATTGCTTATTTTAATAAAGTAAAAAGATTTTCATATGACGATAGAATAGTTGAGTTAGATATGAACCCTGATCGTGCAGATGTAATAATTCCTGCATTAAAGATTTATATTTTTGCCATGAAATGGAGTGGGGCAGAATATATTTATGTTCCTAAGGTAGGTTTGTCAGATGGTATTATACGAAGTCTGTATAATGAAAAATTAAAATCTTAATTATTAACCGTGAATGGTTTCGTTTGAGCCTAAATTTTTCATAATTTCCGCTTCAAATATTAATAACTGTTTCCATTTTTCATCTACTTCTTTTTTCTCACCATACTTTCTTGCAAAGTTTAAAAACAGCATGTAATGACCCGCTTCGCTAGCCATAAGACTTCTGAAGAATTCTGATAACTCTTCGTCTTTTAAATTATTAGCTAATATTTTAAAACGTTCACAGCTTCTTGCTTCAATTAATGCAGCATAAAGTAAACGATGAATTAGCTGAGTGGTTCTACTACCTCCTTTAGAAAAAAAAGTTAATAATTTAATCACGTAATGATCTTTTCGATCTCTGCCTAAAGTCCAACCTCTATCAATGATAATAGTATGAACCAGTTCAAAATGACACATCTCTTCTTTTGCAAGAGTTGGCATTTCTTGAACTAATTCAGTGTATTCAGGAAATGATATCATTAATGATATTGCAGTAGAAGCAGCTTTGATTTCGCAGAAAGCATGATCTGTAAGTATTTCTTCAATATTTTTTTCTACAATATTTATCCAACGTGGGTCAGTCGCTAACTTTAGTCCTAACATATTTTTTTAACATTTATAACTCTAAACCTAATTCTATTCTAAGGGTATCAATTAAAGGATTTTTTTCTATTAATTTTTCGTATTTTTCTAGAGGAGTATAAGCATATTTTTTCTCAGCAGTTTCATTTACAACGATTTCAAGATCAATGTCATAGTTTTGTAATTTCTCCTTCATATAGGATAGTATATCGTATTGAACTCTTTCTAGTTCAGTCTTAATTGTATGATTTGGATATTCTAAATGAATAGTAGTGTTTTTTAATATAGGTATAGACATTGATAAATGAGACAATAAATTAAATTTGCCATCTTTTTCAATTTTTTGACAATATTCTTTCCATACCAATAGAAAATCGTTTTCAGAAAATATTTTTTTGGGTTTATCAATTTCTTCTGGCTCGTTCTCGCTAATTTTTTTTAATAACTCTTTTTTCTCTTTAATGCTAGTTAAAGAAAAAACTGATTTTTTCTTTAATCTATTCGGAGGTAGATTCAACTTAGCTTTTTTAACTTCTTTAACTTTTATTAAAGTCTTTTCAGCAATATTAATTTCTTTTTGCGTAGTATTATAAACTGGATCTTTTTCTGAAACAATTGCTACTGTTTTAATAGGCTTTTCAATTGAAGCTGAATTAATTTTATAGTGCGAAGGTGGGATAACAAAAAATGGAACTTTTGAGTTTCCGTTTAAACTAGACTTTTTTTTTTCTTCTGAAGTTTTAGAAGTAAAAGTTATTGATGCTAATTGCATTAAGCATAATTCAATTAATAATCGTTGATTTCGACTGGTCTTGTATTTTAAATCACAGTTATTTGAAATTTCGATAGCGTCAATTAAAAAGGAATGGGTTGTTTTTTTAGATTGCTCCAAATACTTTTGTTTAACTTGGTCTCCAACTTCTAATAATTGAACAGTTTCAGGACTTTTACAAACCAATAAGTCTCTAAAATGCGAGGCTAGCCCCATAATAAAATGATGTCCATCAAACCCTTTTGATAAAATATCGTTAAACAAAACCAAACTACTAGGAATGTTATTTAGAAGTAATAAATCTGTTACTTGAAAAAAGTAAGTATAATCCAATACGTTTAAATTTTCAGTTACGGCTTTTCTTGTTAATTGATTCCCAGAAAAACTTACAACTCTATCAAAAATTGATAAAGCATCACGTAAAGCCCCATCTGCTTTTTGTGCTATAATTTGTAAAGCATCATCATCGGCATTAATACCTTCTGATTTTGCAACCTTTGCTAAATGTTTTTTTGTGTCTTTTATCGTAATTCTTCTAAAATCGAATATTTGACAACGAGAAAGTATCGTTGGAATAATTTTATGTTTTTCGGTAGTTGCTAAAATAAAAATAGCATGATTTGGGGGTTCCTCAAGGGTCTTTAAAAATGCATTAAAGGCCGCAGATGAAAGCATGTGTACTTCATCAATGATATATACCTTGTATTTTCCAACTTGTGGTGGAATGCGAACTTGATCAATTAAATTTCTGATATCATCTACCGAGTTATTTGAAGCAGCATCTAATTCAAAGATATTAAATGCAAAATCCTCATCATCTTTTTCGGTACCATCTTGATTGATTTTCTTAGCAAGAATACGAGCACAAGTTGTTTTTCCAACGCCACGTGGTCCAGTAAATAGTATAGCTTGTGCTAAATGATCATTATCAATAGCACTTTCTAATGTATTACTAATAGCCTGTTGACCAACGACATCTTTAAATTGTGTTGGTCTATATTTTCTGGCTGATACTATAAAATGCTCCATAAAATTGAATTGAAACAAATATAGAAATTGTATGCTTTTTTAGGGGATAATTTTACTTCTTATTTTGCTCTTTTTATTAACATTTGCTTATAAAATATTCTACATTTGCTCCAGCAGACCGTCTCATCGTCTTAGTTTTAAAATTAAGGAGGAAAGTCCGGACACCATAGGGAAGCATAGCGGCTAACAGCCGTCAATACGTTTTGCGTATTAGGACAAGTGCAACAGAAAGAATGTACAGGTAATGCTGTAGTGAAACCAGGTAAACTCTATGCGGTGCAATGCCATATAAACCTGTGCTTGAGGGTTCCCGCCCAATACAGGTGGGTAGGCAGATAAAAAATATTGGTGACAATATTTTTAGATAAATGATGAGAATTAGCTTTTGTTAATACAGGATCCGGCTTATAGGTCTGCTTTTTTTATAGGTCAAAAAAACTAAATATAGAACCTCCGTATCTTCTTGCTTCTGTAAAATATTCGTTTTTTGACAGATCGGTATGCTTAGAATGCTCAACAATTAAAAAACCATTAGGATTAAGTAATTTTCTTTTAAATATTTTATTGACAATGATTTCAAGATCCAATTGATCTAGGCTATAAGGTGGATCTGCAAATATTAAATCAAATATAAATGACGTAGAGGATAGGTATTTTAAAACATCAGATTTAACTGTTTTTATAGAGAAGTCTAATTCTTCAGAAATAGTATTAATGTATTTCACACAGCCATAGTGAGCATCTACCGAAGTAATATCTTCCGTTCCTCTTGAGCCAAATTCATAACTAATATTTCCAGTACCAGAAAATAAATCTAATAGGGATATTTCGTCAAAATCAACTCTATGCGTAAGAATGTTAAACAGTCCTTCCTTAGCAAAATCTGTTGTAGGTCTAACTGGTAATTTTTTTGGTGCAATTAACCTTTTTCCTTTATATTTTCCAGAAATGATTCTCAATTATAATAGTTTTAAAAGTAAATTTTGATGTAAAGATTCTTTTTCAGTAAGTATTAATTTTTCTTCAACATTGTAAAATGTTATATTTCTGATATAATGATAGAGTATTTTATAGGTATCCGCTTCTTTTTCAATACTGCCAGAAATATAGAGATCTATCGTATCAGGATTCATTTTTAACTGTTCTAAACAAAATAAAATATAATAAATAAAGTCTTCTGGAGTGGTAAACTCATAACTATTGCAAATTATTAATTTCCCGTTTTTTAAAGCAATAAAATCAAATATATTATTAGTGACATTTATATATACTTTTGGTAACGCATGCGGTTTTTCTTTATTTAATAGCCTTTCAATTAATAGGGAAGAAGCATGATAATAACTAAAGTCACCAAATCGATCAAAAAGATAATTGTTAATATTAATAAAGGGAATATAAACAGTTGTTATGTTATGATTTTTTAGAGTATCAAAAGCAATAAAATCGTTTGCTAATATTTTTGAATTAAATTTTAAATATTCACTAGCTTTTGAGGAATCGAATAATGAAGAAGGAACTAAACTATATAAGCTTGTAGCGTAAATTACAGCTACTTCATTAAAAGTATCGTTGAGCACCTTATATTGTTTAAAACTAGACTTTAAATCTAAAAGTAATTGGTCAGGATTTATTGATGTTTTATGCTTTTTTTCTAAAAAAAAATCAACTTCTTTAGTTTCAGAACTGGTCACTAAAAAAGAAAGTCCGGTCAATGATAATTGAACGGACAGTCTTTTGTTTGAATTTTGTTCTATATTATTATTTTGGAGTGTCATAAGTTTTAGGCCAGTTTCCACTTGTGTCAATATCGTTCATGGAACCTACTCTTAGAGTTGGACCGTTGATACCATCTACAGAAATTAATTGTTCTTCTTGATTTATTAAATCTGGATTCTGATCACTTAAGAGTAAACTTTTTGCCACACTTGCTTCAAAAACAGAATAAAAGATTTCGTTTTTCTCATATTTCCCTGCTTTAAGTTCAAAAACAGCTCCATCAGCTATTTCTAATGGAATGTTCATCATTATTTTATAACGATCTGAATCACCAAATATTGAATCTTTTACAGATGCAAAACGCAATGTGTCAATTATAATTTCTTCCTTATAATAACCTCCCTTTTGTGCATCTAAACCAAACGCTTTATTTCTTTCCACATCTGCAAAACTCGTGTCACGCCTTTGAATAATAGCAAATTGAGCAGTATCTAAAAACTGAACTAAGCTATCAAAATTACCAGTAAATTTACCTTCTATTTCTTGATATGCTAATTCTGAAACTCTAATGTCTTTTAGGTTTTCAATAACTTTAGCATAACGTACTTGTTTTACTTTGTTAAATTCAACAGGCCCCATAATCGATTTATACAGACTGTATCCCAAAATTAAGATGAAAAGCCATAGTATAACTGAAATGATAGGATTCAGTTTTAAGGGAACAAATTTATCCATTAAAAAAACCAGTCCAACGCAGATTAATATACCAAGTACTATATTTAAAATCATAATTTATAAATGAGGATTATTTTTTTCTAATAATATGCTTCAAGCAAATCTACAATTTTTTTTTAATCGTAAAACTAATTTACGAAAAAAACATAACTATCTTTAGTGCTTGAATTATAAATAAACAATGAACACAGACAAATTCTACTTAGATTTATTAAAAGATTTATCTCATAATCCTACCAATAAGCAAGATAGTGCCTTACGATTAATATCAGATTTCATTCAAAAAAATAATTACAACGAATTGTTTTTATTAAAAGGATATGCTGGAACTGGTAAAACTACTATAATTCGTACCTTAGTTAAAAATAGCTGGAAAGTAAATAAATCTATTGTCTTAATGGCCCCAACTGGCAGAGCGGCTAAAGTAATTAGTAATTATTCTAATAAAGAAGCTTTCACTATTCATAAAAAAATATATTATCCAAAATCTAAAAATGGAGGAGGAGTTACTTTTACACTTCAAAAAAACAAACATCAGGAGACTATTTTTATTGTAGATGAAGCTTCTATGATACCAAATAGTAATCCAGATACTAAACTTTTTGATAATGGTTCTCTACTAGGTGATTTAATACAATATGTCTATAGTGGCCAACAATGTAAGTTAATGTTAATAGGAGATACTGCACAACTTCCACCGATTAAATTAGATATAAGTCCAGCTTTAGATAAAACAACTTTAGAAAATTATTATGATAAAGAATTAGTTTCAATTGAGTTGAATGAAGTTGTTAGGCAAGAAAAGGAAAGTGGTATTCTTTTTAATGCCTCTGAAATTAGAAATCAATTAGAAGAGGAGTTTTATGAAAGCTTCTACTTACAAGAAGAAAATTTTTCAGATGTAATTCGTTCCATTGACGGCCAAGAATTAATGGATGCTTTGGAAGACTGTTATTCTAATTCGGGCAATGAAGAGACGGTTTTTATAGTGCGATCTAATAAACGTGCTTATTTATATAATCAAAACATTAGAACTAGAATTCTTAACCAAGAACAAGAATTGGCAGTTGGAGATTATTTAATGGTTGTTAAAAATAATTATTTTTGGTTAGAAACAAATAGTGATGCTGGATTTATTGCAAATGGTGATATCATTGAAATATTGGAATTATTTAGTATTAAAGAATTGTATGGATTCAGATTCGCAACCGTAACTATTAGGATGATAGATTACCCTAATATAAAACCTTTTGAAACTGTTTTAATATTAGATACTTTATCTTCTGAAACACCTTCTTTAACTTATGAAGATTCCAATAAATTATATCAAGAAGTAATAGAAGATTACAAGCATGAAACTTCTAAATATAAAAAGTTCGTGGCTGTTAAAAAAAATATATACTTTAATGCATTACAGGTTAAGTTTTCTTATGCTATTACTTGTCATAAATCACAAGGAGGCCAATGGAATACAGTTTTTGTAGAACAACCTTATTTGCCAAATGGTATAGATAAAGATTTCTTACGTTGGTTATACACCTCAATTACTAGAGCAAAAGAAAAATTATACCTAGTAGGATTTAAAGATGAATTTTTTAAAGATACTTATTAATTGTATAATCTTCCTTATTTTTGAAATTTAAAATGATCGAATGAAAATAATAGCTATGATTCCAGCACGATATGCTGCAACAAGATTTCCTGGTAAGTTAATGCAAGATTTAGGTGGTAAATCTGTTATTGTTCGCACCTATGAATCTGTTAAATCAACTCAGTTATTTGATGAAGTTTATGTAGTTACCGATAGTGAAATTATTTTTAATGAAATAACTTCTCATGGAGGTATTGCCATAATGAGTAGGAAAGAACACGAATGCGGCAGTGACCGCATTGCTGAAGCTATTGAAAATATGGATGTAGATATTGTTGTAAATATTCAAGGAGATGAACCTTTTACAACAAAAGATGATTTGGATAAAGTACTTAATTTGTTTAATGGAGATGATGCAGACGCGATTGATTTAGGTTCTTTAATGACTATAATGACTGATTGGAATCAAGTAAATGATCCAAATTTTGTAAAGGTAATAGCAGATGAAAATAATTACGCATTGTATTTTTCTCGCTCTCCAATTCCTTATCCTAGAGACAGATCTATTCCAATGAAATATTATGAACATAAAGGAATTTATGCTTTTAGAAAAGAAGCGTTAATGGATTTTTATAGATTACCGATACGTAATTTAGAAGCTTCAGAAAAAATTGAGTGTCTTCGCTATTTAGAATATGGAAAAAAAATTAAGTTAGCTATATCTACTTCAGAGAATACAGTAGAAATTGATACTCCAGAAGATTTGATACGAGCAAATAAATTTATAAATAAAAATAATTAGCAATCTATATTTATGTCTATAAACAACGAATACCGTAATTTTCCTATGGTACCGAGAGTCGTATTTGGTAAAGGAAGTTTTAATCAATTATCTTCAATTTTGAATCTAAAAAGGGAAGCACATTCACCATTTATTTTTTTAGTAGATGATGCTTTTGATAAAGAGAGTTCTTTAGTTAAAAGAATTGAACTTAAATACAATGATAAATTAGTATTTGTATCTGCTGAAGAGGAACCAAAAACCTCTCAAGTTGATATTCTTGTAAAAGACATATTGAAAGCTTATGATAAGCTGCCTTCCGGAATTATAGGAATTGGAGGAGGATCTGTAATGGATTTAGCAAAAGCGGTTTCATTAATGTTAACTAATGAAGGAAGTGCAGCAGATTACCAAGGTTGGGATTTAATTAAAACAAACTCTATTTATCACGTAGGTATTCCTACTATTTCTGGAACAGGTGCTGAAGTTTCAAGAACTTGTGTTTTATCTGGACCGGTGCGTAAACTAGGTATAAATAGTGATTATACCACTTTCGATCAAGTGGTATTAGATCCATTGTTATTAGAGGGAGTTCCCAAAAACCAATGGTTTTATACGGGTATGGATTGTTTTATACATTGTGTAGAGTCTTTAGAAGGAACATTTTTAAATGACTTTAGTCAGAGCTATGGTGAAAAAGCATATGATTTATGCTTGGAAGTTTTTTTAGAAGAAAATAATTTTACGGAAGAAGAAAAAAGAGGGAAGCTAATGATGGCATCTTGGCATGGAGGTATGAGTATTGCTTATTCCCAAGTTGGAGTCGCTCACGCTATGAGTTATGGTTTAGGATTTGTTTTAGGAACCAAACACGGAATTGGAAACTGTATCGTTTTTAATTATTTAGAAGATTATTATCCAAAAGGAGTTGCTATCTTTAAAAAAATGGTAGCGAAACATAAAGTTTATATACCTACTGGAATTTGTAATAATTTGACTGAAGATCAGATGAAAACGATGATCAATGTCGCTTTAAGTTTAGAGCCGTTATGGGAAAATGCCTTAGGAAAAGACTGGAAATCAATTATGACTCGTGCAAAGTTGCGCTCGATGTATACAAAAATGTAATTATATAATTGAAATTATTTTTTTTTGATTTTTACTTGTTATTCTGCGAAAACCAAAATTCATTTATAATTAAAGTGGATTCCACATCCATCAATGGAATATTTTCTCTTGGAGAAAATAGCTTTGCAATTCCGCGAGAATTAAGTCCGAATGATAGTGTGTTTTTGAAAAAAGTTTATAAAAATTAATTTTTACATTGAAATTATAATATGAATATTTCTAAAATTATTTTAAATAAAATTATCGGTTGGAAAATCGTTGGTGATTTTAAAGAAAAAGAATTAAAAAAAATTTTGATAATAGTAGCTCCACATACCAGCTGGCATGATTTTTATATTGCAATACTTTGTAGAAAAACTCTTGGACTTATGATTAATTTTGTTGGAAAAAAAGAACTGTTTATTTGGCCTTTTGGTTATTATTTTAAATGGTTAGGAGGTGCACCTTTGGATAGAGGATCTAATCAAAATAAGGTAGAAGCTATTGCATCTATATTTAAAACTAAGGATGAATTTAGGTTGGGAATGTCTCCAGAAGGAACTCGAAAAAAAACAAAAAAATGGAGAACGGGTTTCTATTATATTGCTTTGAAAGCTAAAGTACCCATTATAGCAGTTTCTATGGATTATAAAACCAAAACAGTAACTATAAGAGAACCATTCCATCCAACTGGCGCGATCATATCAGATATAAAAATATTAAAAGAATTCTATAAAGGAAGTGTTGGTAAAATTGCAAAATATACCTAATAAAAAAAACCGCTTCTAGGGCTTTTTTTTATTTAATATATCTATTATTCAGATTCATCCATTGTGTGGTAAACGTTCTGCACATCATCATCATCATCTAGTTTTTCTATTAATTTATCAACATCAGCAGCTTGTTCTTTCGTAAGTTTTTTAGTTACTTGTGATATGCGTTCAAAACCTGAGGATAATATTTCAAATTCTTTTTCTTCTAATGCTTTTTGAATGTCTCCAAAACGTTCGAAAGGAGCATAAATTAATATTCCGTCTTCATCTTCAAAAACTTCATCAACGCCATAATCAATCAATTCTAACTCTAATTCTTCTAAATCAACTTCTTTTGGATTAATTCTAAAATTACAGGTATGATCAAACATAAAAATTACAGATCCAGAAGTACCCATATTTCCATTGCATTTGCTAAAACATGCTCTAACATTAGCCACAGTTCGAGTATTATTATCGGTAGCAGTTTCTACTAAAATTGCAATTCCGTGAGGAGCATATCCTTCAAATACTACTTCTTTAAAATCTCCTTGCCCTTTCTCTGTTGCTTTTTTAATAGCCCTATCTACAGTGTCCTTTGGCATATTTACAGCCTTCGCATTTTGAATGACTGCTCGCAAACGTGAATTAGAAGTTGGATTTGCACCACCTTCCTTTACAGCTATTACAATATCTTTTCCAATACGTGTAAACGCTTTGGACATTGCAGACCAGCGCTTCATTTTTCTTGCTTTTCTAAATTCAAAAGCTCTTCCCATAATGATTTTTTAAGGTTTTACAAAAATATAAAAATGCATGAAACCACAAAGAAAACTGAGATTGTTCTTTTAATAAATATTATTTTAAAGAGTCAATATCTTTTTTTAGTAAGCAATCTTCAATGATTTGCGATATTGTTATTTGATAATTTTCTGGAAGTTTGTTGTATTTAGACAATATTGCTAAATATTTATCCTCGTTGGAGGTGTAAATATTTTTAAAAACAATATTTTTAAGTTCTAGTTTATTTGAAATCTCTTTAAATAACTCTGAATGATGAATCAAATCATTACTAGATAGGTGGTAAAAACCACTTAAATTCTTATTGACGATATAGTGAACTTGCTGTGCAATTTTATGGTCTGTAGAAGCATTAATAATCAAATTAGGGTATACGTCAAATTCAGTTTTATTTTTTGAAGCTTCTTTTAATTGAATAATTCTTGGAGAATTTACACCAAGTACTATCGGTAACCTTATGATTACATATTTTGAGGAAGGCAATTTACTAATTGCTTTTTCTTGATTCGCTTTGTATTTTCCATATTCGCTATTTGCCAATAAAGAATCGTTTTCATAAGCCGGAAATTTTCCTTTTGCATCAAATACATTAACAGTTGATATGTAAATAAGCTTACAGTTTATGTTTACTAGCGTATAATTTAAGAGTTCTTGATGTACTTTTAATTGGTTTTCAAACTCTCCTCTTAGGCTTGAAATTATATAGTTAGGCTTTACTTTATTAAGAATAGAATTGATATCATTTGATTCCATATTAAATTGGAACATAATTTTATTGTCATCAAATTTAGGATTTAAACTACGATAAGTACCATAGACATCAAAATAGGGTAGTAGCTCTTTATAAAGCATATTACCAATAAATCCACTTGCCCCAAGTATGAGTATTTTATTCACCAAAATATAGTTTAAGAAATGTTATCCTTTATAAAAAGGTAATTTTACAATGGTAGCAGGAACTGAATTTTTACGTATTTGTATATGAATTTGAGTTCCTATAGATTTCATATTTGAAGGTACATAACCCATTCCAATTCCTTTACCAAGTGATGGAGACATGGTTCCACTAGTAACGACACCTATTTTTTTACCTTGACCACCAACAATGTCATATCCTTTGCGAGGTATCCCGCGTTCATTCAATTCAAAAGCAATTAACCTACGTTCTGGACCTTGCTCTTTTTGTTTTAATAAGTTTGCTGAATTGGTAAATTCTTTAGTGAATTTTGTAATCCATCCTAAACCAGCTTCAATAGGAGAAGTAGTATCATTAATATCATTACCATAAAGGCAATAGCCCATTTCTAAACGCAAGGTATCTCTTGCCGCCAATCCTATAGGTTTAATTCCAAAATTTTCACCTGCCTTAAAAACTTTTTTCCATACTTGCGCTACTTCGCTGTTTTTACAATAAATTTCAAAGCCTCCACTACCTGTATAGCCAGTTGCACTAATAATAACATGTTCTAATCCTGCAAAATCAGCCACTTTAAAATGATAAAATTTGATAGCACTTAAATCCACAGAAGTTAAAGATTGCATTGCTTCAACTGCTTTTGGTCCTTGAATTGCAAGTAGTGAATAATCCTCAGAGATATTTTTTAGTTTAGCATTCATACTATTCTGACTATTAATCCAATCCCAATCTTTATCAATATTAGAAGCATTAACTACCAATAGCCATTTTTCAGCATTAAAACGATATACTATTAAATCGTCTATAATACCACCAGTTGCATTTGGAAAACAACTGTATTGTGCTTGGTCGTCCACTATTTTGGAAGCATCATTACTCGTTACTTTTTGTATTAAATCTAAAGCATTATTACCCATCACTAAAAATTCTCCCATATGGGATACATCAAAAACACCAACCGCATTCCTTACTGTTTCATGTTCTACATTTACACCCCCATAAGAAACAGGCATATTATAACCTGCAAAAGGAATCATTTTTGCGCCTAAGGCATTGTGTACGTTAGCTAGTGCGATATCTTTTACCATAATGTATATTTTATTAAAACAGTTGTTAGTTTAAAATTAAGTCTCAAAAATTAAGAATTACAAATATATTATTTTGTTTTGTTAATGGAGGTATAGAAGGGGTAAATATGGTTTTGTCAGTTTTAAAAACTATGAGCATCTTGCGATTTATCCGAAAGGATATTTTTGATGAAATTAATTCCTTTATTCAATTTTTGTTGTCTTTACGTTTTGGAAATTTATGATCTACTGTTATAAATAGGCCAATGTGATATACTTATTATTATTGCTAGAAACATTTTTTACCATTCTAGTACAATGTGATTCTAATAAGTTATTATAAGCACTTGAATTTTCATAATCATAATTGTTTGCAAAATTGAATTCTTTGTATGAATTATAAAAAGATTCAGAAGCTTTAAAAGAAGTATCTTTTGTAAAATATTGATAATATTCCTCATAATTTTCTATTTTCAGTAATTTCAATTATTTTTTCAAATCCATTGTCAGAAATTTTAGAGGAGTAGGCATTACTATTTTCAAAGGATCCAGTAAAAATTACATGCATATATGTTATTTTTTTTGCAAGAAAAAATATTTATGGTTACTAACAATAGCAGTAGGTTTTTTATCATTTTTTTTATTACTTTCCAGTTAAAATACTATAATAATCATACTGTTTAAAAAATACGCTCAAACTTAACAAGGAATTAGTATTTTTGTTTTTTAAATTATTAGTAAACCATGTCGAATATCCATTATATAAGTTCTGAATTAATCGATCTACCAACGATAAAGTTAATTTTAGATGAACGTAAAATTTTAGGATTATCTGAAGAAGCAATTCTAAATATTAATAAATCTAAGAACTACTTGGATAAAAAAAATAAAAATAATCCCATTCCAGTTTATGGTATTAATACCGGGTTTGGTTCTTTATATAATGTTACTATTGGTCATAATGATTTATCAAAATTACAAGAAAATATTGTTATGTCGCATGCAT